>JADGHL010000001.1 GCA_019686135.1 Myxococcaceae bacterium | reverse complement strand
GGCAGTGCTGATTCTCCACCGGCCGCAAGGGGACGCCTGGCCTCCCGTCCAGCGCTCAACGGATCTCTTGATGTGCGCGATTGGGGCAGCTATACCGCCGCGGACTTTTCCCGTCGGGAGGGGCCTTGGCCACGAGTCTTCGGACGTACGTCTTCCTCGATTCGCTCCAGCCCCAGCTCGCCGCGCACATCTGCACCACCTGCCGCGGGTACTACCCGGTTCCCTACGTCGCCTCGCTGTTCGTGGAGATCGCCCCGGGCATGGCGATCCACGGCCTCATCGACGTGGCGCTCAAGCAGACCGCGGTCCACCCTGCGACGCTGGTGGTCGAACGCGCCTACGGCCTGCTGGAGGTGCACCACGAGGACAAAGGAGAGGTGCGCAGCGCCGGCGAGGCGATCCTCTCGCACCTCGGGGTGACGGTGGAGGACCGCATCAAGCCGAAGCTGGTGTCGAACACGATCATCCGCGCCATCGAGCCGATGCACGCGATGATCCTCGACCGGATCCGCTTCGGGTCGATGATCGAACCCGGGCAGTCGCTGTTCATCCTCGAGACCGAACCCGCGGCCTACGCGGCGCTGGCGGCCAACGAGGCGGAGAAGGCCGCGGACGTGAAGTTGATCGACGTGACGCCGTTCGGCGCGTTCGGCCGCCTCTACATGGCGGGCAGCGAGTCGGAGATCGATTCGGCGGCGCAGGCGGCGGTGAACGCGCTCAAGGCGGTCACCGGCAAGGAGCCGGCGCCGTTCAAGGACAAGTAACCAGAAGAGGGATCCACAATGGCAGAGGCGCTGGGGCTGATTGAGACGAAGGGCTTCGTGGGCATGGTCGAAGCGGCGGACGCGATGGTGAAGGCCGCCCGCGTCGAGCTCGTCGGCTACGAGAAGATTGGCGGCGGCTACGTGACCGCGATCGTGCGCGGGGACGTCGCCGCGGTGAAGGCGGCCACCGAGGCCGGCGCGCGCGGCGCCGAGCGCGTGGGCGAGCTGGTCTCGGTCCACGTGATCCCCCGTCCGCACCCGAACATCGATCTCGTGCTCCCGCTGGGCCGCCAGGACAAGGCGAAGGCGGAGCTGGGTCAGAGCTAGGCCGTGCAGATCGGCAAGGTCGTCGGCACCGTCGTCTCCACGCGCAAGGAGCGCGAGCTGGAGGGTCTCAAGTTCCTCCTGGTCCGCGGTCTGGACATGGAGAACAAGCCCACCTCCACGCTCGTGGTGGCGGTGGACGCGGTGGGCGCCGGAGTCGGCGAGGTGGTGCTGTATGCCTCCGGCTCGTCGGCTCGCCAGACAAAGGTGACCAAAGACCGCCCCGTCGACGCGACGATCATGGCGATCGTCGACCAGATCGAAGTAGGCGGCACGCTGACCTACTCGAAGGAGTGACGACGCAGATGGTCCGCAAGACGATCCGCGCGCGCGGCGAGAAGGGCACCGCCCAGGTCGAGATGCTGGTGGGCAAGGTGAGCGCGCAGGCCGGAGTGGAGCGGATTCTGGTGGTGTACGAACAGGAAGCTGCCCACATCTACGTGGAAGGCTCGCAGCCGCAGAAGGTGGCGCCGGCACGCGCGTCCTGAAGGCGGCCGGCGGCCCGGCCTCGATGCACAGGTGACCGCATGGCCCTGAACGACAGTCAGATCGACGCCATCGTGGAGCAGGTCGTCCGGAGGCTCTCGAAGGAGCTGGGCGATCTCCCGCAGCCGCAGAACCGCCCGGCGGAGCGGCCACTCGGCCACGAAGACGATCGGCGCGGCGCCGAGCGGCGGTATGGGACGTACCTGGCGCCGCCGCAGGTCGCCTCCCCTCCCCCGCGCGCTCCGGCGTTCCACCGTTCGCGCAAGGGCATCTTCGACGATCTGGACCATGCCACCGACGCCGCGCTCGCCGCCTTCGAGGTCTGGCGCGACACGCCGCTCGAGGTCCGGGACCGGGTGATCGAGGCGATGCGCGAGACCACCCGCCGTCACAACGAAGAACTGTCGCGGATGGCGGTGGAGGAGACGAAGCTCGGGCGCGTCGAGGACAAGCTCAAGAAGAACCTGCTGGTGGCGAACAAGACGCCCGGCACGGAGATCCTGCGGCCGGTGGCGTACTCCGGCGATCACGGCCTCACCATCACCGAACGCGCACCGTTCGGGGTGATCGGCTCCATCACGCCCACCACCAACCCCACCGAGACCATCCTCAACAACGGGATCGGCATGGTGGCGGGCGGGAACGCCGTCGTGTTCAACGTCCACCCCAGCGCGAAGCGCGTGTCCGCGCGGCACGTCGAGCTGCTGAATGAGGCGATCGTCTCCGCGGGCGGGCCGGAGAACCTCCTGTGCGCGCTGGCCGAGCCGACCATCGACTCCGCGCAGGCGTTGATGAAGCACAAGAACGTTCGCCTGCTGGTGGTGACCGGCGGCCCCGCGGTGGTGCGGGCCGCGATGAACTCCGGCAAGCGGGCGATCGCCGCCGGCCCGGGCAACCCGCCCGCGGTGGTAGACGAGACCGCGCACGTGGAGAAGGCAGCGCGGGACATCGTCAACGGCGCGTCGTTCGACAACAACATCGTGTGCATCGTGGAGAAGGAGGTCTTCGCGGTCTCGGAGATCGCCGACTCGCTGAAGAAGCACATGATCGCCAACGGCGCGTTCGAGGTGACCGGCCCGGCGATCCACCGGCTGGAGAAGATGGTGGTGGTGGACGGCCACCCGAACAAGGAGTGGGTGGGCCGCGACGCCACGAAGATCGCCGAGGCCGCAGGCATCCGCGTCCCTTCCGGCACCCGGCTGCTCTTCGCCGAGGTGGATCCGACGCACCCGTTCGTCCAGGCCGAGCTGCTGATGCCGGTGATCGGCTTCGTGCGGATGCCCACGGTGGACGACTGCATCGCCGCGGCCGTCCAGGCGGAGCATGGGTTCGGGCACACCGCCACCATGCACTCCACCTCGCTCGACAACCTCCACGCGATGGCGAAGGTCATCAACACGTCCATCTTCGTGAAGAACGGCCCCTCCTACGCGGGGCTGGGCTTCGGCGGCGAGGGCTACACGTCGTTTACCATCGCCTCCCCCACCGGCGAGGGGCTGACCACCGCGGTGCACTTCACCCGCGAGCGGCGGTGCACGCTCAAGGACTACTTCCGGATCGTCTGAGGTGATCGCCGGCCCTGCCATCGCGCTGCTCGAGCTCGAGTCGATCGCTCGGGGAATGATCGTCGCCGACGCGGTGGTCAAGCGCGCGAAGGTGTCCCTGCACCGCGCCGAACCGGTCACGCCGGGCAAGTACCTGCTTCTGTTCCACGGCCCGGAGGCGCACGTGGAGGAGTCGTTCCAGGCCGGTGTCGAGGCGGCCGGCTCCACGCTGCTGGACAAGCTGTATCTGCCCCGGGCCGCGGACGGGCTGCGGGACGCGCTGGACGGAGGCTTCGAACCCGGCTGGGAGGAGTCGATCGGCGTCGTGGAGACGCACACCGTGGCGTCCGCGCTTTTGGCCTGCGACACGGCGCTCAAGCGCGCCGAGGTCCGGCTGATACAGCTTCACCTGGCGCGGGGCATCGGCGGCAAGGGGTACTTCGTCCTCACCGGCGCGCTGGACATGGTGCAGGCCGCACTGGAGGGCGCTGCGGGCGCCGTCGATCCGTCGCTTCTTCAGGCGGTGGAGATCCTCGAGGCGCCGCACCCGGAGCTCGGCGGCCGCGTCTTCTGAGCCTTCGGAGTCTCCGTCGCGCGGAGGGAGATCGGGCGGGCGTGCGCCGCTTCGGCGACTGCGGCCTTGCAGCACCGCTCGCGCGACGGTAAAGAACCGCCCGCTTCAACGGCTAGGTAGCTCAGCTGGTTAGAGCGGCGGTCTCATAATCCGCAGGTAGTCGGTTCAAGTCCGACCCTAGCCACAACGGGCCCCCGGTTCTCTTCGGAGAGCCGGGGGCCTGGTGTTTCGGGGCCGCGGCTATTTGGAGAACCAGCCGGAGTTGCCGCACACCCAGAGCGTCGAGCTGGCGGGATCGACGAGCATGCGCCCGGCCTCACGCGCTTCGTCGCAGTCCGCGGCGGGCGGCGCGCCGCTGGTGGCGCCAAGCTGGAGATAGCCCTTCACCTGCAGCGGGCTGGCCGGGTCAGAAGTGCCGATCCCGACCTTGTCTCCGAAGTGGACGATGCCGCTGAAGTTTGTCCCCGGCCCCTGGCACGTACACACGAAGGAATTCGCGCAGCCGTCGCAGGACCCGTTGTTGCCCACGCTGCCGAGCGCGCAGGTCTCGAAATCGGTGATGTAGCTGCACATTGACCCGACGCAGAACTTCGAACCGGTCGCGGTGACGAAACCGCCCACGAAGCCGTGGCTCGTGCAGTAGGTGTTGCAGGCGGCCCCGCTGGGCACGGTGTGGGTCCAGAGGAAGCTGCTGGAGAGGGAGCAGGACTTCGTCGAGGCAGAACCGACCGGGGCGCCGAAGTGGGCATAGGACGAGATGGTGACGTCGGCATTACCGGTCGTCTGGCCGATCTTCACCTTCCCGTTCGCCTCGGAGATGGCGCTGTCCACGAGCTGATTACCGTCCCAACGCGGCACGGCGCCACTCGTCAGCGCGCCAATCTTCGGGTCGCTCTCCTGGGTGAGGTAGCCGGCCAGAGCGTGATCGCCCCAAGTGTACGCCTCGTTCCAGTGGGTCACGTCGGTCGAGGAGATGCCCGCGGCGGCGCTCGAGGAGAACGACGGATCGCTCTCCGAGGTCAGGTACCCGGCGGGCGTGATCGCCCCACGCGAACGCGGCGTTCCAGTGGGTCACGTCCGCCGCGGTGATGCCTGCGGCGGGGCTCGCCGAGAACGACGGATCGCTCTCCGACTTCAGGTACCCGGCGGCGGCGTGATCGCCCCACGCGAACGCAGCGCTCCAGTTGGAGACGTCTGCGGCGCTGATGCTGGCGGCGGTGCTCGCGGCAAAGACCGGATCGCTCTCTGCGGTCAGATAGCCCGAAGCGCTGTGGTGGCCCCAGGCGTAGGCCTCGTTCCAGCGGGAAACGTCCTCGGCGGTGATCGAGGCCGCCGGGCTCGCGGCGTACGTGGGGTCGCTTTCGACCACCGCGGCGCGGATCTCCTCGTCGGTGCGAACGTTGTCGATGCCGTCTGCGAAGTCCGCGGGCACGCCCTCGAGATCGGACCACTGGGGCGGCGCTTCGGGCGGAGCGGTCTGGCAGGCGAGGAACAGCGCGACGGAAGCCAGGATGACAACGCGCGGAACGAACGACCTCCCCGGCACTCGCCGGGCCGGAATTTTCTAAGCAGACGGAAGCTGCCGGGGCCCCCCGTGGCGAGTCAACGATCCATTTGGCCCGCGACATACGGACCGCTCCGCGCGATGTCGGACGTTTCGACGCGCTGCTTTTTTGACTCCCGCTACATCTCGCATCAAATCCCGCCACACCTCGGTAGCAGCCTGTAGCGCCACCGACAGGGAGGGGACATGCAGGACTTGAGTGGAAGCGCCGCGTCTGACGCGGAGATCGCGGAGCATCCGGTCGCGCCGTCGCCGTCGCGCCGCAACGGTGTCGTCTCCACGCACGTGCTGGTGCCGGAGACCCAGGCGGAGAAGCTCCGCGAGCTGTCGCGCAAGACGCGCGTCGCCCAGAGCGAATACCTTCGCGAGGCGGTCGACGACCTCCTCTGCAAGTACGACAAACTCCCGCGGGGGGAGAAATGAGGTCCCGCGCGAAGCCGGCCACCACGGTGGCGCCCGCGCTGACCGGGCCGCGCCCCGGCCCGGCGGCGGAACCGCTGCAGTTCGACTTCGAGGGCCGCCGCACGAACGGCGCACCACCGCCGAGCGGGGCCGCGTCGACCCGGGATGGATCGATCAAGGAGTCGATCATCCGCTGGTTGAACGAGCAGCTGTGACGTCCGCGGAGCGTCAGACCGCAGGCGGGAGGCCCACGGCGCTCGCCTGCGCCGGCTCCGAAGACGCGCCCTCCGACGGCAGCTCCGGGCGGTCGCCCATGTTCCGGGTCACGTCCCGGAACGACATGTGCGTGGCGGACATGAACACCAGCCCGGTGAGGATCTGCTGCGCCGTCTGCGTGAACCAGACCACGTTCGCGTACGCGAGCCCCGAGGCCGACACGAGCGCGGGCGGAAGGAACAGCGCGAGCCCCACCTTGGTGGCCGCCTGGAACGCGCCGATCATCCCGGGCGCGGACGGCACCATCAGCCCCGCCACCAGCACGCACATCACCACGTAGCCCTGGAACAGCGTCAGGTGCAGGTCGAAGGCGCGCGCCACCATCGCCATCCCGGCGCCGTTGACGCCCCAGTAGACGAACGTGGCGACGAAGAAGCCGATCAGGTTCTTCGCGTCCGGGAGTTGCCGCATCGCGCCCACGAAGGCGTCGACGATCTCCGCCGCCTTGTCCGCAAGCTTCGGGACGAAGCGGCCGATGGTCCGGCGCACGAGCGACACGGCGAGCTTCTGCTGCCACAGCGCGAACAGGAGAAACGCCAGGCCGCCGCCGAACACCGCGAACATCACGGTGGAGCCCCACTTCACGTACCGGATGTCGTCCGAGTCACCGGGCACGAAGAAGAGGAGCACCCGAAGGAGCGTCGCCACGAGCAGCCCGTCGACGATCCGCTCCAGCACCACCGAGGTCATCGCCGCGCTCTTCCGGATCCGCGAGCGCTGCGCGATAAGGTACGGCCGCGCGAACTCGCCCAGCCGGAACGGAAGCACCAGGAGCATCATGAAGCCGATCGCCGAGGCCTCGTTCAGCTTCTTGAACCGCACGCGCTCGAGGCCGGAGAGCAGATAGCCCCAGCGCAGCGTGCGGCACAGGTGGATCACCCCGAGGAGGCCCAGATACGGGATCAGCCAGAGGTAGTTCGCCTCGCGCAGGCTCTGCCACTGCTCGTCCCACTTCGCGTCGCGGAAGGCCCACCACGAG
The DNA here is from genome assembly GCA_019686135.1 of Myxococcaceae bacterium. Lineage (GTDB taxonomy): Bacteria > Myxococcota > Myxococcia > Myxococcales > Myxococcaceae > JADGHL01. Next base: position 137,420 of record JADGHL010000001.1, on the reverse strand, counting down.
AGCAGGCCGGTGACGACGATGATCAGCACGAGCTGGGCGAGCCGTTTCACGACGGGCCGATATACCCGCGAACAACTTCAGGATTCCACTGATTGTCCGTCGAGGATGCGCCGCGGCGTCTCACGCATCAGCTGCGTGAACGCCCGTTCGCCCACGCGCGAACGGAGCTCTGCGAGCGAGCGGCCGACCCAGTCGCGCGCGGTCACGGCGCCGTGGAGATCCGTCGCGCCGATCGCATACAGCCCATCGTCCAGAAGGCTGCGCGCGACCTTCTTCGCCGAAGGACCGTACCGGCCGATCAGCGCGCCGATGTCGAGCTGCAACAGCGCGCCCGCACGCACGGCTTCGGCGGCGCGGCCCTTCTTCTCGAACTCCATGCACCGCTCGGGGTGGGCGATCACCGGGGTGATGCCCTTGAGCTTGATCCGGAAGATGATCTCGGTCAGCGCGGGCAAGGGGGAGGTGTACGGCGCCTCCACCAGGACGTACCGCCCGGCGCCGATCGGCCGGGCCTCGGGCGTCCCCAACGATGGGAGGAAGCGATCGTCCAGGAAGTAGTTCTCCGAGTTGCGCCAAAGCTCCAGCGAGAGGCCTCGCTCCGCCAGCGCCTGCCGGACCTCCTCCAAACGTGCCTCGGCGACCTCGCGGGGCGCGTACTCGGGGCGGTTGTGGGGGCTCGGCGCGACCGCGGTGAAGCCCAGGTCGATGAGCGCGCGCGCCATCTCCAGCGAGTCCTCGAGCGTCCATGCGCCGTCGTCGACGCCGTACAGCAGGTGGCAGTGGAGGTCGACCATCGGCGCTTTCAGTGCATGCGGTGGAACGGATCGTCCTCGCTCTGGCCGTCGTGGGAGGCGAGCTCGTCCTCCTGCTCGTCCTCCGGCGCGGCGCTCACGGCCACGCGGTACTCCTCGCCCAGCCACTTGCCGAGGTCCACCTGCCGGCACCGGGGCGAACAGAAAGGAAACGTCGGGTTCTCCGGCCGGAGCGCCACAGGGCTGGCGCAGATGGGGCACTTCGGGGTTCGCTTCGGCGTGCTCACGGAGAAGGTGCAATTAACCCCGGGTGTCCACCGTCGCAAGCACACGACGTCCGGACCTTCCGCCCGGCGGGCCGCGCGCTAGATCCCATCGCGTGGCCGACCCCGCCCCGTCCGCCCGAAAGACGCTCCTTCAAAGCGACCGGCTGTCGCGGAACTTCGTCTCGGTCGGCGAGGAGGACACGATCGGGGCGGCGCTGGAGAAGATCCGCACCAGCGCCGAGTCCGCCGCGGACATCTTCTACATCTACGCCTGCGATCCCGAAGGGCGCCTGACCGGCGTGGTCCCGGTCCGAAAGCTCGTCCTGTCGCCGATGACGGCGCGGATCCGCGACGTGATGTTCTCGCGGATCGTCAAGCTGCCGCACGACGCGACGGACGATCTGGTCGAGGACTTCTTCGTCACCTACCGGCTGCTCGCCTTCCCGGTGGTGGACGAGGAAGGGCGGATCGCCGGGACGATCGAGGTGAACCAGTTCGTCGACGCGTGGGAGGACGTGCTCTCGCGCGACCTCGAAGGCCGCGTCCGGCACGAGGTCTTCTCCATCGTCGGCCTTCCCAAAGACGAGCTCGAGGAGCCGCGCGCGCCGCACCGGCTGGCGCTCCGGAGGTTCCCCTGGCTTCTGTTCAACATCGCCGGCGGCTTCCTCGCGGCCACCATCACCCGCATCTTCGAACACCAGCTCACGCAGGTCGTGGTGATGGCCGCGTTCATCCCGCTGGTGCTGGTCCTGGCCGAGAGCCTCGGCGTCCAGACGATGGCGGTGTCCACCTCGCTCGTCGTGGAGGACAAGTGGAATCCGCGGGTCATCCGGCGTGAGGTCCTGGGCGCCGCGCTGGCGGGGATGATGGCGGCGCTCGTGGTGGGCGCGCTGGGGAGGGTCTACTACCCGGGGCTCGCCCTCCCCGCGGCGCTGGTCGTGGCGGTGAGCGTGGCCACGCTTCTGGCCGCGGCGATGGGAGCGCTGCTCCCGTTCGCGTTCCGGCGGCTCAAGGTCGACCCCAAGCTCGCCTCCGCTCCGCTGGTGTTGGCGATCGCAGACAACATGAGCCTGTTGACCTACTTCGGAATGGTCTCGTGGCTGGTGACATGAGCGCACGGACCGGCCAGCATCGCCACATGAAGCACGCGCTGCGGAACGCCTTCCCGGTTGGCTTCGCCCTCACCCTCGCGCTCGCCTGCAACGATGGGAGGATCCAGAAAAAGAAGGATCCACCTCCGATCCCCGAGCCGGTGTGTGGCGATGGGCGGGTGGACGCCGACGCCGGCGAGCAGTGCGACGGTTCGGATCTGGGCGGCAACTCGTGCACCAGCCTCGGCTTCGATCTGGGCACCGTCTCCTGCGACGCGCAGTGCCGCCTGGTGACGAGCCAGTGCGTGAAGCTGTGCGGCGACGGCAAAATCGGTCCGGGTGAAGAGTGCGACGGGACGCTGGGGCCCCTCGCCTGCCCGGGCTGGGGCTACAAGGCCTGCAGCGCCAGCTGCAAGGTGGACGCGATCCACTGCCGGTCCGAATCGTTCGCCGTTGGCACGCCCATCTCCTTCTCCTCCGGCGGCGTGTCGATCCTCACGGACCTCGCGCCGGAAGGCCCGGGCGATCTGGTCACCGCCGTGCCGGAGTTCTTCCGGCTGCAGACGCACGCCTGGGATCCGACGAAGGGCTTCGAGGCCAACCGGGTGATGAGCCGGATGAACGACGCCGAACGGCCTGCCCTGCCGATCGCCGGGGATCTCGACGGCGACGGTCACGTCGACCTCGCGGCGATCCACATGAGTGGACAGGTGGCGCGCTTCCGTTTCGTGCCCGCGGGCTCCAGCAACCCGACCGACCGGTTCCAGGTGGAGCCCCTCCCCCTGCCCGCGGACGGCGGGACGCCGTGTGTCGTCGATCGCTGGATCGGCGTCGGTGCCCTCGACAGCGCACCGGGCGCCGACCTCGCCGCGCTCGGTTGTCCGACGACGTCCGCGCCCGAAGACGACGCGATCTTCGTCTTCCGGGGAGGCGATCAGCCTTCGGAGCCCACGCGGATCGACGCACCGCTCACCACCGCCGCCACGCTGGCGGACGACGACGGCGACGGGCTGCTCGATCTGATCGTGGTCGACGACGCCCATCAGGTGTCGATCCGCAGAGCGCCGGACTTCGGTCCCGGGACGCAGGCAGCGCTGGGCATGGGCGACCCGGTTACCGCCCTCGCCGCCGGCGATCTCGACGGGGACGGCGACGCGGACCTCGTCACGGTCACGGCAACCGAGCTGACGATTTTCGAGAACACCGGCGGCGCTTTCGCCGAACGACGCAGCGAGACGGCGGCCGCGTTCTTCCCGCTCGTGCGCGATCTCGATCTCGACGGCCTACTGGACCTCGCGTGGGTTGAAGACGGCAGGGTCCAGGTCCGGCGCAATCTCGGAGGGTTCACGTTCGCGCCGCTGGAATTCGCCACCGGGCCGGGCACGCCCATCGGGCTGTCCGCGGGCGACGTCGAAGGCGATGACGATCCGGACCTCGCCGCCTCGGTGTTGACCGCGTCGCCGAAGTCGGTGACGTACGTGTTCATCAACCCGGTGCGGTGAGGACACGGATGAAGGCGCTCGTCATCACCGGGGCCGGCGGCCCCGAGGTGCTCCAGCTCCGTGAGGTCCCCCGGCCCACGCCCGGCGCGTGGGAGGTGGCGGTCCGCGTCCACGCTGCGGCGCTCAATCGCGCGGACCTTCTGCAGCTGCGCGGCGCCTACCCCGCTCCCGTCGGTGCCGTCCAGGACGTGCCCGGCCTGGAGTACGCGGGCGAGGTCGTGGCAGTGGGCGCGCACGTCACCCGGTTCCGGGTCGGCGACCGGGTGATGGGACTCGTCGGCGGCGGCGCCTTCGCGGAGTTCTTGACCACGCATGAGCGCGAAGCGGTCCGCATCCCCGGCGCGCTCGCGTTCGAGCACGCCGCGGCGATCCCCGAGGCGTTCGTCACGGCGTACGACGCGCTGGTGCTTCAGGGTGGGCTGCGGTCCGGCGAGGCCGTGCTCATCCACGCCGCGGCTTCGGGTGTCGGCACCGCGGCAGTGCAGATCGTCCGCGCGCACGGCGCCGTTCCGATCGGCACGGCGCGCACTGCCGCGAAGCTGGACCGGCTCGGCCGCGAGCTGGGGCTCGAGCACCGGATCGTGGTCGGCGCCGACGCGCGGTTCGCGGAGGCGGTCAAGGCGCTCACGGGCGGCGGCGCACACCTCGCGCTCGAGCTCGTCGGCGGCGCGTACCTCCCGGAGACGGTGGCCGCGATGGCCCCGCGCGGGCGGATCCTCCTGGTGGGCCTATCGGCCGGCGCGAAGGCGGAGATCGATCTGCGACAGCTCCTCAACCGGCGGGTGCAGCTCATCGGCACGGTCCTCCGCAGCCGTCCCGCGGAGGAGAAGATCGCCGCGGCGCAGGCGCTCGAGCGTCACCTGGTCCCACTCTTCGAGACGCACGCGCTCCGCCCGGTGATCGACTCGGTGTTCCGGTTCGACGAGGCCGCGCAGGCGTTCGCACGGCTTTCGGACAACCGATCCATCGGAAAGATCGTCCTTCGCTGGTGACGCGGCCGTTGTAGAAGCCCGCGCATGCCGAGCTTCGATCCCAACGCGGCCGCCGCGCCCGACTCCGGCGTCTACGGCCTGCCCTTCACGCCCGAAGAGTCGAAGGTCATCCTCATCCCGGTGCCGTTCGAGGCCACGACCTCGTATGGCGGAGGAACCTCGGGCGGCCCGGAGGCGATCCTCCGCGCCTCGCGGCAGGTGGACCTCTTCGATCTGGAGACCGGCAAGCCGTACGAGGCGGGGATCGCCATGCTGCCTTCGCCGAAGGAGGTGGCGGAGTGGAACGCCCGAGCGCGCGCGCTGGCGCGGCCGATCATCGATGCCGGTGGAGACCTCGACGCGGCGCCGGGGCTCGAGGGCAAGCTCGCCGAGGTCAACGCGCTCTGCGAACGCATGAACGACTGGGTGTACCGGACCGCGAGCACCTGGCTGGACGCGGGGAAGATCGTCGGCGTGGTCGGCGGCGATCACTCCGTGCCCTTCGGCAGCATCCGCGCCCACGCCGAGCGGTATCCCGGGATGGGCGTGCTCCACCTCGACGCGCACGCGGATCTCCGCGAGGCGTTCGAGGGATTCACGTGGTCCCACGCGTCGATCTTCCACAACGTGATGGAGCGGATCCCGGAGGTGGCGAAGCTGGTGCAGGTGGGGATCCGCGACGTGGGCGGGGACGAGCTCGACTACGCCGCGAAAAGCCGCGGGCGGATCGTCGACCTCTTCGACACCGACCTCTTCCGCGCCCGGTTCGATGGCGTGCCCTGGAACCGGCAGGTGCGCGCCATCGTCCGCCACCTTCCGAAGGACGTGTACCTCTCCTTCGACATCGACGGTCTGGATCCGGTCCTCTGTCCGCACACGGGCACGCCGGTCCCCGGCGGCCTGGCGTTCGCCGAAGCCACCGCGCTCGTCGCCGGCATCGTCGCCTCCGGGCGGCGGATCGTCGGATTCGATCTCTGCGAGGTCGCCCCCGGGCCCGAGGGGGACTGGGATGGCAACGTGGGCGCGCGGCTGCTCTACAAGATGATTGGTTGGACGTTGAAGTCGCAGGCGCTGAAGTCGCGGTCGCGCGCGACGAAGCGAACCGCCCGGCAGAAGCGCACCGCCGGACGGCGTCGCACCGCACGGTAGTGGCACGCTCTGGGGCGCAGCTCAGTGCTGCGCCCCACCGTGCGCGTTGGCGCCGTGCTCACCGCTGCGCGCCGGGCCCAGCAGCAGCCGGAAGTCCGCGAGGTGGGGACCGCGAGCCTTGCGGCGCGCACCGCACGCCAAGGCGTGCTTGAGCCGAATCGGTCCATGCAGTCAGACGGCAAACGGGACCTCGGCTCGCGCGACCGGGACCGTTCGCGCCCGTCCAGGCCGATGCACTGGAGAGGCGACTCCCGCATCACCGGCCGAGCGCGTTGCAAGGCGGCGAAGCAGCGCTGCACAGCATTGACGCGCGCGCCAACCTCTTCCGCCTCGCGGTAGCGCAGTCGCGGCTCTTCATCCTTCACCCTGTCTCGCTGGCCACCTTCGCCGCTGCCACCGAGCTGTTCGTACTCCCGGAGGCTCTTGCAGCGCGGTCAGGCAGCACGTCGCAAAGCTCGGTGAGAAGTCCTGATCATCGGTCGAGCGCTCGAACGCGCAGCGGAACTCAAAGTGATGCGCTCCTCGATCCCGCGGCGACCGTGAACGACGGCGCTGGGGCCGACTCGAACAAAGCGTCGCGCGGATGTAGCACCAGCAAGAACCGGGTGTGCCCGGGTTCACGCCGATCGCGCTGGCAGCGGCACTGCGACCGTGAAGGTGGCGCCCTGCCGCGACGCGCTCTGGACCGTGACGGTGCCCCCGTGCAGCGCCGCCAGTCTGGAGGCGATGAACAACCCGAGGCCCGGACGCCGCACGCCGGGCGGGTCCTCACGCTGCAGGCCCTGAAACAACGTCCGTTGCGCCGAAGGGGCGATCCCCGGACCGAAGTCCGTCACGCGCAACGTGGCGACGCCGCTGTTTGCTTCCACCTCGACCCGGGCCCGCTGCGGCGGGGAGGCGTGCGCCACCACGTTGGCGAGGAGGTTCCGCAGAATCTGCGCGTACCGCCGTTCGTCCAGGTCCAGCTCCACCGACGAACCTGGGAGCACCAGCTCGATCCGGTAGTCGGCGTGCGCCGCGCGGAAGCGGCCGACCTCCCGCTCCACCAGCGCGCGAAGCTCCACGCGTTCCTTGTTCAGGGCGAGCCGCCCCTCGGAGAGCGCTGCGGCGTCTGTCATCGCGCCGACGATCGCCTCCATCCTCTCGAGCTGCCGGGTCACCGCGTCGAACGGCAGACGATCCGGCGCGATCCCGTCCTTCGCGGCGCGCCGTTCGAGCCGCTTTAGGCTCATCTTCGCCGCGGAGAGCGGCGACTTGAGCGACTGCGCGACCCAGCGGAAAAGCGCATCCGCCGGGACCAGTGAAGATTCCGCACGCGGCGGCGGTTCAGGGATGTCGACAGGCGCCGCCGGCACCGCGCTCTTTTCGAGCGTGCGTTTGACCAGCGCCTCGAACTCGTCGAGCTCGAACGGCTTGGCGAGATACGCAAACGCCTCGGTGGCCTCCGGCGGCAGCGCCGCCGAGAGGAGAATCACCGGAACCTCGCGCAGCCCGGCCTCCTCGCGGAGCGCGCGGCACAGCTCCAGCCCCGAGAGCCGCGGCATCATGTGATCGGTCACCACCAGATGGGGCCGTTGCGTGCGCGCCAGCTGGAGCGCTTCCTTTCCATCGTGCGCGCGGACCACGTCGTGACCGAGGTCCTCCACCACCTCGGTGAGCACCTCCAGCACCGCCGGTTCGTCGTCGGCCACCAGCACCAGGCTCATGGCGTGCCCTTTGCCTCCTCGAGGTCGAAGCGCCAGCTCTTCCGCGGGACGGGTCCCGTGGACAGCTTGATCGCCCGCAGACGAAGCACGCGCTGGCCGTCTTCATCGCCGGCCCATGCCTCGAGCACGTCGGAGAACACCCGGAACAACCCGGCCCGCGCGCCGGGCGCGCCGCTGAAGGTGAGCAGCACGTCCCGCCCACCCCGGCCCAGCCGGGACGCAAAGGCGATCCAGAAGTCCTGACGGCGCGAATGCGGCTTCAGCGCGGCGTCGATCCGCTCCGCGCCGTCGATCACCACGCGCCGCGCCAGCAGCTCCGCAGCCCGATCTAGCACCGTGTGCGCCATCGCGTCGGGATCAACGGACAACGGCGACGGCGAGTCCAGCACCAGCTCTGGAAGCTCCCGGCGAAGGAGGCCTGCCCCCATAGCGCGCGCCCTCAGCCGGTCCGCGTGCTCCTGCAGGGAGATCACGAGCGTGCGCTCCCCTGCACGCGCCCCCGCTCCGGCGAACGCCGCTGCCAGAAGCGACTTGCCCGTGCCGCTCTGGCCGAACAAGGCGGTCACCGAAGCCCGCGGAAGCCCGCCGCCGAGGTAGTCGTCGAGCGGCGGCACGCCGAACGCGGCGCGCCCCACGTCCGCCGTCCACGACACCACGGGCACGGCGGCCTCCAGCGACTCCAGCCGCGGAAAGAGCGTGAACCCGCCCGGGCCCACCACCGCGCTGTGCCGGCCGGCGAGGTACCCGCGGCCCCGGAGCTTGAGCACTTCCAGCCGGCGCACGCGGGTCATCCCCACCGCGTCGAACCCGAGCGTCACGACGCCATCGACCGAGGCCGCTTCGGAGAGGTCGAGCACGCGTTCGGGCGCGGCCTCCAGCGTGAAGATCCCGGTGCAATCGTTGGTGGCGATCCCCACGCCCAGTTCGGAGAGGAACTCGCGGATCTGCGTCTCATCGCGCCACACGTCGCGCAGCGAGCGGAGCCCGTCCAGCACCAGCAGCCGCGCCTTCCGTTCGCGCACGCTCGAGAGCAACAGCTCGCGCGTCTCTTTGACGCCTTTGCGGAGCCACGGATAGACACTGACCAGGACGAGCTCCCTGCCGATCCGATCGCGCTTGAAGAACGAGAACCCCTCGAGCGAGTCGAGGATCTTCGCGTGGGGTTCGCAGGCGGCGGTGGCCAGCAACACCGGCGTGCCGCGAGCGGCGTGCGAGAACGCCAGCTGACTGGCGAGGAGGGTTTTGCCGCTGCCGGGCTGACCCGCGACCAACAGCACCTGCCGCGATGGCAGTCCTCCGCCGAGGATGCGATCCAGCGCAGCGATCCCCGACGCCAACGATCCCGGCTCCGCAGTCATGTCGGGGCATTTCACATGTCGCGCCCATATCGGGGAGCGCAGATCGAGCGCCGCGCGGACATCGGTTCTTGGCTGAACAGATGTCGCCGCGTATGTCGGGAACAACCCGCGCTCGATGGTGTTCGCGGGCCCTGGAGCAGACAGATGGATGTGAAAGGAAGGTGCCCCCGTCTGGGGTTGATCGTCGCGGTGGTTGCTGTGTCGATGGCGCTCGCTCCCTCGTCCGCGCGCGCGGATCGCGCGAGCCGGCGTGACGCCGTGGTCGAAGTGGTGGAGCGGGTGTCTCCGGCGGTGGTCCACATCGCGACCGAGCAGATCGTCGATGACCGGCGTGACCTCGACCCGTTCGAGCAGCTGTTCGACGATCTGATGGGCGGACGCGATCGGCGGCGCGCGGTCCAGAGCCTGGGCTCGGGCGCGATCATCGACCCGTCCGGGATCATCGTCACCAACGACCACGTGATCCGCGGCGCTTCGTCGATCCACGTCAAGCTGGCAGATGGCCGCCAGCTGGAGGGCGAGGTGATCGGCTCCGATCGGAACAACGATCTGGCGGTGGTGAAGGTGAAAGCCAACGCGCCCCTGCCGGTGGCAAAGCTGGGGACGTCGTCGGACCTGATGATCGGCGAGACCGTGATCGCGATCGGCAGTCCATTCGGCCTGGCGAAGACGGTGACGGTGGGCGTGGTGTCCGCGGTGGGCCGCAGCTTCCGGGCGGACGGGCGCATCTACAACGACTTCGTCCAGACCGACGCGTCGATCAACCCGGGCAACTCGGGCGGGCCCCTGCTCAACACCGATGGCGAGGTGATTGGCATCAACACCGCCATCTTCGCCTCCGCCCAGGGGATCGGCTTCGCCATCCCGGCCGACAAGGTGCGGCGGATCGTCAAGGAGCTCACCCAGTTCGGGAAGGTGCGCCCGGCGTGGGTGGGGATTCAGTCCGCGTACCTGACCCCTGACGTCGCCGGGCAGCTCGGGTGGGATCGCACCTACGGCGCGCTGGTGGTGGGAACGGATCCGGAGAGCCCGGCGGACAAGGCGGGGCTTCAGAGGGGCGACATCGTCACCGAGATCGATCGCGTGCGCGTGGTCGACAGCGAGGACCTCGACGTGCGGCTGCGCGCGTACCCGGCGAAGTCGAAGATCGAGGTGACGATCTTCCGCAACGGCGAGACCCGTATGGTGACGATCGTCCCCGTCGAGTTCCCCACGCGGCTGGCGGAGGACATCTTCTGGGACCGGATCGGCGTGCGGGTGGAGCCCAGGGGGCGAGAGATGGTGATCGTCAACGTCCGCCGCGGCTCGAGCGCCGAGCAGATCGGTTTGCGCCGGGGCGACGCGATCCTTCGCATCAACAACAAGCCCGTGCCGACCCGCGAGGCCTTCCGTGACGTGATCGCCGATGCGCATGGCGCCCGGAGCATCCTGCTGCTGGTCCGGCGAGGGCCCGTCGGCTACCACCTTACCCTGCCGTTCTAGCTGCCCCGGCCCCGGGCGGAGTTTCTTCGCGGGCAGATCGACCGCGCTTACACTCTGGCGCAATGCCGAACTTCCGGTACCAGGCCCTCGGGCCGCTCCCGTCGAGCGGCGGCTCGCGCGCGTTCCTCGGGCTCGCCATCCGCGACGAGGCGCGCGCCGATCCCGTCGTGCTGGTCTGGGTCCCCGATGAGCTCGCGAAAGACATCGAGAAGAGCGAACGGATCCAGCGCGAGACCGAACGCGCCGCGCTACTCGAACACCCGCACATCGTCCGCGTCTATGGCTTCGCCCGGATGGAGGACGGACGGCTCGCCCGCGTCGTCGAGTTCGGCGATGGCGAGAACCTGAGGCGAGTGCTCGAGGCCACAGGTCCTCTGCCCGCGCCGCTGGCCGCAAGGCTTGTCGCCGACGCCGCACAGGGCGTCCACTACGCGCACCTCGCGGGGAACGACGACGGGACGCCGCTTCTGCACGGCGATCTCCGGCCCGAGACGCTGCTGGTGACCTTCGCCGGCAACTGCAAGGTCGCCGGGTACGGCGCCGCGGCGTTCGCGCCGAAAGAGAACCGCGGGCGGAACATCCGCGCCGCCCCCGAGCAGGTGCTCGGCGGCCGAGCGGCGATGAACGTCCAGACCGACGTTTACCTGCTCGGGGCGACGCTCTTCGAGGCGCTCACCGGGAAGGCGCCGTTCGAGGATGCCGAGGACATCGACCAGGCGGTGCTGACCGCGACCGTGGACTTCAGCCGCCACCCAAAGATCCCCGAGACGCTGGTACCGGTCCTCGCGCGCGCGCTGGCGAAGAAGGCGGCGGAGCGCTTTCCGTCCGCGCTCCTTCTGCGCGAGGCGATCGAGCTCGCCGTGCAGCCGCTGCCCGATGAGGCCGAAGTCGGAAAGTGGCTGGCCGGCCACTTCCCCGACGCGGACGGTACGCGCGCCGAACGCCAGCGGTTGATCGACTCCGGCATCGCCGCGTTCGCACGCGCGCAGTGGGCGCGGGAACCGGCGAGCCGGTCCCCCTTCCCTTCCGTCGCGCCGCCGCCGGCAGAGCTCGGAGGCGCCGGACTTGCGGCGCCCATGCCGGCCGGAGCCGCGGCGCAAACAGCTTCCGCCGTGGGAGCAGCATTCGCGGCCGATGCGATCGCAGCGGCACAGGCTGTCTCTGCGCAGCACGCCGCCTCCACGGCTCCATCAACCACTGCGGCGTACCAGGCCCCGGGCGCACAACTGCCCCCCGCGGCGCACGCTGCCTCGGCGCAGAACGCAGCCTCCGCTGCGCAACCGACCTCTGCGGCGCGCGCCGCTTCCGCGCAGCTCACAACCTCCCCGGCACAAACAGGCTCCGCAGCGCACGCAGCCTCGGGCGCACACCTCGCCCTCATGGCGCACCCTGCCCCTGCGCCCAACGCAGCCTCCGCCCCGCAACCGACCTCGGCGGCGCACGCTGCTTCCGCGCAGCGCACAATCTCCGCGGGATACGCAGCCCCGGGCGCACGACTCGTCCCCGCACCGCACGCTGCTTCCGCGCAGCACGCGGCCTCTACGGCACAGTCAACCGCTGCGGCGTACGCAGCCTCCGCTGCGCAACCGACGTCTACAGCGCCGTCCGCTTCGGCCGCGCAGTCCTCCGCGCCGCAGATCGACCTCGCCCCGGCGACGGGCTCGGCCATGTCATCCCAGAGCACGGCGGTGGCTCCTCCGGGATTGCCGCCTTCCAGCCAGCGGGACGATGACGCCCGCGGCCCTGCGAGCAGCGCGCCTCGAGGCTCGAAAGTGCCCGGCCTGCTCCTGGGCCTTTCGGCGGTGGCGCTCGCGGCGTTGGCTGCGTGGTGGGGTCTCTCCCAGCGACCGCCTGCCGACGCGGGTGGCACCTCCCAGGACCCGGGCGTGATTGGAACGGCGCCGAGCCGCGACAGTGGGCCCTCCGTCGCGCGTGGCCCGAACAGCGGTGGAGGGGCCTCATCTGACCAAACGGGATCACCGGATGCGGGGGCCACGACCGAAGCGCCAGCATCAGGCGACGCCGGCGCGACCGCGACCGTCACGTCCCAGGGCACGCTCGCGCTCACCTCGGAACCGACGGCAGCGGTGGAGATCGACGGCGTCCCCAGTGGTCGCACGCCGCTGCGGATCAAGGTCGCCGCGGGCAAGCGTCGCATACGCCTCATCGATCGAAAGAAGGGCGTGGACCTGACCCGCGTGGTGCTCGTGCCGGAGAACGGGACGGCGAACGAGGCCATCTACCTTCAGAGGGGCTACGTCTCGGTGAACGCTCCGGTGGGCGCAGTGATCGAGATCGACGGCCGGCAAGTCGGGAAAGCCCCACTCTCCGCCGAGATCTCCATCTACGAAGGCACGCACCGGGTGGAGGTCACGGTGGGGACGCAGAAGTGGCGCGAGACCTTCACGGTGAAACCGAACCAGCGCGTCTACTTCGACGTCGGCCCGCAGTACCGGTGAGCGCGCGAGCTACGCCGTCTTGCGCCGCTTGATCATCGCCTCGTACGAGCGCGCCACGCTCTGGCCGAGGATCAGCAGCTCGCCGATGTCCGGCGGCGTGACCTCGCCCGGCCCGTTGTCCACGTAGAGGATGTGCACCACCTTCCCCCGCGCCAGGAGTGGCAACATCACCGCGGTGGTCGGGTAGCTGCCACCCAGCATCTTGTAGAAGATCGCCGTTCCCGCATCGCGCTTCATCGGGCCGATGAAGTGCGAGCGCATATCGCAGACGAGCTTGAACGAGCTTTGGCCGCGCAGCGCGATGCCAATCCGCCGGACCGCTTTGTCGCGAATGCCCTCCCCGAGCCCGTGCCACCCGGTCACCAGCGGCCCCTGCACGTTGAGCAGCAGCGCGCGCTTCCACTTGCTGATGGCGAACCGAAGCACCGTCATCGCGAGGTCCTCGCGGTCGGCCGACTTCGCCAGCAACTGTTGCGCCTCGGGGAACGAGAGCGGCACGGGCGGAGGCTCTGGGGCGGCGGAAGGAGCGCGAGGTCCCGCCGGAGCCAAGACCGTCCCGGGACCTGCTGCCGTCGGCGGTCTCGCTGCTCCGAACGAAGGTGCCTGAGCTTGCGCACCTGGCACGCCCGGCCGCGCTGCAGAGACCGCCAGCACCGTCGCGCCCGCAGCGCTCGTCGGAGACGCAACACCCGCCGGCGCGGCGGCCGCAACCAGGGGTGCGCCCGTCGGTGGCACGGCCGACATCGAAGGCGCAGCGCTCGTCGGAACCGCAGCACCCGCAGGAGGCACTGCCGCGGTCACCAGCGCGACGTCGGTCCGAGACACAACACCCGTCGACGGCACAGCCGCCATTACGGGTGCAACGCCCGTCGGAGACACGCCGCCCGTCGGCGACAGAGGAGGCGTTGATGGCGCGCGGGCCTGAACGACCGCACCGCTCGGCGGCACGGTGGCCATCGCCGCTGCAACGTCGGCCGGGGCTATGGCACCCGTCGGCGGCAGAGCAGGCGTCGATGGTGCAGCGCCCGCCGGAGGCACGACACCCGCCGACGGCACAGCAACCATCGACGGCGTACCGCCCGTCGGAGCTACCGCCCCACTCGGCGGCACCGCGGCCATCACAGGCGCAACGCCGGCCGGAGGCACAGCTCCCGTCGGCGCCCCGGCAGACATCGATGGCGCAGCGCCCGTCGGAGACATCGCGCGACTCGGCGGCACCGCGACCATCACCGGCGCAACGCCGGCCGGAGGCACAGCTCCCGTCGGCGGCACAGCAGCCGTTGATGCCGCAGCGGCCGTCGGAGCCACCGCGCGACTCGGCGACACGGCGGCCGTTACAGGCGCAACGCCCGCCGGAGGCACGGCACCCGTCGGCGACACAGCAGACAGCGAAGACGCAGTGCCAGTCGGAGATAGCGCACCGCTCGGCGGCACGGCGGCCATCGCCGCTGCAACGCCCGCCGAAGACACAGCACCCGTCGGCGGCACAGCAGCCATTGTTGCCGCAGTGCCCGTCGAAGCCGCCGCGCCACTCGGCGGCACGGAGGCCATCGCCGGAGCGGCCACCGCCGCTTTGACGGTCCCTGCACCGCCCGCGGCCACCTTCGTCGACGGCGCAGACATCGGCGCGGCAAACGTCGATGTGGCAGCCGTCGTCGCCACAGCGGCCGCCGGCGACACACCCATCGTCGCGCTCGCAGCCGCAGCGGGAATGGCCGCCGCCGGAATCACCGAAGCACCCGCAGGCCGCAGAGTCGACGCCGCGGCCTGAGACACCGACGGAAGCTCGGCCTCTTCGATCACCTCACCCTCGAGGATCGCCCCCTCCAGGATCGGCTCTTCGCCATCGCCACCGGTCCGCCCCTCCAGCACCTGGGCGTAGAGCGACTGGAACTCCTCCTCGCTCATCAGATCCGCCGCGGGGGCCTGCTCGGCCTCCTTTGCCGCCTTCGCGCGCGACGGTTGGATCGCGCCCATGTCGATCGGCCGGATGTTGCGGAAGGCCTTGCAGTACTTGCGCAGCAGCTGGTTGAGGCGGAACTCGGGGATCACCACCGGCACGACGCGCTTGCCGGTCCGAAAGGCGATCTCGTCCATGGTCGCGATGTCGTGCGGATTGATGCACGCGACAAAGATGCGGGTCTGGTCCAGCCGCATCGGGACGACGTCCCGGTCATCCGCGAACTGCGGGTCGATCGCCGCCAGCGCGCGGGGATCGGGGTTCATCGTGCCGCTGGCGAAGGCGCAACCGTGGAGCTTGCCCAGCGCCCGGGCGAGGTCCGCCTCCTGCAACAGGCCGAGCTCGACGAGGTTGGTGCCGAGGCGTCCGCCGTGAACGACCTGCGCCTCGAGCGCCTCTTCGAGCGCCTCACGGCTGATGAGCCCTTCCTGGAGCAACAGATCGCCGAGGCGCATGTGCGAGCGCTTCTAGCCATGCCGCTGCCGACACCGCAAGCGTTGCCCGACCGCGGATCAATCGATCGGATCGTGCGGATGGTGGCTCAACCCGACCCGGTTGCCTTCGGGATCGCGCACATAGATGGTCCACCTTGTGCGGTGGACGATCTCCACGCCCCGCGCCGCCAGCTCCGCCTCGACCGCAGCGCGGTCCCCACGGTCGATCCGCAAAGCGATCAGGTACAGCCCGGGGCGCTCGAACCGAAAGCCCTCCTCCGGGGGCGCCTGCGCGCAGACCTCGAGGGCGAGGAATCCCCGGTCGGGCAGCGTCAGCCAGATCGACCGCACCGAACCGTCCTCGCGCAGGTGCCGCGCCTGCTCCGGCAGCCCGAGCACGTCCCGGTAGAACGCGGCGACGGCATCCGGGTCCCGACACTGGATCGCAAGGTGGTGGAAGCCGAGGACACGCATGGGAGCGTTGTATGGTACGCGCTCTTCGCCATGGCGCGTCTGCTGATCATCGAGGACCAGGCCGAGCTGGCGGCGCTCGTCAGCGCAGCGGCGCGGGCGCGCGGCCACGTCGTCACCGAGCTCCACGACGGCGCGGCGGCCCTCGCGCGGATCGCCGCCGAACGCTTCGATGCGGCGATCGTCGATCTGCTCCTGCCGGACGTGCCGGGGAGCGACGTATTGGGCGCGCTCAAGGCGCGTGGCATTCCGTCCTTCGCGGTGAGCGGCGTCTACAAGGGCGAGCGCTTCGCGCAGGAGGCGGTGTCGCTCCACGGAGCACGCGCGTTCTTCGAAAAGCCCTTCGATCTCGACGCGCTGCTCGCGGCGGTGGAGAAGGTGACCGGCCCGGCGGCGGAGCCCACTTCGCCGGAGCCCGACGACCTGGACGAGCTGCGCATCCCGGCGCCCTTCTTCGAGCGGGACAAGGTATGGGGCGAAGCGCCTGCGCCGGCCCCGGCCCGTCCGCGCGCAGCGCCGGATTGGGCGAACGCGGGGACGCTGAGTCCGGGCGCGATCGCGCGACTGCTGAACGCGTACTACCAGGCGCGCCACACCGGCGAGCTCAAGCTGCGGCATGGGCAGGTGGTGAAGGTCGTCTACTTCGAATCAGGCAAGCCGGTGTACGCCGCCTCCAACGTCGCCACCGAACGGTTCGCCCGGTTCTGCGCCCTGCGCGGCGTGCTCCCGGAGTCCGAGCTGGCGGCGGTGGCGTCGCTGGCGAAGGAGTCGAACCTGCGCACCGGCGAGGCGATGATCCAGCTGGGGCTCATCACCGCCGAACAACGCCGGCATCTCCTCGAGGAGCAGATCAAGGCGATCATCTGGTCGACCTTCGGCTGGACCGAGGGCGAGTACGCGTTCTCCGCGCGCCGGCCACAGCGGGTGGATCTGGTGAAGCTCTCCGTGTTCCCCGGCGATCTGATCATGGAAGGCGCGCGCCGCGAGCCGCTGGTGAACCTGCGCAAGAAGCTCCCCGCGGACCGCCGCCTCTTCCCCACCACGGATCCGCCGTACCAGCTGCACGAGATCCACCTGGGCGGCCCCGAGGCGCACCTTCTGGTCTGGGCGGACGGGAGCAAGACGGTCGAGGACCTGGTCGCGCTCAGCGATCTGGGCGAGCGCGAGGTGCTCGGGACGCTGTACGGGTTCGAGCTGCTGGGCCTTCTGGAGGAGCGGCGCGACCTCACGAAGGATCGGCGGATCTCCTTCGGACTCTGAGCCGCCGGCGAGCGCCCCATGCCGACAACGCGAACGCCGCGGCGATGACTCCCGGAACATCCACCGCCGAGCAGCCACAGCCCGTCTCCGGCACGCCCTCGCCCAGGCGCGCCACTTCGGAGATCGCCTCGGGCGTCTCGTCCCCGAGCACGACCTGCCCCCACGCGGTGGGCCTGCCCAGCAGCGCCGCGCGCGCGGAGACGACGATCCGCACCGGCTGATGCGGCGGCAGCGCGATGCTTTCGACGGTGATGGTGTTGCCCTCGACGAGCGCCGGCGCGCGCACGCCCGCGACGCTCGCGAGTTCGCCGAAGGGGAGCAGCCCCTCCATCGTGACGATCCACCGCGCGCCCTCCACCGGACACGCGCTGGTGTTCTCCAGCGTCGCTACCAACCCCACCCGGACGCCCTCCTCGGCGATGGGCACATCCGTGTCCAGGTGAGCGGTGACGAAGGGCGCATCGGGCACGACGTGCGCGGTCACCGTCCCCGGCGCCGTCGCGGCGCCTTCGGCGGTGGCGACCGCCTGGACGGCCAGGTCGCGATCCACCAGCTCGTCCCACGTATCCGCCTGCACCTGCGCGCGGACGTCGTTCCCGGCGGCTGGAGTGAACGTGGTCCCCGGCGCGTCCGGAGCGGACCAGCGGACCTGTTGGCCGAGACACTCGTCGGCTCCCGGCGTGTGCCGCACCGCACCCTCGGCGATCACCGAGACGCTTTCTGCTTCGCATCGCGCGCGCAGCCCCTCCGTTTCCAGCGCGCCGAGCGCCGGCTGCCCGACGTGGGGGATCACCGTGAGCTCGTTCGAGCGGATGGACTCGTCCCCGGTGATCTCGGCGTGGATCGTCAGCACCGTCCCGGGCGCGCAGGACGTCTGCGGCGTGACCGACCACGGCCCCGGCACCGGGAACACCTTCCGATCGAGCTCGGTGTCACCCAGCCGGAGGATGTACGCCGCCGTGAGCTGACGCTCCGCAACGCAGTTCACGCCCTCGAAGGTGGAGGTCCCCTCGAAGCCGTCACCGGTCGGCGTGAGGGTGAACGTGCCGCTGTCGAGCGGATCGAGGTTCTTCTGCAGCTGGATCGTGAGCGTGCCCTCCGCGCTGGTGAGTCCGCCGGATTCGTTCCGGGCGACGAACTCAAGCACGCCGTCGTGGCAGGGGTCGGTGCTGTCCACGGTCACCGTGTCCGTCACGGCGCCGCCGGGTGGCAGAGGCGGAGTGATGGACACCGACGCGGGCACTCCGCCATCGAGCCACCAGCGCGTATCGACGTCGACCAGGGGCGTCCCGCCGTCGTTGCAGGCGTGCGTCTGCAGCGCGCCGTACTGGGCGGAGGTCCCCGCGAGCTGGGTCTCGACGCGATCCACGAACGGCACGAGCGGCGCCCCGAAACCATTCACGTTCACCGTGAGCGTCGCGGGCGGAGAGTTGCCGTACGTAGTGGAGCTGGTGATCACCTGGAATACCTCCGTCACCGGGGCACACTGGTTGGGCGGTACGGCGATCGTCGCTGAGGTGCCGTCCGCCGAAGGCGTCACGGTGACGCCCGACGCCGTGCTGAGCGGGGGTTGCCACGACAGCCCGAAGTTCGCGCACTCCCCCGGCGCGAGCGCGGCCGTCACCATCTGCGGCGGATCGCCGGCGTTCATCGTCACCTCCGCCGGCGTCACCACCGGAAGCACCGGCGGCGTGTCGCGCAGCACGGTCAGGTCGATCTGTGACGTCACCTCGTGCCCGGCCTTGCCGTCGCTGCTGGTGAATTGGACGGTGTACGGCACCCCACCGTCGCACTGGGGCCCGCCGGGCGCGGTGATGACGATCGTCCCGCCATCCACCTCGGCGGAGATCCCCGGCGACGCAGTGGCGGTCACCCAGATCGCATCTCCGTCCGGATCGGCGGGCGCGGCGAAGCTCTGCTGCGCACCCGGCGCGAGCGTGGCCGACGT
Source organism: Myxococcaceae bacterium (assembly GCA_019686135.1). Classification (GTDB taxonomy): domain Bacteria; phylum Myxococcota; class Myxococcia; order Myxococcales; family Myxococcaceae; genus JADGHL01. The sequence continues at coordinate 118,611 of JADGHL010000001.1, read as the reverse complement.
CATCAGCACGCCGGGTGGCTGTGTGTTGCCGTAGACGGCGACGTTGGAAACGTCTGCGGCCGTGGTCGCCACCGCGCAGGCGTTGGTCTGGGAGCAGCTCAGGAGGTTGATCCGTCCGGCCAGGCCCGCCGGCGGTGCGGTGCTGGGCCGCCACTGCAAGCCGAACGAACCCGGCGACGGATCCGGCACTGCGCTGAAGAGCTCGCTGCCGCCGTCCGGCAGGTCCACCACCGCCATCCCGAAACGCTCGGTGGCGGACTGGTACACGGACACGGCGCGGAAGGTCGCGCCGGCCACAGGCGGCGGCACCGGAACGAAATCGGCGAAGCCGCCGTCGAGCGGAGAGACGTACATGGCGCCCACCGGATCGATGACGAACGCGCGCAACCCGGTGGTGACATCGCCGGTCAGCGCCGTATCCAGCGGAGCACTCGGGGGCGACGCGGGAGGATGCCCGCTGCTGTCCACGCTCCCGTTCCGGTAGACCCTGAGCGTCGAAGTCCCGGCCAGCCCGACCACGCCGTAACTGTCGCCGCTGAACGTTGCCGCGCTGACGGCGCCACACCCCGAAGCGCCGATCACATTCGATACCGACCACGCGGCGCTCCCCGGGCTGGGAGAGAGGGCCACCTCCACGCCCGACGCGGTGTCCCCCGAACACGTGTAGCCGTATCCGCCCGGAGCGACGCGCAGCCGCTTCGCGAAGGAGAAGCTGAAGTTGATCCCCGGAGGCGGCGAGCACGGCGTCGCCTGAAAGTTCCCGCTCCGGTCCATTGTGATCAGACAGCCGGACGCATCGAGATAGGCGGAAGCAGCCGTAAAACCGGTCAAGCTGCGCGCGATCGCACCCCCCGGGAGCACCTCGAACCCGCCCTGGCTCGACGCCGCGGTCACCTGTCCGCCGTCCCACGCCTGAACGTCGTTCACCGTCCCCCCGACGTCGACCGGCGCGCTCCACCCTGCTTCGGCCACGCGCAGCGCCCCGCTCCACAGGGCGATCGCGGACACCAGCACCGCGCCGCGCAGCGACCGACGGGGGCTCACCAGGCGGCCTCCGCGCGCACGTAGACCCGCTGGGCGTCGCCGTCATCGGGCGTCAGCCCCAGCCCCGAGAACCCGTACAGCGTGTACCCGCCGGCCAGCATGAGCTCCTCACCGAAGCGGTAGCCGACCTCGCCCCGCAGCGCGTCCAATCTTCCCCCGTCCGGCGCCGACGATCTCCGTGCGAGTTCCGCCGCGACTTCCAGACCTCCAACCACTCGCACCGAGGGACGGAGCGAAGCGGACAGCACCATTCCTTCTGCTGCAGCCTCTTTGAACCAGCCGGCGTGCGCGCCCGCGGCGATGGCGAACCGATCGCCCAGCTTCAGCGACGGCATCACCGACACGCGCTGGGCCACCTGTTCGCCCAGGTCCGCGCGCAGCGGCGAGAGTTCGCGCTCGATGCCGTAGTGCAGCACCACCATGAGCGGATCGCTCCGCCACGTGAGCCCGGCGGAGGCCTCGACGAGCCGCGCGATGAGGTGCTGTCGCTCGTGGGTGGTGGACCAGTTGAGCCGTCCGCCGAAATGAAGGTTGTCGAGCACCGCGAACGTGGCCGCGGCGCTCGCGAGCTGCTGGATGCGATCGACCTCCGGAGCCGACAACGGCGTCAGCACCTCATGCCCGCGCTCGAAGCGCGTCTCCGCCCGGCCATAGAGCCGCAGGCGGTCGCGCACGAAGGAGACGGACACCCCGCCCGCATCGCGCCGCAGCGGCGCAAGCACGTCGATCGGGCTCCGCGCGCCGCGCTCGTAGCGCGCCGAGAGGCTGAGCCCGGGCGCAAGCTCGCTGCTCACTCCCACCGCCCGGGCGATCCGCACGCTCGTGGCGTCGTGCGCGCCCACGTCTTCAACGAACACGGTGGTGCCGTCGCTCAGCCGGGTGCGCGCGCCGGAGACGACGCGATGCTCGCCAAAGTCCGGACCGTCCACGTCGACCGAGTAGCTGCCGTAGAACGTGTCGCCACCCGAGGTGTACTGGCCGGTCGCCCACGCCAGCGGTCCCGTCCGCGGACCCCATCCTCCGCGCACGCCCAGCTGTGTGCGTTCGTTCAGCGCCAGATCGACCCCGGCCGACGTGAAGGTGTCATCGAACGCTCCCGGGCCCGCGCCGCGGGTGGAGATCGCCTGCCGGTGTCCCGCGGCGATCCAGAACCCCGGCGCCACGCGGTAGCGCAGGCTCGCGCCCACCGACGTCCGCGCCCCCTCCACCCGGTCCGGCGCCCCGGCCTGCGGATCGAGCACCAACTGCGCATCCTTCGCCTCCAGCTGGGCCTGCAGCACTTCGCCCCGGTAGCCGACGTAGCCACCCAGCGTCCTCGCTCCGACCTCGTCGCGGCCAAAGGGGTCGCGCGGGTCGACCACCGTGCGGTCATCGGCGACGAAACCCACCACCACGGGACCGAGCGGCTGCTCGACCGTGGCGCTCAGCTGCGTCAGCGGGCCGCGGGCGTCGAAGGTCTCGTCGCTGAACTCCGGCGTCCGCCGCCGCCACGAGGCGTCGACGTGCCCGCCCGCGAACGTGTCGCCGGCGAGCCGGACACTCAGGGCCCAGCCGCTCGAGTCCGGGCCGGTCCACGCCGCGGTCTCGTCGTAGGGCGTCAGGAACTCCAGCCCACCGTTCGGGGAGACCGCCACGTCCTTGGGCGCGTGGGCGCGGCCAGCGCTCTGTGCCGCTTCCGCGGAGAGCGTGAGGCCGAAAAGTCGCACCGCGGCGCCGCCGCGGACCAGGCGGTAGCGCTCCAAGCCAGCGCCCTCGCTCACCCCGCCCGCGCGCAGCGTCACCGGACCCAGGTGCGCGCTCGCCTCTCCACCGGCCGCCGCACGGTTGGGCGCAGCGAGGTCGACGTACTCGTAGTCCACGACCAGCACCGGCTCGGCACCCTCGGTGGGCCAGCTCGTCGCCAGGCGGGGCGGCGCGGCCGCGAACGCGAGCGGCTGCCCGAGCACGATGCGCCCCGAGTCTGCGTCGATCTCGTAGTCGACGCCGCGGGTGAGGTGCCGCTCGGCGATCGGAACGCCCGTCAGCCCGTCGCGGGTGACGATCCGCACGCGCTCGCTCCCGCGCGAGACGAAGCCGTGCGGCAGGTAGAACAGGCTCCCGCCGGTCGAAGTGAACTCCGCGTGGGCTGGCAACGCGACGAGGCCGGTGGCCGGATCCGCCGCGCCGTTGGAGGCGAAAGCCTCCGCCGCCACCTGCACGGGCGCCGATGCCGGCGTGTGCACGCGCGCCCACGCTCCGAAGAGCTCGCGGTGATAGCGGCCGATCTCTCCGTCGGCGAAACGGGCACGGAGCGTCCCGAAGCCGACGCCGCCGAAGTCCGGATGCGACAGCTCCAACCGCACGCGGCCCCCGGCTTCGTTGGGAGCGACCGAGGTGGATTCGTCCGCCCACACGTACGGCGTGCGCTCCGGATCCAGCGCCCGCTCGAGCGCGAGCACATCGCGCGGCGCCGCCAACACGCCGATCCCGAACGACCGCGCGTCGCGGAGATCCTGATCGCGCAGATCCAGCTCACCGAGGAGACTCCACCGCCCCAACGGGAGCTCGGCGTGCGCTGCGCCCCGCCCGATGAGCCGCAGGCCACCCGCGCTTCGGGAGAGTCCCTGCCCCACCTCCGCGTCGAGCAGCGCCACGACGAAGGGCCGCGCCCGCGCCTCGACCCGGACCTGTGCCTCGCGTACGGGCTCGCCGGGGCGCTGGATGCGCAGCGGCAGAAGGTTCTGGCCGGGCAACAGCTCGACGGGCACGTCCACCGCGCCACCCTCGCCGACCACCAACTCACCGCCCGGGTGGCCAATCACCGTCCCCTTCGGTCCCTCCACCCGGACGCGCGCCGTTCCGGAGGAAGCCGGCGACTCGTCCGAACCGGGGAGCTGCAACCGCGCGGTGGGCCGGGGCTCGCGCGGGATCACCAACACACCACCGGCGCGCCGGACGACGTCGATGTGCTGGGTGAACAGACGCACCGCCCCGTCCTTCGAGGCCACCTCGATCGACACGTCGTTCCCGCCGGGGCGAAGCCCCACCTGCGCCCGCCACGTCCCGTCCGCCGAGGTCTGCACCGGCACGCCCGCCACCGTCACCACGTCCCGTGGCGACGCGCGGCCAGAGAGCTGAAAGGCGATCTCCCCCTCCTTCGACACCGACGCCGCCGGAGGCGCCTCGCGCCATGCGGGGCGAAGCTCGCTGGCCGTGGCGACCGGCTCCTGCACCGCGAAGTTTTGCAGCACGAGGCCGCTCGAAGGGACCTCCAGCGTCACCGCCTCCGGGACCACCTTCGCGCCGGGGCGCAGTCCCCGCCCATCGACCTTGAGCCGGTGACGTCCGCTCAGCGCCACGCCGCCCTGGAGCGCATCGTCGAAGCGCGCGGCGACCGCCGCGAGGTGATAACGGCCCTCCGGGTCAGTCAGCGCCTGTTGCCCCGTCTCCATCACCAGGCGCAGGCCGGGGACGCCGGGCTCGCCGGCCTGACACACGCCATCCCCGTTGTCGTCGTGGCACACCCGGCCGGCGATCGCCCCCGAAGTCGCGGAGCGATCGACGGGCACCGAAAGCCCCTGTGCGCTGGCCACCGGCAGCGCGCAGAGCGACAGCGCGATCCCCACGCGAACCGCCGGCGCGCTCACGGTGTCACCTCGGCCACGCCCGTCACGCCGGTGGCGACGTCACTGACCGACAACTGCGCGGGCGCCGCGGAGAGCGTGACCGAGGTGCGCGCGCCCTCGCGTCGCGTGCCGGCGATCTGCGCACCCAACACGTTCACCGCGACGGCGCGGTCCTCGAGGATCTTCCCGCGCGGATCCTCCACCCAGTAGGTGACGGTGCGGCCCTTCACCGTGAACTGCACGACCACCGGCGTGGGCGGCGCGAGCGTAAGCGTCTGTTCGACCCGCGCGCTCCCGGGCCGCGTCCCCACCGGCCACGCGGTCTGCTCGTCGAGCACGTGGAGGCGCACCGAGAGGCCCGGCCACCGTTCGTGCCGCACGTCCAGCGTGCCCGACCTGAGCGGGCCCAGGCTCGCGGCTCCGTCGGGGCCGGTCGTCACCGTCCGGTTGCCCACGCGCAAGCGCTGATCCGGCACCGGCCAGCCCGCAAGGTCGGTCACCGCCGCGAACGCCTCGTGGTCCTCGACCCAGGTCAAAAGCTCCGCCGGCTCCGATCCCGCCGGGCCGAAGGCGCGCAGTGAGATCGTCGTAGCGCTCGCGGTGCCACCGCCGGGCGGCTGGTAGCTCAACGACCAGGTCCCGGGCGCCACGCGGGTCGGCGCACCGAAGGAGCCGAGCGGCGCGCGCGCGGTCACCGTCGCGTCGTCGCGCGGCCGCCCCAGCGCGTCACGGACCTCGGCGATCACCTGAAGCTTCCCGCCATAATGAACGAGAGGCTCGCCCACGCGGAGCGAGAGGCTGGAGGCCGGCCCCTGCACCAGCTCGAGCTCCAGCTCGTCCCGCGAGACGTTCCGCCCCTGACGCCACAGCGCCGAGACGGTGGTCGCCTTTCCCGCCGCGGGGAGCTCCGAGGGCGCGGTGTAGATCCACTCGTAGACGCCGTCCTGGATCGCCCGTCGCTCGCTGCGCCGGCCGGCGGAGACGCGGAGCTCCACGTTCGCGTTCTCCTGCGGCGCCCCATACGGATCGGACGTCGCGCAGATGATCCGCGCGCGCGAGTGCCCGTCCGCGGGGAGCCGGCGCGGGTTCATCACGCAGGCCAGCTGGTCCACCGGCGGAAGACGGAGATCCAGCCGCGAGACACGGCGGTTGCCGGCGCGATCGATCGCGAGGCCGCGCGCGTACCGGTGTCCGGGCGGAACCACCACCGGCAGCTCGAAACGCCCATCCGGTCCGGCGCGGGTCGGACCGAAGGTCACGCCGGCGATCTCGATCGACATCTCCGCGTTGCGCTCGGTGACGCCGGGCAGGTTGATCGCCGTGGCCAGCGGCACGAGCAAGGAGCCGATGGCGCCGTGCACGGACCCGGGGTGCGGCCACGGCGCGAAGGCGACGATCACCGCCACCTCCGGGTAGCGCGTCTTCGGGAGCACGTAGCTGGCGCGATAGTGCCCCGGCTCGAGCGGTTCGATCCGGGCGATCGTCCCCACGTTCGCCTGCAGCACCGGCGGCGGGCTCTCCGCATCCAGCGCGCCCTTCGGCGTGAGCACGCGGATGTCGATCGTCGTCTCGGTGTCCCGCCCCTTCACCGGCAGCTGTCCCAGAAGCGCCAGCGCCACGGTGCCGGCTGGCGGGCCGACTGAAAAGCGCTGCTCGGCGCTGAGCGCGCCGTCCTTCACCCGTACCGTCACCGCGTGTGACGACGCGGCGGGCGTGATGAACCACGTGGAGAGCACGCCCTCGGGCGGCGTAGCGCGCGCACTGCCTCCGTCCACCTCGATCCGGGGCGACGAGAGCGCGACGCGCGCGCCCCGGGCGTCCCTAGCGAACGCAGCGACCGCGAAGCCTTCGGGTGGCGCAACACCGCCGGGTCCGATGATCTCCAGGGATTGAGCGGAGGCCCCGGTGGCGACGAGCAGGAGAGCTATGAGGACACCGAGGGTCTTCAGAAGCCCAAGGCTAGCAGAGCCATCAACGGCGGTGGACGCGAAGCGGATCCGCCGCCGGCCGCCTGCGGAAGATGAGCCCGGCCAGGCCGACCAGCGCGACGATCACCGCGCCGTTTCCAGCGCCCGATCCGGTTGCTGCGCATCCGGCCATCTCCGGAGTGGCACGATTTGCCGAGATACCGTCCGCGCCCAGGTCCGCGATCGCGATCGGCTCGTCGGAGGCGATCACCTCGTAGCGCTCGCCCACGATCGTGTGCACGTCGTCGTCGCCCACGTTCTTCACGTGCAGCGCCGTCGCGGCGATCGACGGCAGCTCGGTCTCACACTGCTCCGGGTCGGAGCCGTAGACGGTGACCGTGTACGAGGTCCCCTTCTTGCCGGCGATCTTCGCGTCGAGCGTGTTGGTGGCGTCGAGCGTCACCACCCGATCGATCGACGAGACCCACTGCTTGAACGATCCCGGCCCCACCTCCTGGGTCCCGTTGAGATCCACCCAGCCCGAGGTCGCTTTCGAGTTGGTCACACAGAGCAGGCCGTTGCCGGGGGTGGCGCTGAACGTCGTCGACGCGGTGTTCGGAGCGCCGTGCGTGCGGGTGACGGTGAGGGTCGCCAGAAGCGGACGGTTGCCGGGGTTCGAGCAATCCGTGGGCGGCGGCGTCGGCTGACCACCGCCATGACCGTGGTGACTGTGGTGACCGTGGTGGTGGTGGTGGCCGTAGTGGTGCGAATGCCCGTGGTGGCCGTGATGCCAGTGGTAACCCCAGTGGTGGGCCCAGAGGTAGTCCCAGTGGCCGCCCCAGTGATGGCCGTGGTCGTGGCCACCGAATCCGTAATAGCCGTGATCCTCGTCGTCTTTGCCGCAGCCGGGGTGATCGTCCCCACCATCGCCGTCGTCACCCGGCTCGGTCGTGCCATCGTCCGGATCGCAGGTGTCGCCGGGATCCTCGATGAAGAAGCTCATGGCAAAGACGTTCGTGTCGTTGAGCCCCCCGTCGTCGCGCACATAGGTGACCGTGACGAGGCCGTCGGGCGCGACCTCGATGTCCGAGAGGAACTCCGCCTGAGGCGTGCTGGTGAGCTGGTAGAGGACCCCGGTGGCGACGTCATAGAGGAACAGATCATTGACGCCGCCAACGCCGGGGCTCTGGAAGGCGATCAGCCCATCGGCCACTGCGGGCGTCGACTGTTTGCCGGGCAGCGAGAGGATGGTCTCGTTCGGGGTGTCGACGAACTGGAACGCCAGATCCGTGTCGGGCGCCGTGCCGCCGGCGGGCAGACTCTCGTAGACGATCAACTCGCCATCGGTGGCGGGGGTGCTCTCCCACCGCGCGGGGTCGCCGGTGAGGGTCGTGTTGGTCCACCCGCCAGGCGATTTCTGCGAGACCACGATGTTGCAGGTCATCCCGTCCGCTTCGCACGCGGTGAACACCACCATCTTCCCGTCCGGGGACACGGCCGGTTGAAAGTTGCCGAGAATCATCCCCGGGGTCAGCGAGGTCGCGGTTCCGGTGGGGATGTCATAGACGAAGATCTCCGAAGTGCTGGTGCTGCCGGAGACGCTTAGATCTTCCCACGCCACTGTCTCGCCACCGATCGACGCCGACCACCGCACGTTCCCGGGACCGGGATCCAGCTCCGTCAACGTGGAAGTCGCGGTGTCGAAAAGGAAGACGTTGCTGTCGAAGCCCGTGGTCCGCGTGAAGACGATGCGGGTGCCCGAAATGTCGGAGAGGTAGTCGCGATCGCCGGTGGAGGGAATCGTGGTGTCGATGCCGGTCGCCAGGTTGTAGTAGTGGATCTCGTTCGGGGTGTTGTTGGCCTCGGTGTATGCGATGAGATTTCCGCTGATGTGCGGATCGGTCTGCATCCCCGGACCGTTGTTGACGATGTACGAGGCACCGATGACGACCGGTTGAGGGGATCCCTGTCCAAGTGCAACGAGAGGCGCGAGGGTCAGCACGAGCGCTGCGATTCGTTCTCTTTTCATCCGAGGCCTCCCGGATTGCATCCTTTGGCAGCTACAGCCGGCCGAACTTCAGGCCCTGCGGCTTTGCGCACCGAGGCTTTCCCTCGGATTGCCCTTGAACAGGTTGCTCTTGAATCAGAATGGTACGGATGCGCCGCCGAGCGGTCAAGCGAGCGGCCGCTATTTCCAGTCGACGTTGACGCCCATCTTCGGCGCGTGTGTATCGACCTGCAGGTGTGTCTGCGACGCGGCCTCCGTTCCACCTACTGATCGCGCGGTGACCGTGACGTCGTTGCCACCTTCCTGAAGTCGAAGCGTGTGCTGGAACCGTCCGTCGGCGTTCGCGCGCACGACGTGACCGCCGATCTCGACGTGCGCGCCCGGCGCGGTCTCGCCGGTCACCACCAGCCGGTTGGTGCCGAGCAGCGGCTTCTGCGGCCACTTCACCTTCAAAAGGAGCGACGAAGGGATCGGCGTTGGCTCCGATGGCCCCACGCCGGGCCGGACGATCGACTGCTGCCCCGAGCGGACGATCACCACCTTGCCCGCGCCGGAGAGCTGGACCTCGCCCTCCTGCGTTCCCACCGCCACGGTGCCGGCACCGTTGTTGCTGATGGCAAATACGCCACGGGTCGTGGTGGCCACCGCGTCGCTCCCGGCCGCACGCACCTCGAAGGTGTGCTTCGCCGCGCCGTTCACCTTCGCGCGCGCCATACCGTTCTGGAGCATGATCTTGGTGATCGACGAGGTCAGCTCGTCCACGGACACCTCGGTGCCCGGCTCCATCCGGACCTCCCACGCCTCGCCGCCCACCAGCACCGCGACCGATCCATCCCGCGTCCGGACCGCGTCGCTCGCCTTCAGTGGATCGCCCTTCGCCGCCTCTCGCCAGGTCCCGTCCGCCCGGCGGATCTCCACCGTGCCCTCGATTTCGGCGAGGTGGATGTCCACCGGCCGCGGCACCTCGGCCACGGGGGCCTGCGCCTCGGGCCGTGGAGGCTCGGGCGGAGGAGCGGGCGGCCGGCGCAGGAAGAAATACCAGCCGACCGGCAGCGCCAACAGGATCAGCACGAGCAGCCCGAAGAAGATCAGGTTCGATCGCGCCCGGCCAGGTCTGTGGTTTCCGTCGGCGGAGCTCATGACGTGCTGCTTCCCGTTCTTCTCTTGACCCACTTCAGGCTGCCGATCGCGCCGGGTCACCCTTCGCCTCCAGCAGGGGCAACCTCAGGGTGACCAGCGTCCCCTTCCCGGGTTCGCTGCGGACATCGATCCGGCCGCGGTGCTCACTCATCACCCGGTACGCCACCGAAAGGCCCAGCCCGACGTTCGACCATACGTCCTTGGTGGTGAAGAAGGGCTCGAAGATCCGCGGCAGGTGTTCGGGCGCGATGCCCTTGCCGGTGTCCTCGATCTCGATCACGGCGTCCACGCCGTCGCCGCGCGTGCGCAGGGTGAGCCGCTTCGTGGGCGTCTTCATCATCGCGGTCCGCGCGTTCGCCATCACCGCCAGCACGACCTGCTGTACGTGACCGGGATCCGCGTTGACCTGCAGGCGCTCGTCGCACAGCGCCACCGACACCTGGATACCCTCCCCTTTGATCTGGTTCTCCTGCAGCGAGATCGCCTCGCGCACCACCCCGTTGAGGTTCACCGGGCGCAGCTCCGGCCGGTCGCGCTGCTGGGAGAAGCGCAAGAGGTTGGCGGTGATCTCCTTGCAGCGTTTGGCGCTGATTTCGATCTTCCGGAGCGTCTCGAAGTCGGGGTCGCTCTCGTCCCGGTCCATCATCAACAGCTGCGTATTGCCCAGGATCCCGGCGAGCGGGTTGTTGATTTCATGCGCCACACCCGCCCCGAGCTGGCCCACCGCCGCCAGCTTCTGCGCCTCCAGCAACTGGGCCTGCGCGGCGCGCAAATCCGCCAACGCTTCGTCGACCTTCTGCTGCAGCTCGTCGTTCCAGCGGAGCAACTTCGCCCGTGCGGCCTCGAGCTCGGCACCCATTTGATTGAAGGTGGTGGCCAGATCCGCCAGCTCGTCCGCGCCGCTCATCGCGACGCGACGTGACAGCTCACCTCGACCGAAGGCCTCGGCGCCCGCGGCCAGCTCGCCGATCCGGCGGTTGAGCCGCCGCGTGTACGCGGCCCCCAGCGCAAGCAGCACCACCAGCGCTACGCCGATGGAGATCAGCACCGTCCTTCGCATCCGGGCCACCGGCGCCAGCGCGTCCGCTTCGGTCTCCGACACCACCGCCCACAGCCCCAGCTCGCCGGGCACCTTCACCGCGGAGACGAGCAGCGGCACCTCGCCCGAGGTGGTGAAGCGCTCCTGGCCGGTGGTGGACGCGCGGGCCCGCGCCCACACGTCGCCCTCCAGCGGCCCCATCCGGCGGCGCGGATCCGAGCTGGCGATCACCCGGCCTCCGCCGTCGACGAGATCGAACCGCGCCCCGCTCGAGCGCGCGCGTTCCATCAGCCCGCGTTCGAGCTCCTCCAGGCCCAGCTCCGCGAGCACGAAGGGCGCATCCGTCCCGGGCGCCGCCTTCACCGCCACCGCCATCCGCGACGCGCCGCCCAGAGGATCCGCCCAGGCCGAAGACAGCGCCGCCTGGCCCTTGTTCCCGCCGGTGAGCGGCTGGAGCGGGATGGCAGAAATCAGCGTGGCGATGTGCGCGGGATCGAACGCTGGGTGGCCGTCCTCGCCGGTGCGCCGCACCGGACCGGCGAGCACGTTCCCCGCGGCGTCCACCAGCACCACCGCCGCGGCAGCCTCCGCCTGCTGATACAGAAGCGCCAGCCCGCCCTCGCGCTCCTCGCGGGAGGCCTCGGCCCAGTCGATCGCCTCGGTGCCGCGCCCCAGCGCCTCGACCGCGGTCATGATCGCCTGCGAGGCGTCGCGCGCCGCCACCACCCCGAGCGCCTCCTGTTCCTGGCCGATGCGGCGGAAGAGCTCGTCCTCGGCGGTACGCAGAAGCCAGAAGCCGACCAGGGCCAGCGGCAACACGGTCGCCGCCAGCATGAACAGCACGAGCTGTTGATAGAGCCTCATCCGGCGGCGGAGCGCGGCGTGGGCATCGGCCGATCGCTCCGAAGGTAGACGGAACCGGGGATCGCCTTGGCGCGCTTCTTCAGCTCCGCGGCCAACTTCGCCAGCGTGGCGTGATCCGCCTGGCCGGGCTCGACCATCACGGCGACGATCGAGACGCTCATCAGGGGGAAGCGGCGCCGCTCGCCGTAGCGGTCCTCGGCTTCGATGTAGCCGCGTTCGCGATCCTGCCGGTCGTAGTACAGCGGGATGATTCGATCGAACGACTCGATCGCCCGCTGGCAGATGGCGTCCACGCGGCCCGGATCCACCACCAGCACGAAGTCGTCGCCGGCGACGTGCCCGAGGAAGTCGCCGGGCGCGCCCTCCTGCCCGACGATCTCGCGCAACAGGTCCCCGGTCTGTTTGATGACCCCGTCCGCCTTCGCGAACCCGTAGTAGTCGTTGTAGGCCTTGAGGTTGTCGAGATCGAGGTAGCAGAAGGCAAACGGCTTCCGCTCCGCCAGCCGACGCTGCACCTCGCGCTCGATCGCGCCGGAACCGGGCAGCTGCGTGGTGGGCGACGAGCCGAGCTCGTTCTCCTTGCGGCGGAGCACCGACTCCACGCGTGCGCCCAGCTCGATCGCGTCGAACGGCTTGACCAGGTAGTCGTCGCCGCCGAGCTTGAGCGCGCGCACCTTGGCGTGGGTGTCGCTGCGCGCGGAGATGAAGATCACCGGCAGGTGCGACGAGGCGCGCTCCGCCTTGAGCTCCTCGAGGAAGGAGAAGCCGTCGCCGTCCGGGAGGCTGACGTCCAGCAACATGAGATCCGGGCGGCTCTCGCGGATCGCCTCGCGCGCTTCGGCGATCGACCCCGCCGATCGCACCCCATAGCCGGTGTTGGTGAGGACCTCCTCGCAGATCGCCCGAATCGACTCGTCGTCGTCCACGAGCAGGACCCGCCCCTGCGGCCGGCCGGCGTGCCCGCGCACGAGTCCCTCGATCGTGGCGACCAGCTTGTCGGTCTGGATCGGCTTCTGGAGGAACGCGCTGGCGCCGCGGCGGAAGGCGGCCTGGCGTTCGTCGAAGGCGGAGAGCACGAGGATCGGTGCATCGCGGGTGTCGGGATCGTGCTTGAGGATCTCCGCCAGCCGCAGCCCGTCCACGTCCGGGAGCCGGATGTCGAGGGTGATCGCGTCCGGGCGGTACCGGCGCGCGAGGTTGAGCGCTTCGTCCGCGCTGGCCGCCAGAACGACCTGGTAGTCCCGCGAAAGAAGCTGGGCCTTGAGCACCCAGGCGATCGCCAGATCGTCTTCGATCACCAGAATGCGCGGGCGGTGCTCCGCAGGCAGCCGCGGGCGCTGCGCCGGGCGGGACTCGCTCTCCGTCTCCGCGGGCTCGACGGGAAGGACCATCACGAAGCGCGCACCCTGGGTGGTGGGCTCGGCCCAAATCCGGCCGCCGTGCGCTTCGACGATGTTGCGACAAATCGACAGCCCCAGCCCGGTGCCGCGGACGTTGCGGGTCCGGGCGGACTGCGCCTGTTCGAACTTGTCGAAGATCCGCTCCAGGTCGGACTCGGGGATCGGCTCGCCGCTGTTCCAGATGGACAGCGAGCAGAAGCCCGGCGCGTTGGGCGAGTCGCCCACGTCCATGCGGATCATCCCGCCCTCGGGGGTGAACTTGATCGCGTTGGTGAGCAGGTTGTTGAGCACCTGGTTGACGCGGTTCGGATCGGCGAGTGCGCGGATCGGCGTCTGGGGCAGCCGGAGATCCACGTCGAGGTTCTTGCGCAGCATCGACGGCTGGTACTTCTCCACCGCCGCCGCGACGAGGTCGCCGAAGCTGACCACCTCGAAGTTCATCTTCATCTTGCCCTGCTCGAGCTTGGAGAGATCGAGCAGGTCGTCGACGATCGCGTTGAGCTTCTCGGTGGAGTCCTTGGCGAGCTGCAGGTAACGCTGCTGCTTTTCGTTGATCTCCCCGGCGAGGAAGTTGAGCACCAGGTCGAGCGCGCCGGAGATCGACGTGAGCGGGGTGCGCAGCTCGTGGCTGATCACCGAGACGAACTCGTCCTTGCGCGCCTCGAGCGCCTTCTGTTCGGTGATGTCGCGCAGGGTGACCACTACGCCATGCAGCTGGTTCTTCCCGTCCGCCACCGGGGTGATGGTGGACTGCACGGTGCGGTCGAACAGCTGCAGCTCCTCGCGCAGCACCTGCGTGCCGCCGTACTCCCACCCGCGGACGAGCTCGAATGGATAGAAGCCCAGCGTCTCCTGCAGGTGCCGGCTGGTCCACTGCGCCGGGTCGTCGCCCAGCCTGAGCAGCCGACGCGCCGCCGGGTTGATCACCACGATCTCGTTCTTCTCGTCGGTGAGCAGCACGCCGTCCGCCATCGCCTCCACCATCCGTTCGATGCGGCGGCGGGAGGCATCCTCGGACGCGCGCAGCGTCTGGATTGCAGCGGTGGTCTGGTTGGCGAGGACATCCAGAAGCTCGCCGTCGTCCGACGAGTAGGCGCCTGGTTTGGCGGAGAACAGCGACAGCGTCCCCACCGGACGCGAGCCGGCCATGAGCGAGACGGAGATCGTGCTGGGGAAGTGGATCGGCCCCGCGGGATCCGTGGAGACGCGGCCGGAGACGCGGGTGACGATCCGGTCTTCGGGCAGGAGCAGGCCGGAGTGCTTGCGGTGCGCGGCGACCAACTGCTCCTTCACGTTCAAGAGCGCGCGCTCGCTCACCTGGCCCGGCGCGCGCAGGCGCAGGGTGGCGCTGCGGCCCTCGTCTGGCGCGACCAGCGCCGCGGCACAGTCATAGGGGAGCACACGCTCGAGCGCGGTGAGCACGCGTTCGATGATCGCGTCGTAGGTGGGCGCGTCGCCCGCGCTCTGCTGGCTGACCTCGTAGAGGACGAGGAGCGCCTCGACGCGCTTGTGCAGCGACTCGAAGAGCCGTTCGCGATCCTTTCTGAGCTGCCGGACCTCGAGCGCGTTGCGCACGGTCATCACCAGCTCGTTCACGTCCCAGGGCTTGGTGACGTACCGGTAGACCTGGCCCTCGTTGATGGCGGCGATCAGATCGTCGGGGTTGGTGTAGGCGGTCAGAAGGATCGCCGGGATGTCGTGGCCCTGCTCGCGCATCTTCGCGGCGAGCTGGATGCCGGTCATCTCCGGCATCTTCTGGTCCGTTATCAGCAGGTCGATCTGCTGGTTGGCGAGGATCGCCAGCGCTTCGGCGCCGCTGGATGCGGTGACGACGTTGAAGCGCCGTTCGAAGGTGCGAGCAAGGATGTCCAGCACGTCCCGCTCGTCATCGACGAACAACAGCGTGTGGCGGTGCTCGGACACGGCGCGACGAAGTGTAGTCCCCACTCCGCAACGCACCAACGATCGGGCATCTGTGCGCCCGCCGCCCACATCGCCCGGCCGCTCCTCAGTCCGCGCCGGCGGGCCGAAAGATCCAGGGGTAGTTCACGGCTACCACCCCACCACCCCTCGGCTCGGGGAATCTCCAGCGGTTGATGCGGGAGAGGATGCACTGTTCGACCTCGGCGTCCTGCAGCGAGGTCTCGGCGATGAAGGAGAAGCCCGACCTCCGTGGCCCGGTTTGACCGCTGCGGCGTCGGTGCCGATTCCGCCTGGCGCGGCCGCGACGTCTCAGAAACCGGCGGTCCCCTCACCGCGATCGGCGCGGGTTTCGGCGGCGGCCTGGGAACGAGCTTCAAGACCACTCTGGGCGCGCCGCGGAAGATCGAATCGTCCATCAAGACCTCGCTGGATGACGATTGCGACCGCGGTGAGTCCAACCACCGACGCGAACTTGAAGAAGCCGAAGTTCAGGTCGCTCGCGCTCGCCCGGGCGCGGGGCGGCGCCCGCACCGGACGCACCGCGATCCGGAGCGCGCCGACGGTCATCAACGCGCGCTCACCCGGACGCAGAGAAAGCTCACGCCCCAGAGCGACGTCGGCTCACGCAAAAAGCCGCGGGCGACCAGCGCCGCCTCGTTCAGCATGCGCTCGCCGAAGACGTGACCTGCACGCCGCCGGGAACGCGCAGGCGTCGTTCGCCGTCCACCTCGCACAGGAGCGGAAAGCCTCCGCCGATCTGCGGGTCGAAGACGTGGATGGAGTCGTGCGGCAGGTGCCCGAGCGTCGGCCAGTGGCCGCGCGGAAACTGCTTCTGATCGAGGAGACGATCGCCCCAGAGCAGCGCGACCTCGATCGCGCCGTCTTCTGTTTTAGAGCCGGAGGATGCGCCGCCCAGCGCCGCCGGCCATGCCGGCTCTCCATGGGCCTCGATCGTCGTGGTTCGTTCGGACACACCTCTCCCGCTGGCCATCGCGGCCTCCTTCGCAGTCACGGTCAGAAACGGGCTCGCACCCCGCGCCCACCCGGACAGACAGCGCGCCGGTTCGGAGGTTCCGCGCACCCCGGAATAGGATGCGCCGTGTGCCGTTGATGGGCCGTCCGGGAGGCACAGCACCCATGCGGATCCGCTTCAGCCGTCGACAGGTGCTCGCCGGTGCCGTCGGCGCGGCGGTCACCTCGGGGGTCGCCAACGCGACGAGCAACCACGCCGAATACTTCGAGATCACCGAGACCGAGCTGCCGATCGCCGGGCTGGATCCGGCGCACGAAGGTCTGCGGATCGCCCAGATCTCCGATCTGCACGTCGGCATGGCCACGCCGGATGGGCGCATCTACAAGGTGGTGCGGGAGATCAACCGGCTGAAGCCGGATCTCGTGCTGCTCACCGGCGATTACCTCACCCACTCAGCGGATCCGCTCCCGCGGGTGCCGCTGGTCCTGCATGGTATCGACGCGCCGACGTTCGCGGTGCTGGGCAACCACGATCACTACGTGGACGCCGCGGGCGTACGGAAAGGCATCGAACGGATCGGCTACACCGTGCTGCAGAACGAGCACACGGTGGTGCGCATCCGTAACGCGCCGCTGACGGTGCTGGGCGTGGATGACGGGCGGACCGGGAGCGACGACGTGGCGAAGACGTTCGCCGGCGCACCGCGCAGGGGAACACGGATCGTGCTCGCGCACACGCCGCCCACCGCGGAGAAGCTCCCGGAGAACGCAGGGCTGGCGTGCTTCTCCGGCCACACGCACGGCGGGCAGGTGGCGTTGATCCCCGGGCTCACCGAGGCAGTGTTCGCGCGCGCCGGGCAACCGTACGTGCGGGGGCTCTACCAGGTGAACGGCAACCACCTCTACGTGAACCGCGGGCTCGGCTTCGGGCGCGGGAGCATCTTCGCGCGCATCAACTCCGAGCCCGAGCTCTCGATGTTCACGCTGCGCTGCGCGCCGAAAAGTTGACTCTATACGCTTGTTCAGGGAGCATGACCCCGACCACGGAACACCTGTTCCGGATCCGGGAGGGACAGCGCCTTGGAAGAGCTCACCGAAAGACAGCGCGAGATCCTGAGCTTCATCGTCAAGGAAACCGAGACGCGGGGCTTCCCGCCGACCATCCGGGAGATCGGCGAGGAGATGGACATCCGCTCCACCAACGGCGTGAACGATCACCTCAAGGCGCTGGAGCGGAAGGGCTATCTCATCCGCGGCGAACAGCAGAGCCGTTCCCTGGTGCCGACCAAGCGTGCGCGGATGGTGCTGGGCCTGGGGCCGAAGAAGGACCCCAACCTGATCGAGGTGCCGCTGCTCGGGCGGGTGGCGGCCGGCGCGCCGTTGCTGGCGACCGAGAACGTCGAGGACTCGGTGCGGATCGACAGCTTCCTTCTGGGCGGCAACGGCAGAGAGGTGTTCGCCCTGCGCGTGAAGGGCGAGTCGATGATCGAGGACGGGATCCACGACGGCGACTACCTGTTCGTGCGTAAGGCCCCTTCCGCGTCGCCGGGAGACATCGTGGTGGCGCTGATCGAAGACGAGGCCACCGTGAAGCGCTACTACCCGGAGGGAGACCGGATCCGTTTCCAGCCGGCGAACAGCGCGATGCAGCCGATCTACGTGGAACGTTCACAGTTCAGGTCCACGATGATCCTGGGAATCGTCGTCGGCGTGTACCGGCAGATCCGGGGCGGGCGGCCGTAGCTGCCCGATCGAACGAAGGCTGCCGGAGTCGATCCACGGGTGGGCGAGCGAGAAGCGCCATTGTGAGCCCAGGTCGACTGCCACGCCCCACCACTCGGCGTTTGCCGTCGTTTCAACGCCCCGCTGCTTCAGGAGGAACCGGCAGCCCTGCCAGTCGAGCCGCGACGCCATCGGCGTCGTCTGCTGGCTGCGCGTCATCGGACACGACCTCCTCGCAGCATGGCGCTCCCGGGGCCCAGTCAAAGACAGACGCCCCCCGCTGCCTGGCGTCGTGCGATGGAGTTGTTGCGTGGCGCACTGGTCGGCGCGTCCGCGCCGGAGGTCGCTCCCGTCCCGCTTGACTGAACGGCTCCCCGGTTCACCCCGTTCGTTCGCTGCGCCCACGCCCGCTTGTCTCCTCGCACATTCCGTGCGCACAGGCCGTCCTCGGCTCGCCGGCCGGGCGCGCTACGCTGGGGCAAACGCGAGGTCCATCACGCACAACTTCGGATCAAGTCTGGTTCGCGATGCCCCGTGTCTTCCCGTCGGTCGGTGACCGCTACGGGCAGCGGGTCACGCCGGCGTCGGGCGCGGACCGGGCGCGCTGGCAGGCATCTTCCATCGTCTGCCTGTCACCGACCTCCTTCGCCAGCTTCGCAGTCTTGAGCTGCAGCGCGGCGTCGTCCTTCTGCTCCGGCTCCTTCGCCAGCGCGTCGAGGAGCTTCAACGCGTCCTTCTTCCGCCCGAAGTCGATCAGAAGCTTCGCCAGCTCGCGCGACTCGGCTTCTTCTCCGGTTGCCACCTGCAGGGCCTTGTCCAACTCCTCGGCAGCGGCCGCGGTGTCGCCTCGCGCCTTGTGGATCCGCGCCAGCGAGCCATGCACCTCGGCGCGGTCCTTCACTTTGAGCGACTGCTGGAACGCGGCGATCGCATCGCCGGGCTTGTCTTTCGCCAGGTACAGCTCGCCGACCATCTGCCAGAGCGTCGGATCGACGGGGTTGTTCTGCGCGGCGGCAATCAGCACGGGCAACGCGTCGTCGAAGCGTCTGGCGCGGACGTACAGCTCCCCCAGCTCGGCCTGCACGTCCGCGGTCTGGGTGCCTTTCGCCAGCCCCTGCTCGAGCACCTGGATCGCTCCCGCCTCGTCCTTCGCGTCCTCCAGCACCCTCGCGGCCTTCACGTACAGCTGGCCCTGCGCGTCTGGGCGCGGGCTGGCCTCGGCCGCCAACGCGTAGTTCTTCGCGGCTTCCCGCACCTTGTGCTCGTGCAGATCGACGTCCCCGAGCGCCTCGAGCGCGTTGAAGTCATGCGGGTTGAGGCCGATCGCCTTGCGCAGCGCACTCCGTGCCTCGTCGTTCTTCCCGAGCTGCGCCTGGATGAAGCCGATCCGGCTCCAGTTGGTGCTTCGCTTCGGATCCTTCGCCGCCGCCGTCTGGAAGTATTCCAGCGCCTCCCGGAGCTTGCTCTGCGAGAGGTAGACCTCGCCCACCGCCGCGGGGAGCCGGGGATCGTCGGGGACGATCGTCTTCATCTGCTCGAAGGCTTTCAGCGCCTCGTCGAACTTTCCCTGCAGGTAGAGCGCGGTGCCGTGGACGTAGAGCCCTTCCGCGCGGGTCTTCGGATCCACGGGCTTCGAACCGCCCTCACAGCCGAAGAGTGCCGACAGCGACCAGAGCGCAAGGCACGCCAGGATCGTCCCGCGCCGCGCCGGCTTCAGAAACGCCATGCGACCGTCCCGTTGAGATCGAAGTTGAAGCCGGTCCCCTGCCCGGCGTGGGTGATGCCCAGCACGGCCTGCGCCACGTTGGTGGAGGCCTCCAGCCCGAGGCTGAAGCGATCGGCGAAGACGTACTCGAACCCGACCAGACCGCTCATGCTCGGCAGCGGGATCGCGGTCAGCCCGGCGAAGTCGCCGACGCTCAGCTGCAACCCGAGCCCGAACCCCCAGTACGGCTGGAACGACCTGTCAATCCGATAGAGCCGCCGCACGCCGATCACGCTGGGCACGAGTCCGAACTGGTCGGGGATCCCGATGTTGTTGGTGCGGACCAGCGTCGCGCCGACCTGCACGAATGCCACCCAGTAGGGCTGAAACCACCAGCCGAACTCGAAGTCGCCGCTGAAGTTGAGGTTCGCAATGTTGGCCAGAAAGGCGTTTCCGACGTGGAGCGCGAGTGAGAAGCGTCGGGGCGATGCGGCGCTCCCGGTGCTCACGCCGGGCCCACCAGGTGTGCTCGCAGACACGCGGGGATCGTCCGGCGCGGGCGGTCCGCCGCCCGCCTCCCCTGCGGCGGACGCGTTCGAAGCCTCCGCCCGGGCCCCGTCGTTCGTGCTGCTCGCCCATGCGTTCGAGGCGGCCCACTCCCCGATCTCTGCGCGGTGCCCCTGGCCCGTGCCGTTCGAGGATGCAACTGCGGACAAAGTCGCCCCGAGCGCACGCACCGCCTGCGCGGCGAGCTCGCGGGTGGCTTCGGGGATCTCCGCGTCCCCCGCCGCGTTGGCGCGCGCCTTGAGCAGCACCTTCGCGGCGTGCGCGTCGAACACGTCCGCGGCGAGCACATACGCATCGCCGAAGCGATCGATCCGCCCGCTCACCACGTACTGCGCGCCGACCGCGCCGGCGAGCTCGATCATGCAGTTCTCATTGCACTCGCCCTTGTCGCCCAGCAGCTGCTTCTGGCGCTCCACCGACACCAGCGTCTGCAGGTCGGCGTGGGTGATCACCTTGAGCTCCCGCGCGTCGGCGAGCAGCCCGCCGAAGAGCGACTCGACGGCGGGCGCCTGGGGCGCGGCGGCGGGGTTCGCGGCGAACGCGCTCACCGCGACCACCTTCGGCTCTTCGGCGGAAGCAGAGACGGAGGCGGAAACGGCGATCACGCCGGCCAAGAGCAGAGAGGTCCTTCGCATTCGAGCGGGCAGTCTACGGGAGTTTGGGCTTACCGGTGATCCGCGACGCGCCGGCCGACCGCGCTGCTGCGCTCGGGAGGAGCGCCCAAGTAGCCGAGCGGATCGGTGGGCACTCCGCCCTTTCGCACCTCGAAGTGCAGGTGAGGCCCGGAGGTGCGACCGGACTCGCCGACCGTGGCGACCACCTGGCCGTCGCGCACGCGCTGTCCGGTCTTCACCCGGAGATCGCGGTTGTGGGCGTACAGGGTGATGAGGTCGTCGCCGTGGTCGATGATGACGATCAACCCGTATCCCTTCTGCTCGCCGGCGTAGAGCACCCTGCCGGCCTTCGCGGTCTTCACCGGCGTCCCCAGCGGCGCAGCGAGATCGATGCCGTCGTGGCGCTCTTCACCCTTCCGCCCGAAACGCGCGTAGATCACCCCGCGCAGCGGCCAGTCGAGCACGCCGTCGCCCTTCGGCATCACCAACGGCGCCTTCCGCTCCTTCTTCGGCGGAGCAACGCGCGCGGGCGCTTCGTGCTCCGGCGCCACCTTCCCGGCCTGCGCCGCCGCGATCGCCTCCGGCGCTTCCTGCGCGCCGGGCGGGATGATCTCCTTCGGTGCCTCCGCGCCGGGGATGACCAGCACCTGTCCCACCGCGAGCGTCCGCGGATCGTGGATCCCGTTCGCGGCCATCAGCGTCTCCACGCTGATCCCATAGGTGAGCGCGATCCGGTAGAGCGTCTGCCCGGCCTCCACGCGGTGAACGACGCGCGGCGGAGGCTTGTCGGCGTCGGCGACCACCAGGTCCGGTTCGGCATGGGGCCGGTCGATCCGCTCCATGCGCGGCGCGCCCGCGCTGGTGGTGGCGCACCCGGGTCCGAGCGCGCACAGCGCCGCCGTAGCGAGGATCGCTACGATCCTTCTGTACCGGAACCCGGGACGCATCGACCGGCCCAGAAGTTTCAGGCTGCTACAGGCCGAGGCAACTTCTCGGCCCGGTCTTGTGCGCCTATTCCCGACGGTAGCCGTCCACCTTCCAGCTCCGGACCAGCTCCATCTGGTCGTACTCGGTGAGGTCGAGGTGCAGCGGGGTGATGCTGATCCGCCCTTCCCGGAACACCGCGTTGCAGTCCGAGCCGGGGATGTCCTCGTGCGTGAAGCTGCTGCCGCCGATCCAGTAGTACTTCCGCCCACGCGGATCGACGTTCTCCACCACGTCGTAGCCGTACGAGTGCTTGCCGAGCTGGGTGACGGTGTAGCTGTCCGGGTCCGCGCCGCCGGGCACGTTCACGTTGAGCAGCATCCGTCCCGTCGGCGGGTTCGCCAGCACCGTCTCCGCCAGCTTGCGCGCGAACCTCGCCGCGGGGCCGAAGTCGAACGGTTCGTGCGCGACAAGGCTGAAGGCGATCGCCGGGACGCCGAGCAGCGACGCCTCCATCGCCGCGGCCACCGTCCCCGAGTAGGTGACGTCGTCCGCGAGGTTGGCGCCGTGGTTCACGCCGCTCACCATCAGCGCCGGCCTCTCGTCCTTCATCAGATGGTTGATCGCGATGTACGAGCAGTCGGTGGGCGTGCCATCCACCGAGAAGCGCCGCCCGCCCAGCTCCTTGATCCGCAGCGGCCGGTGCAGGCTGATGGCGTGTGATGCCGCGGATTGCTCGAACTCGGGCGCCACGACCCACACCTCGCCCAGCCCCTGCATCGCCTCGCTGAGCGCGCGCAGCCCCTCGGCGTGAATGCCGTCGTCGTTGGAGACGAGGATCCGCACCGGCTACTTCTTCTTCGCGACGAGCTGCTTGATCGCGCTCCGTCCGGCGTAGCGCGCGGCCGCGCCCAGCTCCTCTTCGATGCGCAGCAGCTGGTTGTACTTGGCCACGCGGTCGGACCGGGACGCAGAGCCGGTCTTGATGAGCCCGCAGTCCAGCGCCACCGCCAGATCCGCGATCGTCGTGTCCTCGGTCTCGCCGGAGCGGTGGCTCATCACCGAGGTGTAGCCGGCGCGGTGGGCCATCCGGACTGCGTCGAAGGTCTCGGTGAGCGTGCCGATCTGGTTCACCTTCACCAAAATCGAGTTCGCCACGCCGGCGTCGATCCCGCGCCCGAGCCGCTCGACGTTGGTGACGAAGAGATCGTCGCCCACCAACTGCACGCGATCACCGAGCGCGTCCGTCAGCCGCTTCCAGCCCTCCCAGTCGTCCTCCGCCATGCCGTCTTCGATCGAGACGATCGGGTAGCGCGCCACGAGGCCTTCGTACCAGGCGATGAGCTGCGCCGAATCGAGCTCCCTGCCCTCGCCCTTCAGCGTGTAGCGCTGCTTCGCCTTGTCGAAGAACTCGGAGGCCGCGACGTCCAGCGCGAGCGCCACCTGCTCGCCGGGGGTGAAGCCCGCGGTCTTGATCGCCTCGAGGATCAGCTTGAGCGCCTCTTCGTTGGCGGGCAGGTCCGGCGCGTAGCCGCCCTCGTCTCCCACGCCGGTGGCGTACTTGCCGGCCTTGAGGATCTTCTTGAGCGCGTGGAACACCTCCGCGCCCCAGCGGAGCCCTTCGGCGAACGTCGGCGCGCCGATCGGCAGCACCATGAACTCCTGCACGTCCACCCGGGTGTCGGCGTGGGCGCCGCCGTTGAGGATGTTCATCATCGGAACCGGCAGCGTGCGCGCCTGGACGCCGCCGACGTACCGGTAGAACGGCAGCCCGTACGCGTTCGCCGCCGCGCGCGCGGTTGCCATCGAGACGCCGAGGATCGCGTTCGCGCCGATCTTGCTCTTGGTTCGAGTGCCGTCGAGCTCGAGCATTCGGAAGTCGAGCGCCGCCTGCTCGGAGGCGTCCATGCCGATCACCACCGGCGCCAGCGTCTCGACCACGTTGCGCACTGCCCTGGTCACGCCCTTGCCGAGGTAGCGCTTCGCGTCGCCGTCGCGCAGCTCGAGCGCTTCGTGCTCGCCGGTGGAGGCGCCCGAAGGCACCGCGGCGCGCCCGAAGGTCCCATCCGAGAGGACCACTTCGACTTCGACGGTGGGGTTCCCGCGCGAGTCGAGGATCTCCCGCGCGACGACTTGAACGATCTCGGTGTGCATGGCGGGCCTTCTAGGCAGCAGGCAGTCACCTCGCAAGCGTCTGCGCGCACCGCCGCTGCTACAGTGTCGATTCGTGGAGCAGGTCAAGGCGGTCAGGCGGGTGAAGCGGCGGACGCGCGGAAAGCAGAAGCGCATCCTGGTGCTCAGCGACCTGCACATCGGCACCGGGCACCGGAAGGGTCAAATCAACGTCTTCGACGACTTCCGCGAGGACGCCCGCTTCGAGCAGCTGCTTGAGCGCTACACCACGGGCCCCCACGCGGACGACGAGGTCCACCTCGTCCTCAACGGCGACATCTTCGACTTCCTCAAGGTGCCCATCAACGGCGCCTTCCCGGAGAGGATCACCGAGCGGATCGCCCAGTGGAAACTGGAGCAGTGCCTGAGCGGCCACCCGCGCGTGGTCAAGGCGCTGCAGGCCTTTCTGGCGAAGCCGCAGAACCGGATCAGCTACCAGCCCGGCAATCACGACATGGAGATGTTCTTCCCGGGCGTGCAGCGCCAGCTCTCCCGCGCGCTCACCGGCGAGGACGGCCACCCACGGTTGATCTTCCGCGCGGAGGCGCCCTGGTTCGAGGAGGACGGCGTCCAGTTCCACCACGGGCACCAGTTCGAGGCGATCCACGCGATGGACTTCAAGCGCCTCTTCCTCACCCGCGGCCTGTCCGAACCGATCCTCAACCTCCCCTGGGGCTCGCTGTTCATCCTCCAGGTGGTGAACCGCTACCTCCCCGAGCGCCCGTACCTCGACAAAGTGATGCCGTTCTGGCCGCTCTTCGCCGGGGGCCTGCTCTTCGACACGAAGTTCACGCTGCGGATGCTCGGCACCAGCTTGTACTACTACGGCCGCGCGCGGCTGAACCCGGTGTGGTGGGAGAAGCGGCCCTTCGACAAGCTGTTCCGCTTTCTGCGCACCGAGTTCCAGTTCTTCGAGCGGCTGGACCACTACGCGGCCCGCATCCTCAAGAACCCGAACGTGCGCGGCGTCTTCATGGGCCACACCCACGTGGAGATGGTGCGCGCCTACCGGGGCGGGAAGGTCTACGTGAACACCGGCACCTGGATGCCGATGGTCACCTTCAATGTCCCCAACCTCGGCCAGAACACCGCGCTGCACTACGGGATGGTGCGCTACGACCCGGACGGCGCGCCGCGCCTCTCCCTGCACCGCTGGCAGGGGCGGCGGCCCCAGAGCGAAGAGGTCTTCTACTGACGGGTTCCGATCCGTAGGCTCGCGCCCATGCCGCTGCCTCCTTCGCGACTGCGAAAGCCCACCGGACCGGCTCCGGAGCAGCTCCGCGATCGTTCGCGCGGCGCGCTCCTGGGCCTTGCGGTGGGCGACGCCTTCGGGACCACCCAAGAGTTCAAGCAGCTGCCCGCCCCTCCCTTTCCCCAGTTCGCGCTCGGGCCGCAGACGGAGATCCTCGGCGGCGGTCCGTTCCAGCTCCGCCCGGGCCAGGTCACCGACGACACGCAGATGGCGGTGGCGCTGGCGCAGAGCCTTCGGGGCCTTCAGCGCTACGATCAGACCGAGACCTTCCGCCGGTACAAGGCGTGGCTGCCGCACGCGTTCGATGTGGGCCAGCAGACCCGCGCGGCGCTGGAGGGGACGAACCTGGCGCTCGGGCCGGATCACGGCGCGCGCACGCACTGGATCCAGAACGCGAAGCGGCCAGCGGGCAACGGTTCGCTCATGCGCACCGCGCCGATCGGCGTCTATTTCTCGTCGCCCGCGGACCGCGAAGCGCGGATCCGGGCGTCGCTCGAGGACTCCGCCATCACCCACGTGGATCCGCGGTGCCAGCTCGCGTGCGTGGCGTTCAACGCGGCGGTCGCCGCCGCCATCCACACCCCGGGAACCGTACAGCCCAGCCGGCTGGTGTCACAGCTGTCCGCGGAGCTCTCCATCGGCGCGGCCACGCTGGGCCGGACGATGAAGGATCACGTCCGCGAGGTGCAGGAAGCGGTGCAGGTCCTCCGTGAGGATCTGCGGGCCGCGGAGCAGGACGATCCCCGGCTGTACGGCCCCGATCTGCACCTCCACCTGCAGGCGGGGTTCGTCCGGGTTGCCTTCCGGCTCGCCTTCTGGGAGCTCTTCCACGCGCCGTCCTTCGAGGCGGCGATCATCGACGTGGCGAACCGCGGCGGGGACGCGGACACCAACGCGGCGATCACCGGCGCGCTCCTGGGCGCGGTGTACGGGGAACAGGCGATCCCTTCGAAGTGGCGGGCCGCGGTGCTGGAGGCGCTGCCGATCCAGCCCGCGCTCCGGGACGTCTACCATCCGCGCGAGCTGCTGCCGCTGGCCGGATAGCCCTCGTCACGGGCCCGCAAACGAACGGAGCCCGCCGGGGCCGCGTCCAGACGCGTCCCTCGCCGGGCTCCGTCGCGCAAGGACGTCGCGCGTCAGACCGACAGATCGATGATCACCACGCCGCGCTGAGGCTTGTCCTCGTCCTCCTCCTCGCTGCGACGACGGGAGGGCGGCTCCGATGGCGATGGGAGCGGCAGCTCCACCACCGGACGCTGTTCCTCCTCGCGGCGGAGGCGCTCGCGGCGTTTGATCTCCTCGATGATGAAGGCGTCGAGCATTTCCCTCACGCACTCCTGTTAACGGCCCCGCACTTCCTACGCTCGGGAACCCACATCGGTTCCCGGGATTCCCGCGCTCCGCCCTGCCCCAAATCTGCGCATCCCAACGGACTGCGCCGGCCATGCCACAGTGGCACCCCGGCCCGGGTCGCAGGAAATTGTAGAACGGCCTCCACCGCCCGCAAGGTGATCTCACCCGCGCGGATGTAGACGCCCACTCTACCCCCGGGCGGGCAGGCAGGGCCGCGGCTATCTCCCCTCCGCCCGCTTCTTGAAGGATTCGAGCATCTTCGGGAGCGACGTCTCCACCAGCGCCTTGACGATCGACGAGGGGACCAGGGGCCCCAGCTTCATCTCGACGGTGTAGGTGGCCTTCGTCTTCCCGCCGCCCGCATCCTCCAGCACCCAGCTGCCCTGGTTGTCCTTCATGAACTCGCCCTCCACGAAGGTCCAGGCGACCTTGTTGGGCGGCTGTTCGTGCATCCGCAGCGTGTAGCGGATCGTCTTCACCACCTCGATTTTGTAGTGGACGTCGACCTGATGGCCGTTGCGGCCGGAGGTCTTGACTTCTTTGCACTCGCTGAGGAACTCCGGGTAGCGCTCGTAGTCGGAGATGGTTGCGAAGACCTTGTCCAACGGAGCGTCGATGACGATGGACTTGCTGGCGCCGGCCATGAAGGCAGCCCTCCTGTTGGCCCGGAACGCTAGCGCCCTCCGCCCGCTGCTGGGAGTTTTTCCTCAGCGGGGCTCGAGCGTCAGGCCCAGCGTCGGCAACGGCCCCTTCTGGCGCGTATCCCCGGAGCGCCAGGTCAGCCCGAAAAGAGGAGAGATGAGCACGCTCCGGGCCCCCACGCGCAGGCTGAAGTCCGCGCGCAGCGTGCCGGTGACCTCGTGGCGGAGGCCCGCGGCGCCGCCGGTGCCGATGAGCGACGGGCGGTAGACCACGTCGAGGGTGAGCGCCTCGGCATAGTCCGAGTCGGAGAGCCCGAGCCGCTGCATCAGCGTCAGCTCCGGTCCGGTGGCAAAGGCGAGGTCGCGCGCCCAAGGCTCGCTCCAGAGCCCATCGCCGTGCACGCCCAGCCCCACCGTGGTGAAGCGGCGGAAGTCGCTCGACGCGTCCAGCACGCAGTTCACCCGCGCCTCGAGCGTAGTGCGGTTCCGCAGCGGGCGATCCGGATCCACGTCCCAGCCCAGCCGCGCGCCCCAGCCCACTGCATCGAGAGGCGTGCGCCGGAAGGTCGACAGCTCGCGCTGCAGCGTGCTGTAGCCGATCAGCGTGAGCCGGGACGACCCGAGCTCTGGCACCGCAAGCGTCCGACCGGCGCGCGGCCTGAGCGAGACCGTCCCCGCCAGCACCTGCAGCGCGCTGGATGGACGGAAGCCATGCACGCGTTGATCGCCGAGGCGCTCGTCCATCAGCGCGGTCTGCACCCAGAGCGACGGCGCGCCCTCCCACACTCCTCCACCCAGAGCCAGCCGCGCATAGCCCGAGTGGACCAGGGCGCGTTCGGCCCACCGCTGCTCGTTTTCGCGCAGGCGGTCGGCCTCGCGGGTGCGGGCGGCGAGCGCATCCACGTCGGAGAAGACGCGGTCGACGATGCGGCCGTGCGCGCGGGTGAGCCGGCTGAACGCGCCTTGGAGCGCCTCGGCCTCATCGACCACCGCGCGCTCCGAGGCAGTGAGCGGGCGCTTCGGCGCGCGAACCAGGAGCTCCTCCGCGTCGGACGCGCGGTCGAGGATCGCCAGCCGCCGATCGAGCTCGGACTCGCGGGCGAACTCCTCCTGCCGCGCGGCGACCAGCGCGTTCGCGTCGCGGAGCTTCACCGCGCGGCTGTCGATGGACCGGAGGAGGATCTCCCGCCGGGCGGCGTCCGCGCGTTCGACGGCGTAGCGTTCGATCCGCACGGTGGCCTGCCAATAGGCGTAGAGCGCCTCGCGCGCGCCGTGGAAGGTCAGCGTCAGATCTTCGAGCGCGCGCCAGCCCGCCTCGCGCGAGCGCACGTCGGGATCGGTGAGCCGGGCGTGGATCCACCGGAGCGCCAGGACCTCCTCAGGCGTGGCGACGGACAGGAGCACAAAGAGCGCGCGGTCGCGCTCCTCCTCGGCGCGGGCGGCGCGGTCGCGGATCGACTCCAGCTGCGCCGGTTCGGGGACGATCAACCCCGCATCCGACAGCGCGTCGAGCACCACCGCCGGCGAGACCGGCGACAGCCGCGGCGGCATCTTCACCTCGCGGCCCTCGCGCAGGATCGGCGCGAGCAGGAACGTGAGCGATGTGGCGCAGTTGTCGGTGAAGAACCAGTACTCGAGGTAGCCACGGCGCTCGAGCTCCCAGACGCGCTCCAGGAGGCGCACGCGTTCCTCCGCATCCAGCACCAGACGGAAGCGGCGGATCGACCGCTGTTCGCTCTCCAGCGTCTCGCGGGAGATCTGCGCCATCGGCGCGGTCATCACGCCGATCCGGTAGCCGCCGGTGAGTCCGCGGATGAGGTAACGCAGGTCCGGCTTGTCCGCGCCGGTGAGCGCGGCGAGCTGCACCGCGGTGCCGAAGCTGGGCCCCTGCACCCAGGGACCCGGCTTTCGCACCAGCCGCAACAGGATGTGGCCGAACAGCGACTCGGGCGCGCGGCCCGACGCGGCGACGTAGAGCACCTCCGCGTGGTCGAGCGTGGCGGGGTCGGCCCACCGGTCGAAGGCGGGGCACCTCCCACGCTCCGCGATGGCGGCGTCCTTTCCGAGGAGCCCCGCCTCGGCGAGCGCGCCGAAGAGAAAGCGCCAGCGGAGGAACTCCTGACAGCGCGGCGTCTCGTCCACCGGTTGAGCGCCCGGCAGGACCGCGTCCGCCGGCACCAGCGCCTCTTCCGCGAAGGTGGCGAGGTCCAGCGCGGCGCTCGCACCACCGCGCGTACGGCTGAACGCGCCCGGGTAGACCATGAGCGAAGCCTCGCGGAACGTCAGCGGCCGCTCGAAGGCGTGCAGCCAGCCGGCGATCGCGCGGAACCCGCGGCGCTCGCTCCAGCGCTCCTGGGCGTCCCAGCGGCGGATCACCGCGTGGACGATGGCCCGGCGGCGCCACAACCGCACCTTCTGTGCGTCGTTCAGGCGCGCGGTGGCCCGTTCGGCGCGGCGCTCGTTCGGGTCGGCCTTCCCCAGCGCGTAGAGGTGGAACCGGCCGAGCCCGTTCGTCCACTCCGGGTGCGCGCTCGAGCCATCGCCCATGCCGAAGGGAGCGGGTTCGGGGTGCCGTTCGAGCTGCAGCACACCGCCGGGGAGCTTCTGCAACAGGCCCGGCGGGAGCGCCCGGAGCTCCTCTTCGATGGCCGCAACGTCCTCGTCGGTCCACGCGGAAGGATCGACGAAGCGGATGGGGAATGCGGCCTCCATCCGCTCGATGCGGGCGGCCCGGTCCACGGGTACAGCCGCGCTCACCACCAGGGCGAGCGCGCACCCCAGCGGCATCACTCCGCGCGTGCTCCGGCGCCGCCGATGGCCGCCACGGCCGCGCGCCCGTCTGCGGCGAGCAGCGGGTCGAGAGCGGCCAGCTCACCGATCCGGCGGAGCGCCTTCACCGCGCGCTCGGTGGTGAGGGCGCGCGCGTCGCACAGCTCGAGCAGCTCCTCGCGGTGCGCGTGCAGGATGCGGGCGAAGCGCGGCAGGTGTTCGCGGCGGATGCGGGCGAGCGCCGCGAGGTCTTCGATGCTCCGCCCCGCGCCGACCGCGAGGTCCTCCTGGAGCTGGAACTCGTTGGCGCGCAGGAACGCCTGGGCCGCCCGGGCCTCCGCCTGGGTGGCCGTGCGGGTTCCCAGCCAGATGATGAGGCCAATGGCTCCAGCGGTGGTGGTCAACCCCACCGTGGAGAGCACCGGCGCGAAGTTGGTGTTCGACTGGACGTGGGAGTTGTTCGAGCTCCCGTTCGACGACTCGTTGGTCGAATCCGAGGAGTTCTTCGACGACTCGGAGGACTGCTCGCTGGTGGGCCGGGACGGGTCGGTGCTCTGGTGCGAGCTGGGGAGGTCGGACTCGAACGTGTCGCCGGTCGACTGCGCCGAGGACGGCCCGAGGTTCCCGGTGGACTCCTCGTTCGACGACGCCGACGACTCGGACTGCGACGACCCACCCGAGTCCGATGAGTCGCCCGAGTCCGATGAGTCGCCCGAGTCCGATGAGTTGCCGGAGTCGGACGAGTTGCCCGAATCCGACTGCGACGAGTTGCCGGAATCGGACGAGTCTCCGGAATCAGAGCTGTCGGCCTGCACGGCGCGGACGATCGAATCCTCGCGGGTGATGGCGCCCCGGGTGGCGCACCCGCTCCCAAGGGCAATCGTGGCCAGCGCGGCGAACAGAAACCCGGGGTGGGACCGCCGCCAGGGACCGGAAAAAGGAAACTCGTGCATGTCGGGTGACCTCGCGCTCGGCGTGCAAGGCTCCTCTCCTCCGCATTGTCGCGGGGTCAACGGTTGGATCGCCAGAGCAGGCGGGCGTCAGCGGGCGGCCTTTTTGCGCACCACCTCGGCGTCGACGACGCGAGCTCCCTCGGCGTCCGGGTGGCCGATCGCCAGGGTGAGCGCCCGGTGCTGTTCCTCCAGCGCCCGCAGCAATTGGCTGAGGCGCGTCTGCACCTGCCCGGGCATGTCCTCGGTGTACTGCAGGTACCAGCGCAGCTCGTCCAGCGCGTCGTAGAACGCGTTCACCGCCTTCTGCTCCGCGGGCTCCAGCAGCGAAAGCTCGCTGAAGGTGATGGTGAGGAACCAGGTGCGCGCGGTTTCGATCATCGGCGTGCGGTCGCGCAGGCGGGAGAAGAGCGAGACCATCTCCTCCGCCCGCGCGCGCAGGCGCCGCAGCACGTTCTGGGCGTCGAGCGCGATCAGGTGCCGCACGCGCCCGGCCGGGCCCGGATCCGTCATTCGCCTCCGCGGTGCCAAAGGCGTTCCTCCGGGCCGCGGCGCTAGAAGTAGGCGCGCAGCTTCTTGTCCAGCCGGTGGATGCCCTGGATGTAGCGCACGGTGCCGGTCTTGGACCGCATCACCACCGAGTAGGTCTCCGCGCCCGTGCCGAAGAAGCGGACGCCCTTGAGGAAGTCGCCGGTGGTCACGCCGGTGGCCGCGAACATCACCTCGCCGCGCGCGAGGTCCTCGGCCGTGTAGATCCGGTCGATGTCGGTGATCCCCATCTTCTTCGCCCGTTCGATCTCCTGGTCGTTGCGCGGCTTGAGCCGGGCCTGCATGTCGCCGCCCATCGCGCGGATCGCAGCGGCGGTGATCACCCCCTCGGGCGCGCCGCCGATCCCCATCAGCACGTCGATGCCGGACTGTTCGAAGCAGGTGCCCACGCCGCCGGCCACGTCGCCGTCCTCAATCAACCGGACGCGCGCGCCGGTCTCGCGGATCTCCCGGATCAGCTGTTCGTGCCGCGGACGATCCAGCACGCAGACGGTGAGGTCCTCCACGTAGCGGTTCATCTTGTCGGCGATGCTGCGGAGGTTCCACGACGGCGGGCGGCTGATATCGATCGCCCCCTTCCCCTTGGGCCCCACCACCAGCTTGTCCATGTAGGTGTCGGGAGCGTTGAGCAGGTTGCCGCGCTCGGCCATCGCGATGACGGAAATGGATCCCGGCCGGCCGTAGGCGCACAGGTTCGTGCCCTCCAACGGATCCACCGCGATGTCCACCTTCGGATCTCCGTCCGCGGAGCGGCCGATCTTCTCGCCGATGTAGAGCATCGGCGCTTCGTCGCGCTCGCCCTCGCCGATCACGATGGTGCCCTGCACGTTCAGCGCGTCGAACCCCTTGCGCATGGCGTCCACCGCGGCCTGGTCGGCCTCGTTCTTCTGGCCACGGCCCATCAGCCGCGCCGCGGCGATCGCCGCCAGTTCGGTCACGCGCACCACTTCCAGCGCCAGGTTGCGATCCATGTCAGGTGTCCTTCTTGCGAGGATTCTGCCCCGGCTCAGAGTTGAAGAGGCGGGTGACCGCCTCCGGAAGCCGCATGGGCCGTCCATCCTTCCCCACGCAGGCGTGGATGGTCCGCCCGGTGCACAACAGCTGCCCGTCGCCCTCGCGGCGGATCTCATACGAGAACGCGAGCGAGGCCCGCTTGAGCTCGCTGACCTCGGTGCGGATCAACAGGACGTCGTCGTACTTCGCCGGCGCCTTGTACGTGCAGGACGCTTCCACCACCGGCAGAAAGCTCCCCTCCTTCTCTAGGGTAGCGTAGCTGCCACCCTTCGCGCGGAAGTACTCGCTCCGGGCGAACTCGAAGTACCGGAAGTAGTTGGCGTAGTACACGACACCCATCTGATCCGTGTCGCCGTAGATGACGCGCAGCCTGGCTTCGACCATCGGGAGCGCGGGACCGTACAGGCTCGGTGCGGGGGCCACAAGCGCCGGGCGACGGTCGAAAGTGTTGCGTTGGCCACGCGCTCTCCGAAGATGCGCGCATGTCGCGCTCCTTGCTGGCCCTCTGTGCCGCGCTCGCCGTGGCGTCCGCGCCCGCCGCATCGTGGGCGAAGGCGCCCCGGCTGACGCTCGTCATCACCATCGACTCGGGTGGCACGGACGTGTTCCAGCGCGCCCGCCCCAACTTCAAGAGCGGGCTGGCGCAGGCGATCTCTCAGGGCGCGTACTTTCCGCACGTCCGCTACCCCTATGCGGAGACGGTGACCGCGGCCGGCCACGCCACGCTGGCCACCGGCGCCAGCCCGTGGCGGCACGGAGTGGTCTCCAACCACATCATCAACCGCGGCACGGGCAAGGCGGAGGCGATCTTCTACGACCCCGATCATCCGCCGCTCGGCGCGCCGGCCGGGCTCAACGACTCCTCGCCGGCGAACCTCGAGGCGGAGACGCTCGCGGACCGGCTGCGGCTGTCCACGTACGCGCACGGCAAGGCGATCTCCATCAGCGGCAAGGCGCGCGCGTCGATCGCCCTGGCCGGGCGACTGGGGACGGCGTGGTGGTTCGACGAAGAGACCGGCCAGTTCGTCACCGGCACCTGGTACGCGAAGGAGTTCCCCGCCTGGGTGAAGGCCCTCAACGAGAAGCGGCCAGCGGACGCGCTGTTCGCCAAGCAGTGGACGCCGCTGTTGCCGACGAAGGCCTTGGCCGGCGAGGACGACCGGTCCTGGGAGACGGACCTCTACGCTCTGGGGCGGACGTTCCCCCACTCCGTGACCGGCGGGCTCTCCGCGCCGGGGCGGCAGTTCTACGCCGCGCTCGCCTCGACGCCACTGATGGACGACCTGTTGGTGCAAATGGCGAAGGCGGCGATCGACGGCGAAGGTCTGGGCAAGGACGACGTTCCCGATCTGCTCGCGGTGAGCTTCAGCCCGATCGACCGCATCTACCACCTCTACGGCCCCTACTCGTGGGAGGTGCAGGATGCGCTGGCGCGGCTGGACCGGAACGTGGGCGAGCTCATCGCCGCGGCGGAGAAGGCGGCCGGCAAAGGCAACGTGCTCGTGGCGATCACCGCGGATCACGGCGGCGCGGCCCTGCCCGAGGAGTGGCTCGCTGCGGGACTCCCCGCGGCGCGGGTGAGCCCGGCCAGGCTGCAGGCTGGGCTCAACGAGGAGCTGAAGAAGCGGTTCGGCAGCGCGCTGTGCGTGGGGATCGAAGAGGTGGACGTGTACCTCGACGATCCGGCGATCGCCGAGAAGAAGCTGGACGGCGCGGCGGTGCGGCGGGCGGCGGCGCAGTGGCTGGCGGCCCAGCCGGACATCGCGTTTGCCGTGGCGCGGGACGACCTTTACCAGGCGGACGGATTGCGCGGGTATCTCCCGGCGCTGCAGCGCGGGTACTTCCCCAGACGCTCGGGGGACGTGCTGATGATCGCCCGCGAGTACCACGTCGTCTCCGACCACCCAACCGGGACCTCCCACGGCACGCCGTACGCGTACGACGCCCTCGTCCCGCTGGTGCTCTATGGCCGCAACGTCCGGCCGGGGCTGTACCAGCAGGAGATCCATGCCACCGACATCGCCCCCACCGTGGCGGCGCTGATGGAGCTGGCGCCGCCGGCGATGTCCGAAGGCGTGCCACGCGCCGAGGCGATGAACGGCGCAAAGTGAGGTTCAGGGAGGGGTCGGCTGATCGGATCCCGTGGCCGCCTGCGACACCGGCGCGGCGCGCGTTTCCTCCGCCGCGTCGGTCGGCAGCTCGATCCGGAAGGTGCTCCCGCCACCGGCCGTGGGCTCGACGTCGATCGTCCCGCCCATCGCGTCGGTGAGCTTGCGGGCGACGAACAGGCCCAGCCCGAACCCGGTGTAGGCGATCGGATCCGCGGCGCGCTCGAAGCGGTGGAAGATGCGCTCCACCGCGTCGGGCGGTACGCCGATGCCGTGATCGGCCACCTCCACGAAAGCGCGCGTCCCTCGCTGGCCCACGCGGATCTCCACCGGCTTGCCCCGCCCATAGAGCGCCGCGTTGGAGAGGATGGCCGAGAGCACCTCCTCCACCCGGGCGCGATCCCACCGTCCCTCCACCGCGCGATCGGCCTGCAGCGTCACCACGCAGCCGGCAGCGGCGAGCTCGTCGTGAAAGGCGTCGGTCACCTCGCGGGTGACGTCGGCCAGATCCATCGGTTCCCGCTGGAGCTGCAGCGGCCCGCCCGACATCCGTGAGACGTCGAGAAGCCGCCCGACCAGCACGCCCAGCCGGCGGCACTGCCGTTCGATGCTCTTGAGCCTGGGCAACAGCCGCTCCAGGCCCTCTCCGCCCGGGCGCTCGGCGGCGCGCAACAGCCCCTGCGCCAGGAGCTGGAGCGTGGCCACGGGCGTGCGCAGCTCGTGGGAGGCGATGGTGAGAAACTCGTCGCGCACGCGCAGCGCCTCGCGGACCCGGTCGTAGAGCTGCGAGTTCTCCACCGCCATCCCGAGGCGCTCGGCGATGCTCTGGCCGAGCTCGCGCAGATGGCTCCCCTCCAGCGCGCCCGGGCGCTCGAAGCCGACGGTGAGCGCCCCGCAGACCTTCCCATGCACGGGGATGGGCAGCGAGAGATAGCCGGACAGGTGAAGGTGCCGCAGATCGGGATCGTCCACGCCCGAAGGGGCGACCAGCCACGGGAGGCGCCGAACGGGATCGTCCAGCAAGCCGGCGACGCCCAGGACGATCTCCGGCTCGTTCTGAACGAAGCGTCCGCCCAGAAGCTGCGCGCCGGACTTGGGCGGTTGGCGTTCGAGCGCGCGCACCACCTCCGGTGGGCCCCCGGCAGGCGCCGCGGCCGCGCGCCGGACGCGGTCGTCGGTGGTCACGACGTCGATCACCACCCAGGCGTAGAAGTGTGCCGCCATCGCCTCCGCGAGCGCGGCCATCAGGGGCGACAGCTCCAGCGAACCGGCCAGAAGGCGGCTGGCCTCGGCGAGGAAGGCTGCGCTGCGCTGCGCGCGTTCGGCGGTGGCGCGGGTGGCGCGCTCCACCTCGAGGATGCGCTCGCGCTCCTCGGCGCGGCGCATCTGGGTCACGTCGCGGAAGAACCAGATCCGCCCGTAGGGCTGCTTGCCTTGATCGGGGACGAGCTGCGTGGAGTACCGCTCGATGATCCGCCCATCCTTGAAGCCGATCTCGTCGGTCGCCGCGGGCTCGGCTCCCTGATAGAGCGCGCGCACCCGCGCCACGAAGCCCTCCGGGTCCTTGAGCTGCGACAGCACGCGGTTGATGAGCGTTTCATCGCGGCTGTGGTCCACTTCCTCCCGGGTCAGCCCCCAGATCTCCCGGAAGCGGCGGTTGTGCGAGAGCACCTGGCCGTCCTGCCCGACGATCAACACGCCATCCGGAGAGGCCTCACTCTGCGCTTCGAGCAGCACGCGCTGGAAGTCGAAAGACTCCTCGCGCAGCTTCTGTTCGGTGATGTCCTTCCAGATGCTCACCACGCCCGCCACGCGTCCGTCGTGGCCGAACACCGGCGTGGCGCGGATCGTCGCCCACCGGAACTCGCCGAGGCGGTCGCGGACCCGCCAGCGGACCCGCATGGGCGGCACGGTGAGCCCGCGCAACGCCTGGCGGGCAGGCGTCTGCTCCGGCGCGATGGGCTGCCCCGCTTCGTCGAAGAGCTCGTAGCGGCCGGCCAGGCGGCCCAGGTCCTTCGAGGTGAGCTCGCGGGCGCTCCGGAAGCCCAGAAGCCGCGCCGCGGGCTCGCTGGCGTAGACGATCTTCCCCTCCACGTCCTGGGCCACGACCGCGTCGGGGATCCCGTCGAGGACGCGCTCGGCGAAGCAGGGGTCGACCTTGAGGCCGCGAGCGGCAAGGCCCCGGTCCGGCCGCTCGACCGCGATGCTCAATCCCACGAGGACCTGGTCGTTGCGGGCGACCACCTGGGTGAAGAGCCAGATCGGCGCTCCGTCGGCCCCCACCGTCTGGTGATGGACCGATCGCGGCAGCCCGTCGGCCGCGACGGCGCTCAGCGTCTCGGCGAGCACCTCTTCGGACAGAAACTCGCCCCCCAACGCCTTCAGCCCGAGGTGGCCGACCAACGGACCGCTGATCTTCCTGAGCGCCAGCGGGTGCCGATCCACCTCGAAGACGAGGACGTCGAAGGGATCGAGATTGAGCTCCATGCGACCTCCTCCCCATAGGATGGAGGCGCCGCCGTATCCCGGCAGGGCGAGGAGGAAGCAGGAGGCACACGGAGCAGGCGACCGGCGGAAGGAGGCTCCGGGAGCGGCCCGGACCTCAGGCGCGCGGGCGCGCGATGTCGATCTCCAGCGACAGGTCCATCGCCCGCGCAGAGTGCGTCAGCGCACCCATGGAGACGAAGTCCACGCCCAGCTCCCCCAGCCGCGGGAGCCGTTCGAGTGTGATGCCACCGGAGACTTCGATCTGCATCCGCCCGCCGATGCGCCGCACCGCCTCGCGGATCTGCTCGTCGTCCATGTTGTCGAGCATCACCACGTCCGCCCCCTCGGCGATCACCTCGTCGAGCTGCTTGAGCGTGGTGACCTCGATCTCGATCTTCACCAGCCGCGGCACATGGGCCTTCGCGCGGCGGAGCGCCTCGCGGACGGACCCGCCCACCGCGGCGATGTGGTTGTCCTTGATCAGCACGCCGTCGAACAGCCCGAACCGGTGGTTCCACGCGCCGCCGGCGCGCACGGCGTCCTTCGCGAGTCCGCGCAGCCCCGGCGGGGTTTTGCGCGTATCGAGCACCTTGAGCCGCGTGCCGGCCACCGCGTCCGCCGCCTTCCGGGCCAGAGTGGCGATGCCACAGGCGCGCTGGATCAGGTTGAGCGCGGTCCGCTCTCCGGTGAGGAGCGACGCGAGCCGGCCCTCGAGCGTGGCCACCACCGTGCGCGGCGCGCACGCCTCGCCGTCACGCCGGCTGAAGGTGACCGTCACCTCCGGATCCACGTGGCGGAACACCCGGGCGAACGCGTCGGTGCCCGCGAGCACCAGATCCTCCTTGACCCACAGCTCCGCCCTGCCCCGGACCGTGTCGGGCACCAGCGCGCGGGTGGTGACGTCCCCTGCGGCGCCCAGATCCTCGTCGAGCGCCAAGGCGATCAACCGATCGAGGTGATCCATCCGCTACTTCCGCCTGCCGCGCGAGGCCTTCTTCGCCGGCTTCGTGGACTTCGTCGTCCGCCGCGCCGCGGCGCGTGCGCCGGATGCCTTCTGCGCCCCGCCCTTCTTCGCGCGCGAACCCTTCGACGCCTTCGCCTTCGAGGACGCGGAGCGCTTCGCACCGGTCTTCTTCGTCCCGGCCTTCTTCGCAGAAGTCTTCTTCGGGGCGGCCTTCTTCGCCGGGCCCTTCTTCTTCGCCCCGACCTTCTTCGCGGTGGAGCGCGCAGGCTTCGGGGGGGCACTGGCGCCCGCCTCGTCCTCCTTCGCCGCGGCGATCTCGCGGACCGCGTCGTCGACGAGGCCCATGCTCATGTAGGCCACGCCCAGGTCGTAGCGATCCTTGGGCGACAGATCGCGCGTCCCCTCGCGGAGCTTGTCGAGCGCGTCCCGGACCTGGGGATCCATCCCGCCGGGGGGCACCTTCACCTGGGCCAGATCCTCGGCGAGCTCCTCGCCGAGGTTGACCGGGCCGTCGGCGGGCGGCGCCACCTTCACCGACGCCTTCTCGGGCGCCATCACCAGGCCGTCGATCTCGTCTTTGGGAGTGGGGGTACCGGACTGCTGGGGATCATTCGACTGCTGAGACATGGGCGCCTCCGGGGCGATCCGCTTGAGGTTCTCCTCCAACTTTGCCTTTTTCGCCCCGAGCTCCGCCACCCGGGCGCGGTCCTTCTCCACCACTTCGGAAGGCGCCTTCGCCACGAAGGCGGGGCTCTCGAGGCGCCGGGAGATCGACGCCAGCTCCTGTTCGGCGCGGGCGATCTCCTTCTGAAGGCGCTTGCGCTCCTCGTCGAGGTCGATCAGCCCAGCGAGTGGGACGTAGATCTCCATGGACGCGGTGATGTGCGCGGCGGCCTGCGGGGGCTTCGGGCCCGGCTCGCCCACGGTCAGCCCCTTGAGGCCGGCGAGCGGGCGTAGGTAGTGCTCCCAGCGCCGGAGCGTCTCGCACAGGGCCGGGTCGGCGGACTGGATCACCGCGCTCACCCGGGCCTGGGGCGGCAGGTTGGACTCGCCGCGGATGGTGCGGATGCCTTCGATCGCGGCGATCACCGGCGCCATCTCCGCCTCGGCCGCATCGTCGGTGAGCCCGCGGACCGGCACCGGCCACTGGGCGATCATGATCGAATCCGCGTCGCGGTCGATCGGCAGCTTCTGCCACAGCTCCTCGGTGACGAAAGGCATGAACGGGTGCAGAAGCCGCAGGACGTGGTCGAGCGTGAAGACCAGGGTGGCGCGCGCGGCGGTCTTCGCCTCGGCGTCGTCACCGTAGAGCGCCTGCTTGGACAGCTCGATGTACCAGTCGCACAGCTCGTACCAGAGGAACTGGTAGAGCCCGTTGGCCGCGTCCGAGAAGCAAAAGCCCTCCAGCGCCTCCTGCGTGGAGGAGATCACCCGGTTGAGCCGGGAGAGGATCCACCGGTCGGCCAGCGAGAGCGGGCGGCCCTTGATGAACGTGCCGTCGGCGCGGAAGTCACCCAGGTTCATCAGCACGAACCGGGACGCGTTCCACAGCTTGTTGACGAAGGCCTTGTAGCCGGCGACGCGGTCCAGCGAGAGCTTGATGTCCCGCCCCTGCTGGGTGAGCGCGGCGAGCGTGAAGCGGAGCGCGTCGGCGCCGAACGCGGGCATCCCTTGCGGGAACTTGTTCTTGAGCGCGGGCGGGAGGCTCTCCTTCGGGGCGCCGCGGACGACGTCGAGGGGATCGATCACGTTCCCCTTCACCTTCGACATCTTCTCGCCCTTCTCGTCCCGCACCATCGCGTGGAGGTAGACGGTGCGGAAGGGCACGTCCTTCATGAAGTGCAGGCCCATCATCATCATCCGGGCGACCCAGAAGAAGATGATGTCGTGCCCGGTCTCCATGACCGAGGTCGGGTAGAAGGTCCGGAGCTCCGGCGTATCGCGCGGCCACCCGAGCGTGGAGAACGGCCACAGGGCGGAGGAGAACCAGGTGTCGAGCACGTCCTCGTCCTGCTCGAGCCCCTTCCCGCAGTGAGGACACGCCGCCGGCGCCTCGCGCGCGACGATCGGCTGGTCCTTCCGGGCGCAATCCGGGTTGCGGCAGTACCACGCGGGGATCTGGTGGCCCCACCACAACTGGCGGCTGATGCACCAGTCGTGGATGTTGCGCATCCAGTGGAAGTAGACGTTGGTCCACGTCTCCGGGATGAAGCGCGTCTTCCCAGACTCCACCGCCTCGATCGCCGGCTTCGCCAACGGATCGATCTTCACGAACCACTGCGGCGAGAGCCTGGGCTCCACCACCGTCCCGCAGCGCTGACAACCGCCGATCGAGAGCTTGTGCGGTTCCTCCTTCTCGAAGAGGCCCTGCTCCTTGAGCGCCTCGATGACCTGCCGCCGCGCCTCGAAGCGATCCAGCCCGGCGAACCGGCCGGCGTGCTCGTTCAGGCGCGCCGCGTCGTCGAAGATGTTGATCATCGGCAGCTTGTGCCGCAGGCCGGTTTGGTAGTCGTTGAAGTCGTGCGCCGGAGTGACCTTCACCACGCCGGTCCCGAACTCCGGGTTCACCAGCTCCGCGTCGCCGATGATTGGAATCTCGCGGTTCACCAGCGGCAGCGTCACCGTCCGGCCGATGAGGTCCTTGTAGCGCTCGTCCTCCGGGTGCACCGCCACCGCGGTGTCACCGAGCATCGTCTCCGGCCGGGTGGTGGCCACGGTGAGCTTTCTGTCGCTCCCGGTCACCGGGTAGTGGATGTGCCAGAGCGAGCCGTCCTTCTCCTCGTGCTCGACCTCGAGATCGCTGAGCGCGGTGCGGCACGAGGGGCACCAGTTGATGAGCTTCTGGTCCCGGTAGATCAGCCCCTCCTCGTGCAGGCGCACGAACACCTCGCGCACCGCCGCGGAGGAGGCCTCGTCCATGGTGAAGCGCTCACGCGACCAGTCGAGGGAGGCGCCCAGCACCTTGTGCTGTTCGCCGATCCGCGCGCCGTACTTCTCCTTCCACTCCCAGACCTTCTGCAGAAACGCCTGTCGGCCGAGGTCGTGGCGGGTCTTGCCTTCGGTCTTCTTGAGCTCGCGCTCCACCACCATCTGGGTGGCGATGCCCGCGTGATCCGTGCCGGGCAGCCAGAGCACGTTGTAGCCGCTCATCCGCTTCCAGCGGCACAACAGGTCCTGGATGGTGGCGGTGAGCGCGTGCCCCAGGTGGAGCGAGCCCGTGACGTTGGGCGGCGGGAGGACGATGCAGAACGGCGGCCTGGCGCTGGACGGTTCCGCGCGGAAGTACTGCCGCTCCATCCAGATCGGATACCAGCGACGCTCCACCTCGGTGGGGTCGTAGGACTTCGAAGGCTCTTGCTCGCTCATAGAAGATCGACGGCCCCCCCGGAGGGCGCCTGACGTCAGCAACGGGGTGAGAACAACCGGGCCGGGCCGGATCAGCGTCCTTCGCGTTCCTTGATCAGCCGATCGAGCTCCTGGCGGATGATCGTCTCCGCCAGCTGTGGGACGACCTCCCAGGCAATCCGTTCGATGACCTCGCGGGACGCCTTGCTCAGCGCTTCGCGGAGCAATGCCTCGCCCCCGTCGGACGACGGAGCGGGCGGAGGGCGCGCCGGCGCGGAAGGCGGCGGGCCCTCGTCCAGCGAGATCTCCTCCGCGCCACGCGTCTCCGGGAGCGCGTCGTCCACCACGATGGACGGCTCCGGCTGCCGCGGCTGGGGGGAGGGCATGGGAGCCGGCGCGCCCAGACCGAACGGATCGCGCGCGCGCTGCGGAGCGGCGGCGGGTGGAGGCATGGCCATCGGCGCGGGCATGCCGGGCCCGGGCGGGCGCGGCGCTCCGGGCAGCGGCGCACCACCCGGCGGACGCGGAAAGGCACCCGGCGCCGTGCCCGGCGGAGGCATCCCGGGCCGCGGAGGCATCCCGGGCCCAGAAGGACGGGCCATCCCCGGCGCGGGCATTCCCGGTCCCGGCATCCCCGGACGCGGCGGCATGCCCGGTCCGCCCATCGGTCCCGGCATCCCCGGTCCCGGCGGCCTCGGCGCCATCGGCGGCCCGCCCGGCATCCCCGGCATCGGTTGCGGACGGCCCGGCATGGGCTGCGGCATCCCCGGCCTCGGCGCCATCTGCGGCTGGGGCATTCCCGGTCCGGGAGGCCGCGGCATCCCGGGGCCGGCGGGCATCCCCGGCATCGGCTGCGGCATGCCGGGCCTGGGCATCATCTGCGGCTGCGGCATCCCCATCGCCGGCATCCCCGGCGAGGTCGGACGGGGATGAGCGGGCGCCGGCGCGG
This sequence comes from Myxococcaceae bacterium, assembly GCA_019686135.1. GTDB lineage: Bacteria > Myxococcota > Myxococcia > Myxococcales > Myxococcaceae > JADGHL01. The sequence goes on along the minus strand of JADGHL010000001.1, from coordinate 76,624 downwards.
CAGGTGCGGTCGCTGCCTGAGCCGGCGCCTGGGCGCGCGCTCCGCCGGGGTTACCGAGCAGCGCGTACACCTTGTCGAGCAGCGCCTGGCTCTCGAACGGCTTCATGATGTGGTCGTCCGCGCGGGCGGCGCGGGCGCGCGCTTCGTCGAACGCCTCGAACGTCCCGGCGAGCAGGAGCACCGGAATCGACTGGGTGGCCGGATCCGCCTTGAGGGCCTCGGCGACCTCGTAGCCGCTCTTGCCGGGCATCATCACGTCGGCGACGACGAGGTCGGGATGAAGCTCGCGCGCCTTCTGGATCGCGTCGATGCCGTTGTCGACGGTGGTGAGCGTGAAGTCGGTCGAGAGGATCATCCCGATCACCTTGCGCATGGTGATCGAGTCATCGGCGACCAGTACGTTCTTGGGCACGTCTGCCTCGGGGCTGCGTGGCGAATGAAAATTCTGGAAAATTGCGGCGTTTATCGAGACAGCACGCCGGCCTGTCAAGCCACGGAGATTAGGATTCGCCCCCCGGCGCCTCAAGAAAACATGCGCTGCCAATCGAGCACGAGGATCGGCCGCTCGAGCCCCGGGGCAGTGAACTCACCCCGTCCCTCGGTGGACTGAAAGTTGCCGAAGACGCCGTAGACGCGGCTCGCGCATAGCCCGGCTGCCTCTCCCGCGAGCTCGGCGAGGACGAAGAACTCCTCGCGCGCGGGCACACCGCCGATCAACGCGGGCGCCGAGAAGATCGGCCACAGGAGCTGATCATGCGGGAACAGCCCGGCGACGGGGCCGGAAGGCACCGGCAGCGGCAGAAAGGCCTGCGTCGCCGCCACGACTTGCTGGACCATGGTGAGGGGCACGCCCCAGAGCACGCCCTGGGACTCGAAGATCAACGCGCGATCGGGCGGCCGATCGACGAGGAACACCGGACGCATCCGGGGTGGCAGGCGCTTGAGCGGCTGGTGGGGGATCGCCTCGGGCTTGAGCTCGAGGAAAAGCTTGTGGTCGTGGAGGATGGCGCCGCGGCTCACAAACGCCAGCGCCTCCCCGAGCGCCGGAGGGATCCCGAAGAAGCGATCGCGCGCGACGTCCGCCACCTCGTGGACGCGGCGGACGCGGAGCGCGAGCGTGGGGCTGACGTCCAGCACCACGGCCATCCCCGGGCCGTCCTCGGGTTCGAGGGCACCGGACAACAGCGCGGTGAGCGGCTTGAGCTCCAGCGATCCGCGCAGAGTCCGCCCGTCCGCGTCCGGGGAAGCGACCTCCATCACCGCGGTGGCTTCGATGGCGAAGCGGCACGCGCCGGCCTCGAAGAGCAGGCAGAGGCGGCGGCCGGTCTCGAATGTGCTCACATGTCACAACGTAGACGTCGCGCCCGAAAATGGGGACAGGCTTGTCCCCGAATCGCTGTAGCGGCCCCCGGCAAGTGCCTGCTAATCGGTCCAGGTGATGGCGCGGATCCTCCTCATCGACGACGAGAAGATGGCCCGGGCGCTGTACGGCGACTACCTCGCCGCGGGCGGGCACGAGGTCACCGCGGTGGGCACGGTCGCGGAGGCGAAGGACGCCCTTGCCCGGGAGCGCTTCGACGCGGTGGTCACCGACCTGTTGCTGTCGGACGGTGACGGGATGGAGGTGCTCGAGCTGGTGAAGAGCAACTTCCCGTCCACCGAGGTGGTGGTGATCACCGCGCTGGACAAGGTCGATCCCGCGGTGCGAGCGATCAAGGGCGGCGCCTCCGAGTACCTGGTGAAGCCGGTCTCCCCCGAGGCGCTCCAGCACGCCGTCTCGCGCGCGCTCACGGCGCGGCAGCTTCTGCGCGAGAACGAGAAGCTGCGGCAGCACGTGGCGCTCCTCGAGACGGCGCAGAGGATCGCCACGACACTGGATCGGGAGAAGCTGGTCCAGACCGCGTCGCACGCGTTCGCGCAAACGACCGGCGCGGCGACGGTGCTCTTGTACCTGCGCCCGGGCCGGGGCGACGCGTTCCGGCTGGAGGGCGTCTTCGGCAGCGGCGAGGGCGATCGCGAGGCCGTGGAGGCAGCGCTCAGGCCGCACGTCGAGAGCGCGGGGACGACGCTGCAGAAGATCGCCGCGCCAGACGGCTTCACCGCGGCCTGGCTGGTGCCGGCGGCGGACGGCGATCAGATCTTCGGGCACGTGGCCGTCCTCTTCCGCCAAGCCCCGCCGGAGGAGGCGGAGCAGTCCGCGCAATACCTCGCGCGGCACCTGGGCCTCGCGTTGAGGAACCTGGGCCGGTTCGCCGAAGTGGAGGACCTGGCCTACCTGGACGATCTCACCCACCTGTTCAATGTCCGCTACCTCGACCTGGTGCTGGACCGCGAGCTCAAGAGCGCGAAGCAGACCTCGGGGACGTTCAGCCTGCTGTTCCTCGACCTCGACTACTTCAAGAGCGTCAACGACACCCACGGGCACCTCGTGGGCTCGAAGCTGCTGGTGGAGGTCGCGCGGATCATCAAGGGCTGCGTCCGCGACAACGACGTGGTGGTCCGCTACGGCGGCGACGAGTACGTGATTCTCCTACGCGCCACCGATTCGGGCGGAGCGCTCAAGGTGGCCGAGCGCATCCGGCGCACCATGGAGACGCACCAGTTCCTCTCGCGCGAGGGCTACGGGCTGCAAGTCACGACCTGCATCGGCGTGGCCAGCTACCCCGAGCACGCACAGGACAAGGCCTCGTTGCTCGACTTCGCGGACCGCGCCATGTACCGCGGCAAGAAGGGCTCGCGAAACGTGATCTACATGGCCTCCAGCGGGCTGGAGGCCACGCCCGCCGCGCGCCACTCGGTGCCGACGGGACCACGGGGTTGAACCGGAAGGGCCGGCGCTACTTCGCGCCGGAGCAGATCCAGTCCTTCACCATCTTGAGGTCCTCCGCGGACAGCGGCGGGAGGCCCTGCGGCATCTGCGCGCCGACCGACTCGCCCTTCGGCCCCTTCACCGGCGGCGTGACGGTGGACCCGCCCGCGACCTTGAGGAACATCGTGCTGTTCTCGGAGTGGTTCGGGTCCACGACCTTCAGCGTGGAGCCGGTGATCGCGTAGGCGGTGGTCGCGCCGGTGGTCGCCTTGAGCGCCTCCACCGAGTCCATCACCAGGTCGCCGTTGGTGGCGGTCCCCGCGCCGGCGTAGTGGCACGAGGTGCAGGCGCCGGTGCCGTTGATCACCGAATCAAACAGCTCCTGCGCGGTCACCGACTGGACGTCATCGCCACAGGCGTTCGGGTTGTTCTCGTTGGTGCCGCCATCCGGTCCGCCGTTGTCGCCGCCACCGCAGGCAGCCAGCGCCAACGCTCCGCACATCAGCCCAGAAAGAAGGATTCGACGCATGTTCGTTCTCAGAGATTGAGGTCGGCCCGACCTTAAGCGCGGCCCGGATCGGAGAAAAGAAGATTGGCGCGAGCGATCAGCGCCCCCGGAGCGGCCCCACGGTCAGCGACTTCACGGCCGACGACTCGCTGGCCGTCTTCTGCGCGCCGCCCTTCTTTCCGACGGCCTCCACCTCTTCGTCCGAGGCCCCGGAGACGATCAGCCGGTACTTCTCCTCCACCTCCGACTCGTGCTCCTCCTGGGTGCCGTCGAGCCGGCGGAGCAGCCGGTAGAAGAGCGCGGCGTGCTCCTTCTCCTCGTTCATCACGTGCCGGATGATGGCCTTCGCCTCCTCGTTGTCGGTGGCGTCGAGGTGCGACGCGTAGAGGTTGATCGCGTCCAGCTCCGCCTCCATGTCGAGGCGGATGGCGCGGGCCAGCTCGGTGTCGGAGAGCTTCCGGTCAGGCGTGAGCGCGTGGAAGGGGGGCGTCTGGGGCATGGTGACCTCGCGGAGGGGGTTCGAAGGGCCCGGAACGCGGGGAGGATGTTGGGGCGCGCCGCGGGCGGTCAACCCGAAAAGCCCGGACCCCCGGTTTGCGGCGGGCCCGAGTGTTCGCCATGCTGTTCATTCCGATGACCGAGCGGACCAACCCTCTCGACGCGTTGCTCCGCGCCGTCGAGACTGGCGATCTGAAGGCGGCGCGCGCCGCTGCGGAGACGCTGTCCCAAGGCCCCGGATCGAACCCGATGCAGCTCGCCGCCGAGGTGCTGCACGAGCTCCGTCAGCCGCTCCTGGGGATCAAGGGCTACCTGCAGATGCTGGGCGAGGACGACGGCCCGCACCGGCCCACCCTGCCCCTCATCCTCGCGCAGGTGGAGCGGATGGAGCAGATCGTCGCCGACTTCACGCGGCTCGCGTCGAACCGGCCCGCGCCGAAGGAGCGGCTGGTCCTGCCGCAGCACGTGCAGGAGGCGCTCGCCACGTTCCTGCGCAACCCCGAGTCGGCGAAGTGCTCGGTGGAGGTGGACGCGCCGCCGGGCGTGGAGATCCACGGCAACGCGCGGCTGATCGAACAGCTGGTGCTGAACCTGCTCAACAACGCGCGGGACGCGATGGGCGGGCGCGGGCGGATCAAGGTGGTGGTGGGGAGGGAGCTCGGCGCGCCGGTGCTCTTCGTGGCGGACTGGGGCCCGGGGATCGCCCCGGAGCTGCGGGAGCGCCTGTTCCAGCCCTACGTCACCTCGCGGCAGCGCGGCAGCGGGCTGGGCCTGGCGGTGTGCCGGAGGATCGCCGAAGAGCACGGGGCGACGATCGAGCTGGCGCCGCCCACGGCCATCCCCGGCGAGAACCCGCCGCCGGCGACGGTGTTCCGGGTGCGCTTCCCGCCCGAGGCCGCGCCCGCGGTCAACCGCCGCAAGCGTCTGCTGATCGTCGACGACGAGTCGATCATCCGCAGCATCTTCCGCGACCTGATGGGCAAGGAGTGCGAGGTCGTGGAGGCGGAGACCGCGGAGGAGGCGCTGGCACAGCTCCGGGCCGTCGGGCCGCGCTTCGATCTCATTGTCACCGACAAGAACCTGCCCGGGCTCTCTGGGCTCGAGCTCGCGCAGGAGGCGCGGCGGCTGGATCCGTCCTCCCGCGTGATGATCATGACCGGCTATCCGTCGCTGGTCACCGCGCAGCAGGCGCTGGAGCTGGGCGTCGTCGACTACCTGCTCAAGCCGTTCGACGACATTCGCCAGGTCCGCGAGAAGATCCGCGAGGTCCTCCAGGCGCCCGGCGGCGGGCGGACGGTGGCGCAGAACAAGCGCGTCGACATCTACGAGGACAACCCGCTCACCGCGAAGGCAGTATCGGACGCGCTCCAGCAGCTGGGCATGGATCCGCAGATCCTCACCGAGCCCGTGCCGGGCGGTACCGAACCACCCGCTGCCGTGGTGGTGAGCTGGGACTTCGGCCCGGCGCGCGGGACGGCGGCGGTGGAGCTGGGAAAGGCGATGGCGAAGGGCGCGCCCTTCGTGGTGCTGGTCGAACACCTGAGCATGGAAATCACCCTCGAGGCGCTGCGGGCCGGCTGCGCCGCGTGCCTGCCGAAGCTGCTCTCGGACGCCAGGGCGCTGAGCCGGGAGCTGTCGCGGGCGTTGAAGGTCTCGCCGTGAGCACTCCCCTTCGATCGACCCTGATCATCGCCGCCGTGCTCGCGCTCGCCGGGTGGGGCTGCGGCGCCACGCCCCCGTCCTCCTCCGGTGACGGCGGCACATTTGACGGAGGCGCCACCGACGCCGGTGTGGACGACGCAACCGACGGCGGATTCGACGCCGGCACGGACGGAGGCGAAGACTGTCCACCCGCCCCACAGGAGGGGACGCCATTGGCCTCCAACCTCCCGGCGGTGCGGCGCCTGGCAGTGGACGACACCTTCGTCTACGCCACCGTCTCGAACGACTTCAGCAACAACGTCGGCCGGGTGATCCGGATCCGCCGCGCGGGCGGGCTGGTGGAGGACGTGGCGGAGGGCCTGACCGCGCCGGACGCGATCGCCGTCGATCCACAAAGCGGCGTCCCGTTCGTGCTCGACATGGGCGGCGTGTGGCGGGTCGACGTCGGCTCGAAGACGCGCACGCGGATCGACTCCGCGGTCACCCTGGCCGTCTCCGGCGAGTCCGCGCTGGTGGTGGACGGCGACGCCGTGCTGATCGCCACCGGCTTCCGGGCGCTTCAGCGCGCGAAGCTGGACGGCAGCGGAAGCCAGACCCTGTTCCTCGCGCCGGCCGGTTCGGTGGTGCGTGGCGTAACGCTCCACGGAGCGGACGCCTGGTTCCTGGTCGCGCAGGGTCCGTCGCCGGGCATCTACCGCGTGCCGGCGGATGGGTCGTCCGAGGCCGTGCGCGTTCGGAACGAGCCGGTGGACGGGCACGCGCTGCTCATCGATGGCGACACCCTGGTGTGGAGCGAGGGCGACAGCGGGGATGGGCGCATCGTCAGCGCGCCGCTTGCCGGAGGGCCCGCGACGGTGCTGGCGAGCGGGCTCCAGCATCCATTCCGGATCGTCCGGCTGGGCGACGCGCACTACTTCAAGGACACAACCCGCGGCCCCGCCGTGCCCGAATTCCTGAGGCGGATCGACCGGTGCGGCGTGAACGCCGTGGGCCCGAAAGGGGTCGGCCCCGGCGACCTCGTGGTGAAGGACGGCGTGATGTACTTCTCGTCGGAGGACTTCACCGGTCAGGGGTTCATCTCCCGCCTGCCGTAGAAGGGGGACGACATGTTCAACGTGGCCACGCTCCGGCACCTCGCGCGGTCGATGAGCGGCGAGGCGTTCGAGGCGCGCGTCGGGCCGTTTTTGCTGGTGCGCAAGCCGGACGCGGCGCAGCTGGCGCGGCGGATGAATGGCCTGTCCGCGCAGACGGTGCAGGTGCAGCGGCACGGCGACCAACCGCAAACGAGGGTGCTCGAGTTCTTGATTGAGTTCGAAGATCTCGAGGTGCTGCCGGCCACGGCAGGACGGACCAGCTGGCGGATCGGACGCGACACCACGTGCGACTTCTGGATCGACGACGCGTCGGTGTCGAAGAACCACGCGACCATCCAGCTCTCGCTGGGAGGCACCTACTGGCTGTCGGACTCCGGATCGACGAACGGCACGTGGGCGAACGAGGAGCGCATCACCGGCTTTCTGGAGATCCCCGACGGCGCAGTGCTCTCATTTGGAGAAGCGACCTTCTGGTTCGTGAAGGCGCCGACGCTCTACCAGCACGTCGTCGAGTAGCCCGAACGACAGCGGCTCCGAAGACCGCGGCGGCCCGCCGGCCGCCTCGCAGATCAAGCAGCGTGCGCGCAGGCGAGCCACGACGGTGCCGGATGCACATGGGTGAATCCGGAGATGCCATGACGCACACACACGACCTGCAGGAGGAGCCCGAGAGCACGATCGGAACGAAGCCGGAGGAGCTGATCGAGGATGAGCGTCGCCGCCACGCGGCCCAGCAAAGCGAGCGGCCGGCCCGACCCGATCATCCGCTCCGGGAGTGGCTGAAAGGCGTGACGCTGCCCAGCACGAGGGACGACGTGCTCGAGGCAGCGGAGCGGAACGGAGCCCCGAAGGAAGCGCTCGCGTTCCTGCAGTCCCTGCCCGAAGCCATCTTCGAGAGCGAAAGAGGCCTCGATCACGTCCTCTCGCTGCTCACCGACGAAGACCTGCCCGACAACACGCGCTGGTCCAGCCCACCGCCATCCGAAGACGGAGAACCCGGCTAGCAGACAAAAAGAAGGGCCCCAGCAAAGCCGGGGCCCCACACGAACTCCTCACTACGAACCACGAACAGCTCGCAGCGGCGTCAGCGGGCGTCAGTAGTCCATGTCGTCGCCGCCGTAGTCCGGCGTGCTGCCCGGGCCGGCGTTCTTGGTCTTCTTCTTCGGCTTCTCCGCCACCATCGCTTCAGTGGTGAGCAGGAGCGAGGCGACCGAGGCCGCGTTCTGCAGCGCGGTGCGGGAGACCTTGGTCGGGTCGATCACGCCCGCCTTCTCCAGGTCTTCGAAGGTCTCGGTGCGCGCGTTGAAGCCGAACGCGCCCTTGCCTTCGAGGATCTTGTTGATGACCACCGCGCCTTCCCAGCCCGCGTTGGCGGCGATCTTGCGGGCCGGCTCCTGGAGCGCGCGGCGGACGATGTCCACGCCGAAGTTCTGCTCGCCGTCGGTCTTGAGGCCGTCGAGCGCCTTCAGGCAGCGCAGGAACGCCACACCGCCGCCCGGGACGATGCCCTCCTCCACCGCCGCGCGGGTCGCGTGCAGCGCGTCCTCGACGCGGGCCTTCTTCTCCTTCATCTCGGTCTCGGTGGCAGCGCCCACGTGGATCACCGCCACGCCGCCGACCAGCTTCGCCAGCCGCTCCTGCAGCTTCTCACGGTCGTAGTCGGAGGTGGTCTCCTCGATCTGCGCGCGGATCTGCTTGATGCGGCCCTGGATGTCCTCCTTCTTGCCGGCGCCGTCGACGATGGTGGTGTTGTCCTTGTCGCTCACCACGCGCTTGGCGCGGCCGAGGTCGTTGAGGGTGAGGTGCTCGAGCTTGATCCCGAGCTCCTCCGCCACCACCTGGCCGCCGGTGAGGATGGCAATGTCCTTGAGCATCTCCTTGCGGCGGTCACCGAAGCCTGGCGCCTTCACCGCAGCGACGTTGAGCACGCCCCGGAGCTTGTTCACCACCAGCGTGGCCAGCGCCTCGCCCTCGACCTCCTCGGCGATGATCAGCAGCGGCTTGCCGGACCGCGCCACCTGCTCGAGCAGCGGGACCATGTCCGCCATCGCGGAGATCTTCTTCTCCGTGATGAGGATGTACGGATCGTCCAGCGTCACCTCCATCCGCTCGCGGTTGGTGACGAAGTACGGCGAGAGATAGCCGCGGTCGAACTGCATGCCCTCCACCACCTCGAGGGTGGTCTCCAGGCCCTTGGCCTCCTCGACCGTGATGACGCCCTCCTTGCCGACCTTCTCCATCGCCTCGGCGATGATGTTGCCGATGGTCTCGTCCCCGTTGGCGGAGACGATGCCGACCTGGGCGATGTCCTTCTGGCTCTGGGTCGGCTTGGAGAGCTTCTTCAGCTCGTCCACCACGACCTCGACGGCCTTGTCGATGCCCCGCTTGAGGTCCATCGGGTTGTGACCGGCGGCGACCAGCTTGAGGCCCTCCTCGTAGATCGCCCGGGCAAGAACGGTCGCAGTGGTGGTGCCGTCGCCGGCCTTGTCAGAGGTCTTGGAGGCGACCTCCTTCACCATCTGCGCCCCCATGTTCTCGAACTTGTTCTCGAGGTCGATCTCCTTGGCCACGGTCACGCCGTCCTTGGTCACCGTGGGCGACCCGAAGGACTTCTCGATCACCACGTTCCGGCCCTTGGGACCGAGCGTGACGGCGACGGCGTCCGCGAGCATCCGGACGCCGCGGAGGATCTCCTCACGCGCGCCCTGATGGAAATGGATTTCCTTTGCTGCCATGTGCAACCTCCGGAAACTACACGGGTTTATTGTGGGTTGGCCGTTAGCACTCGGCCAAGGCGAGCGCCAACCTAAGTGCCGGCGGCGTTTTGTCAATCGCGGTGTGTGCCCGATGGCTACTGGGCGAACCGGACGAGGTTGAGCAGCCGTTCGAAGTCCACCGGCTTGGGCAGGGCGAAGGCCGCGCCCTTGCGCATCCCCTTGTCGAGGATCTCTTCGGACGGATACGCGGTCAGAAGGACCACGGGCAGGTGGGCGTAGCGGCTGTCCTGTTTGAGGGTCTCGAGGAAGGTGATGCCATCCATGTGCGGCATCATCAGATCCGCGATGACGAAGTCGATCGGCTCGCGCGCCAGGATGTCCAGCGCCTGCAGCGCGTCCCCGGCGGAGTGCACGATGAAGCCGTGCTTCTCGAAGAAGCGGGACAACATCGCGCACAGGTCGAGGTCGTCGTCGACGACAAGGATTTTCAATTCTCCCCCGCAGGAATGGCCCGGGATCTAACAATGGCCCTCTGCGTTGACAACGCGGGGCCCCGTCCCTAGATGGCCCTGCATGGCGCGCTCGTCACGGACCCGGACAAGCGGTGACAGCGCGCAGCCGCTGCTCGACGAGGCGGCAACGGCCTTCGACGAGGGCCGCTATGCCGACGCGCTGTCGCTGGCGGACCGCGCGCTCGCATCTGATCCGAAGAACGCGATCGCCCACCACTTCCGCGGCGCCGCGCTGCTGGAGCTGGGCGACGTCGAGGCGGCGCAACAGGCGTATGAACGCGCGGCCGCCCTCGCGCCGGACGATCCGGAGATCCTACTGGGCTTCGCCGATCTGCTCATCTGCCACCCGGGGGACGATCGCGCCTGCGTGGAGCGCGGGCTGACGCTCTGCGCGAAGGGCCACAAGCTCGCCCGCCGGAAGGACGATCCGGAGCTCAAGTTCGAGTTCCTCCTCCTCGAGGGCACCGCGCTCAACCAGCTGGGCGAATGCGCCCGCGCGGTGAGGATCCTGGATCAGGCGCTGGAGGTCGTCCCCGACTCGGTGGACGCTCGGCTCGAGCGCGCGATTGCCCTCTTCGAGCTGTGCCGCTTCGACGAAGCCGAACGGGCGCTGCAGTCGCTCCTTCTGCACGCGCCCGACGAGCCCTGGGCGCACCACTACTTGGGCCTCATCTGCGAGCGCCGCGGCGACACCCGGAGCGCCGCCCGGTACCTCAAGCGCGCGCAGGAGCTGGCGCCCGACGAGTTCTTCGCCCCGGTCCGGCTGGACGACGAGGAGTTCGACCGCGCGGTGGAGGACGCGATCGCGCGGCTGCCCCGGGATGTGAAGCCGTACATCGAGAACGCGACCATCGCGGTGGAGCCGATTCCTTCCGACGAGGACCTCACCTCGTCCGATCCGCCGCTCTCCCCGTCGATCCTCGGCGTGTTCCGCGGAACGCCGGTGGGCGAACGGAGCGTGTCCAACCCGTACGATCACTTCCCCGCGTCGATCGTCCTCTACCAGCGCAACCTCGAGCGCTTCGCCCGGACGCGCGAGGAGCTGATCGAACAGATCGGCATCACTCTGATGCACGAGGTGGGTCACCTGATCGGCCTGGACGAGCACGACCTATGGGAGCGCGGCCTCGAATAGCGAACGGCCCCCTCCGTCGCCGGAGAGGGCCGCCCGCATCCCTGCTTCGCTTCGCCGCTTAGAACCGCGCGCCCACCTGCAGCGCGAGGTTGTACGTGCCGCCGATGTCCGGGTCGGCCGCCGACCGCGCGAAGTTCTGGCTGAAGAGGATGTTGTAGTTGAAGCGGAGGTCGGCGCTGAGCGCGCCCATGTTCGACTTCAACCCGCCGCCCACCGGCACGCGGCCCGCGGTGTCATCGCGGAAGGTCGAGGTCTCCGCGCCGCGGAACTCGAAGTGGTCGAACCCGATCCCGCCCAGCGCGTAGGGCTGGACGATCGGCGTGGGCAGGTTGAAGGTCACCGCCGCCTGGCCACCGTTGCTCACGAAGTCCGCGCCGCCCACGGCGCCCTCGCTGCCCACCGTCCCCGGGAAGTTGTTGTCCACGTCGTGCGTCGCGCCGTTGTAGGCGATCTCTGCGCCCATGAACGGCAGAGGCTGAGCGGAGAGGGTCGCGTTCCAGTGCGGGCCGATCCCCAGGCGATCGTCGAGCGCCCCGGCGACGCCCTCCATCCCGCCACCGACGCGCACCGCCACCGGCCGGTCGACCAGATCCTGCATCGTCTGCTTCATCTTCGATTGCGGCCGGATCGTCGTCCGCTCGGTGTATTCGTACTCCTCCGTCTGCTGCGCCGATGCCACCGTCCCGACCAGCGCCAGGGCCAGCGCACTGGACAGCAGCACGCCACGAAGCTCGAGCAATTGCATGACTCCTTCCCTCCTTGCCTGCGGGCAAAGGTCCCCCGCGCTGCGCGTGGGACCGCCCGTTGCCGAACGGTTCGCACGCCGGGGCCCCGCGCCAGCAACCTGCCGAAGGAGCGCCCCGGGCGCGGCCCGGGAGCGGAGGGCACCTGCGGACTCGTTCTTTCGGCCCGGTTGATGGCCAGGTGACACCGGCAACGCCTGCTGGCGATCGGCCGCGCGATCGCGAGCGGTGCTGCCCGCTCGCCCCCGCGCGCGAGGAGGCGGCGCAGCGCGACACCGGCCGCTGGGCTGAGCGTGTCGACCTCCACACGGCGACCACGCAGGGGGCAGGCGGCGCTTCGGCAGCACAGGCGTGAGCGTCTTGGCCTCGCCCACTGTGGCCACGCGCAGGCGGCGCGGCGCCAGGGCGGCGCGAGCGTGAGCGTTGACCCGCCCCGCGGGAGCCGCCCGAAAGACAGCGCAGCGCTACGGCGTCGCGGCGTGAGCGCGTTGTCCCCGCCCGCGACGGCCGCGCAAGCGCCGCGCGGCTTTACGGCGGCGATGCGGTGAGCGTGTTCGGCGTGGGCACGCCGATGGTCGTCGCCGGCGCTCCCGGCTGGCGGGCGAGGTTCACCTCCGAGGTCGGCGGAGAGGAGGTTTGGACCGGCGCGGCGTTCATGGGCGCGGTCAGGCTGGCGGCGGTCGACGGCGCGGTGGTCCCGGACAACGGCAGCCACGGCAACAGCGCGATGCGGATCCGCGCCACCTGGAGATCGCGCGCGGCGCGGGCGCGGTTGGCCTCCGCCTGCTGGAGCTGCAGCCGCGCGTCGTCCAGCTCGAGCTGCGTGGAGACGCCCTCGCGGAAGCGGACCTCGGCGATCTCCAGCGCCCGCCTCGCCAGCGCCACCGCCGCCCGGGTGGCCTCCCATGCCGCCTGCGCCTGCCCCAGCTCCTCGCGCGCGCTCTGCGTGTCCAGCTGCGCCAGCTCCCCGGTCTGGCGCGCCCGCGCTCGGGCTTCGGCGAGATCGGCCTGGGCCGCGAGCACGTCGCTGTGGATCCGGAACCCGGTGAACAGCGGCACGGTGAGGCTCACGCCGACGTCCCAGTTGGTCAGCCAGCGCTCGGTGTGCGTGAACGGGCTGTTGGAGAAGTTCACGAGCCCGTAGTTCGACGTGAGGAACAGCTGCGGGAAGTGCTGGCTCCGGGCGATCCGCACCGACGCGTCCTGCAGGTGCACCGCCTCGGCGGCCTGCTGCACCGGCACCCGCGGCGTCTGTGGTTCGGGCATCGATACTCCGGCGGCCTCCACCGCGATGCGCGTCACGTCCGGAAGCGTCTCGGCGTCCAGCGCGCCGTCGAGCTCGAGCGGTTGATCGAGCGGGAGCTGGAGGAGCTGCTTCAAGCGCAAGTGCGACAGATCCCGCTCGGTCCGCTGGCGCAGCACCTGCGGCCGCTGGTTCTCCACGGCGACGCGGGCGCGCAACAGATCGAACTCGGGCCGGGTCCCTTCGCGGAAGGCGACCTCCACCTGGGCCAGCGTCTCCTCCGCCTGGCGCTGCGTGGCCTCGGCGATCGCCAGCAGACGATCCGCGAGCACGGCACCGTAGTAGGCCTGCGCCACGTCGAACACGCTGCTGGCCCGGGCGGACACGAGCGTGAGGGCGGCGGTGCGCTGCCCGGCGGCGGCGGCGGCGTTGCGCGCCACGGTGCGTCCGCCGGCGAAGAGGTTCTGCGACAGCGAGGCGCCCGCACGCCAGGTGTTGGCGCTGGCAAAGAACTGGGCGATCTGCGAGCCGAACCCGTCCCCGCCGGCGGAAGGGACGTCGCGGAAGACGTCGAACTGGCTCTTGATGGTGCGGTCGTACGAGGCGGAGGCGGCGAGCTGTGGGAACCACTCCGACTGCGCTCCCAGCTTCGCCGCGTCCGCGCGTTGCACGCCGGCCCGGGCGATCGCCACGAGCTCGCTGTGCGCACAGGCCAGCTCGAGCGCCTCCTCCACCGAGAGCGGCCGCGGGGCCCGCTGCGCAAAAGCGGCGCCACACCACACCAGCACCGCCACGGTCACTGCGCGCCCCATGCCACCTCCGGAACGGCGGAGGAGGTGTGCACGATGCGGCGATCCGGGAAGCCCGACCCCACGGCGGGGAGATTGACTTGTGGTCCATCAGGCCTGAAAACCCCCAGCGGTAGAGCGACCGAATCTGGTGGTCGGCCCGGTCTTCAAAACCGGTGACGGACTGCGAGAGCAGCCCGTGGCAGGTTCGATTCCTGTGCTCTACCGCTCGTTCAACGCTGGCGCGTCACGGGATGAGCAGCTCGAGCGCCGCGTAGCAGAGGTCGGCGTAGTCGTAGGGCGCCCGGAGCACCTGGTTCGCGCCCAGCGCTTCGGCCTCGCTCGCCAGCGCCGCCTCGCCCTCCCCGGCGAGGACGATCACCGGCGTCAGGTGGTCGAACCGGCGCAGGCGGCGCAGCACGTCGATCCCGCTGACGCCCCCCAGGCGTGCGGCGGTGATCACCAGGTCGGGCGCGCGCGGCGGTGTCCCGGTCAACGATCGGATCAGCCCGTCGACCAGCGCCTCGCCGTCCCGGGCTTCGAAGACGTCGTATCCCTCCAGCTTCAGCATCTGCGCGATCAGGATCCGCGCATCGTCGTCCTCCACCGCGACGAAGACCCGGCCCCGCTCCCGTCGCGCGCGGAGCTCGCGAAACAGCACTTCGTTCGTGGTCGCCCCACGGTTCGCCATCATCGGTTCCCCCCGAAGGAATCGGCCCGCTCCAACGCGCGGGCGGAAGGCCATTCGCACGGACCGTGCCGGTGCAATCGCGCGACGTGCGTTGAAGTTCCGCTGGAATGCCAACGTTGGGCTGCCCGAACCCTTGTCCCAGAATGACACGCCGGTCAGAACGCCCCACCCCGTCGTCCGCGAATCAAGCCCGGGTGCCAACTGCGCCCACAGCGCTTGGGGACGAGTGAGGCCATCCTGTGAGGACCACGGAGGAATCCCGGCGAGGGTCCGCCCTTTGGGCCCCGGGGACGGAACCACTCGCACCCGCTTCGTAGAGCGCGCCGGGATCAGGCCGATGTGGCGTGCTTCCTCGGGGTGCCGTCCGCGTTGACGCCGTACATTTCGAGCCGGCGGTACAGCGTCTTGCGGTCCATCCCCAGGGTCCTTGCGGCCAGGGTGCGGCTGCCGCCCACCACCTCCAGCACGTGGAGGATGTAGCGGCGCTCCAGCTCCGCCATCGGCACGAGCTCCTGCATCCCGGCGCGCGAGGTGAGCATCTGCCAGCCGCGGTAGTTGCGGATCTTCTCGGGGAGATCTTCGACGGTGATCTGTTCGAAGCTGGTGAGCGCCACCGCTCGCTCGATGCAGTTGTGCAGTTCGCGGATGTTGCCGGGCCAATGGTAGGTGAGCAGCCGCTCGGCGGCGGCGGGCGACAGGCCCACCACGTTCTTGCCGCGGCGCGCGGCGAACTGCTGCACGAAGCGCTGCGCCAGAAGCAGCACGTCCTTCCCCCGGCTGCGCAAAGGCGGCATCTCCAGGGCGATCACATTGAGCCGGTAGTAGAGGTCCTCCCGGAAGCGGCCCGACTTGACCTGCTGCTCCACATCCACGTTGGTGGCGGCGATGATGCGGGCGTTGAACGGGATCTCCTGATCGCTGCCCACCGGGCGCACCTTCCGTTCCTGCAGCGCGCGGAGAAGCTTCGGCTGCAGCCCGAGCGGGAGCTCGCCGATCTCGTCGAGGAACAGGGTGCCACCGTCGGCGCGGACGAACAGGCCGCTCCGCGTGACACGCGCGTCGGTGAAGGCGCCGCGGGCGTGGCCGAAGAGCTCGGACTCGAGCAGCGCCTCGGGCATGGCCGCGCAGTTCACCGCCACGAACGGCCCGTGAGCCCGGCGGCTGCGGGCGTGGAGCGCGCGCGCCGCCATCTCCTTCCCGGTGCCGCTCTCGCCGGTGATGAGCACCGTGGCGTCCGTGTCCGCCACGCGATCGATGAGGTCGTAGACACGCCGCAACGCAGGGCTCTCCCCCACCACGTCGTCCACCGCGCTCGTGTGCTGGAGCACGCGCCGAAGCCGCTTCACCTCTTCTCGGAGGAGGCGGTGGCGGACAGCGCGCTCGAGCACCAGCGCCAGCGCCTGCGCGTCGATCGGCTTGGTGACGAAGTCGTAGGCGCCGGCGCGGATCGCCGCGACCGCGGAGTCCACCGTGGCGTGGCCGGTGACCACCACCACCGGAAGATCCGGCCGGTTCGCGGCCAGCCGATCGCACAGCTCCAGCCCGGACAGCCCGGGCATCAGGAGGTCGGTCAGCACCACGTCGAAGTCGGACTGGAGGACGCGGGCGAAGGCCTCCTCCGGGTTGAGCTGCACCTCGACGTCGAACCCGTGCCGCTTGACCCCCGCCGCCAGAAGGTCCGCCGACTCGCGATCGTCCTCGATGATGAAGACGCTACCGCGCATGGCCACTCCGCCCCCTGCGGCTTTGCGCCCCGCCTCGAACCGTCATGACCATCCCCCCGGGTGCGCATCGGCTCCAACGACCAGCGCACCTCTCGTTCAGGCACTTTGAACTGTTACGCCGTCTCGGTGCAACGGCCCGACGGGCGCATTCGGTGTCGTGCGGACGGGACGGGGCAGGCTGGACGGACGAGGCAAAATGTCTGGGACGCCGCGGGCTACCCGCGCGGCTGGAAGAAGTGCCGCTCCTTCTGGCGCTGCTCCTCCCAGGCGGCGCGCGCGTTCCGGACCTCGGGGAGCGTCGAGACCTCCGCGACCGGAACGTCCCACGAGGACTCGTAGCTGCCCACCCGCGCTTCGCGGTTGGTCTCGATGGCGATGACCGTGGCGCGCGACTGGCTCCGCGCTTCTTTCAGCGCCGCTTCGATTTCGGCGCGGGTGTTCGCGCGGATGACGTGCGCCCCCATCGACGCCGCGTTGGCGGCCAGATCCACGGGGAGCACCTCGCCGGAGAGCTGCCCGTCCAGTCCGCGGAAGCGATAGCGGGTGCCAAAGCCGACGCTGCCCAGCGACGCGGAGAGCCCGCCGATGCTGGCGAACCCGTGGTTGTCGAGCAGCACGATGATGAGCTTCAGCCCTTCCTGCACCGCGGTGATGATCTCCTGCGCCATCATCAGGTAGGAGCCATCGCCCACCATCACGAACACCTCGCGCTCGGGCGCGGCGAGCTTCACGCCGAGGCCGGCGGCGATCTCGTAGCCCATGCAGGAGTAGCCGTATTCCACGTGGTAGGTGGACGGCTGCCGCGTGCGCCAGAGCTTGTGCAGATCGCCGGGCAGGCTGCCGGCGGCGCACACCACCACGTCCTCGGGACGCGCGTGGGCGTGGACCAGGCCGATCACCTCGCCCTGGCTGATGAGCGGCTGGTTCTGGAGGTTGAAGATCCGCTCGGATTCGCGATCCCACTCCGCGCGCCAGCGCTCGACCTTCGCGGCGTAGTCCGCGCTCACATGGTAGTCGCCCACGCGCTGGGCCAGCTCCGCGAGCGTGACCTTCGCGTCTCCGACCAGCGGCAGCGCGGCGTGCTTGTGAGCGTCGAGCTCCGCCACGTTGATGTTGATGAAGCGGACGTCCGGGTTCTGGAAGGCGTGGCCCAGGGCCGCGCCACCGCGAACGACTCGAAGACGGTGCAGGTCCATCCGTTCGACGTGCCCCCGGGCGTGGACGTTCTGGCGTTGAGGTTCGACTACCAGCCGCGGCGCTCGTCCGACCGGCAGGTCAACGCCGCGCTGGTGGAGGCCGCGCTCGCCCGGCACAACGAACGCCGCCGCGCCGAGCTGGACCCGGCGAAGCTGGAGGACCAACGCCAGCGCATCGGCGCACATGCGCTCTACCGGGAACTCCACAACCTTGTGAACGTGGTGTTGATCGATCCGGACGGCCTGTGGCGCGGACGGTGGGATCGCAACCCGGCGATCCTCGACGGCCTGCGCCACGGCCGGGCGATCCTGAGCGGCGGACCGATCCTCGATCTGCGGCTGCGGAGCGAAACCGGCGAAGAGGCGATGATCGGAGAGACCCCGCGGACAGCGGGCGCAGCCGAGCTCCGGGTCACCGCGTCGCGGATCGAGCCGGACACCGAGCTGCGCGTGTTCCGGAACGGCGAATGCGTCCACACGCTCGCGCGCTGTGGTGACGGCGTCCACACGTTCCCGGGCGTGGCCGACGGCCCCGGCGGGTACCGGGTGGAGGCCTGGCAAAACGGGCGCCAAAGGGCGATCACCAACCACGTCGAACGGGCAGACGTCCGGCCCTGAAGGGTTTGAGCGTCACCTTCGGGCAAGTACACTCGGGGCCGGTGAGAGTTCCGAGCGCCAGCAACGATCCGAACCGGCCGCCGTTCCGCGTGCGGCCCGCCCGGCGCGGTGACGCCGAGGCGCTCTCCGCGCTTCTGGCCGAGCTGGGCTATCCCGGCGCGGCCGATCAGGCCACCGTCCACTGGGTCATCAGCCACCCGGAAATCGAGGTCTTCGTCGCCGGAGATCCGCAAGACAAGCCGGTGGGGATGATCGTCTTCTCCCACCGGCCGCAGCTGCGTGCGAAGGGCCGCGTGGCGACGATCGAAGAGCTGGTCGTCACCGAATCCTGGCGCCGGCGGGGCGTGGGTCGCGAGCTGGTGAAGCGGGTGCTCGAGCGGGTGCGCACGCTGTCGGTGAAGCAGCTCGAGCTCGTGACGCACCGCGGGCGCGAGTCCTACGCGAAAGAGTTCTACGAGGCCTGCGGCTTCACGGAGTGCGACGCAGCGGTGCTGCGCCACTCCGAGCTGTTGCTCAAGAAGTAACCGCCTACTTCCGCAGCGACGCGACGAGCGCTTCGAGGCGCGCGCGGACGTTCGGGGTGACGTTCTCGAAGCGCACGCCCACCGCGCCATCGCGCACCCAGGCCACGGCGCCGAACAGGTGGAACGTCTCGCCCTCCACCGTCAGCGAGAGCCTCAACGTCGCGCCGACCTCGTAGCGGCGGGAGGTGCGCAGGCATACCCCACCGACCGAGAAGTTGAGGGAGTACGCGCGCAGCGCCCGCGCCGCCTGGTCGCGTTCGCTGAAGCGGATCTCCACACGCGCCGGAACGCGCTCGTCACGTCGCCGATCGGCACTCCCCTCCCCTTGCCCCACGATGTCGATGGTCATGCGATGGCCGCGCAGCTTAGAGGGAGCCTCAGTGCAGCGACAGGGAGAGAGTGAACTTCCCGGTCGTCTGACCCGCTCCATCCACCCACACGCTCCAGGTTCCGGCGGGGAGCGCGGTGAGAGAGAGCGTCGCCGAACCGCCCAGGCTGGAAGCCACCGCGCAGCCAGCCTGTACCGCAGGATCGCCGTCGCCGCACGACGCGCTGCCGTTACCCCGGACGTAGACCACTGGACGGTAGAGCGTCCCGTCGATCGGATCCGGCTTCACCTCGATGCTCACGTCGTGCGTGGCGGAGGTGGTGAACGTGTAGACCACATCGCCCGCCCGCTCGCCCGAACCCGTCTCCCACAGCTCGCAGGTGCCGAAGGTGGAGTCGTTCGCGCTGCGGGTGTCGCCGCTGACGGTGGTGCCCGTCTCCGGCAGCGCCACGGCGGTCGCGCAGTCGTCGTTGTTCGGCGCGGGCACCGGCGGTCCCAGCGTCGCTTTGAGGGTGAAGGCGCCGGAGGTGGTGAGCTCCCCGTCCACCCACACGTGCCACAAGCCCGGCGCCAGGGAGCCCTCGGTGTGCACCACGCGCCCGGGGTTCGCCGGATCGCCCCACACGCAGAACGGCCGGTCGGCGCCGGCCTGGCCGCACAGCCCCTTCTCCATGTAGATGACCGGCCGGAAGTTGGAGCCCGCTACCGCTTCCACGTCCAGCGAGATCGAGCTCTTCGACTGAATCGAGATCGCGTAGACGACGTCCGGGCTCGCCGCACCCGAGGGGATTTCGCACGCCGAGTTGTCGTCGCCCGCTCCGAGCGTGGTTCCGGTGACCCAGGCAGTGCCCTGGCTGAGCGGGAGCGGATCCGGCGATAGGCAGGTGTCATTGGGCGGAGGGTAGACGGGTGCCCAGGTGGTGACCTGCAGGTTGAACGCACCGCGCGTCTGGTGGTCGCCGTCGACCCAGAGGTACCAAGTGCCGGCCGGGAGCGCGCCGTGGGTGATCACCGCCGCGCTGCCGCTTTTTGGCGCGGCGTTGCAGGCAACGAGCGCCGTGGGGGCTCCGTCCTCGCACGCCGAGCGCAGCGCGAGCACGGGGATGAAAGTGGCCGACCCGCTGGGCGTGACACGCGCTTCGAAGTAGCGCGGTTCGGTGAGAGTGAAGGTGTAGACCACATCCGGCCCGGTGCCGCCGCAGGCGCTGTCGGCGTCGTCGAACGCGGAGAGCGTATCGGCGCTCAACTCGACGGTGCCGGAGTCCTTCAGGGCAAGGGGCAGCGCCCCGTCGCAGCGATCGTTGCTCGCCAGCATCAGCGGCGGGAGGAGGTCGACCTCGAGGTGGAAGTCGCCCGAGGAGCCGGAGATGTGGCCGGGGCTCAGATCGCCGTCGACGATCAACCAGTAGGTGCCCGGCCCCAGGCTGGGAATGTCGATGGACGCCCCGGAGACCGGAAACGCCTCGCCGCAGTCCAGCTCGGCGGTGGTGGACGCGTTCCGGGCGCAGGCGTCCGGCCGTCGCAGGTACACGAGCGGGCGGAAGTCTTCGGAGTTGGAGGTCACCGAAAGCTGCACGCGTTGGGGCGCCTCCAGCGTGAGCGCGTAGACCACGTCCGGCGAACCGAACCCGCCGCTCACGCCACAGAGCGCGTCGTAGTCGTCGGAGAGCCCGTCGGTGTGACCGTCGATCGACGCGTGACCGTCCACGAAGGGGATGGGCAACGGCGCGGCGCAGGAGTCCCCGTCCGTCGCCGGAACCGCGGACGCCTCCAACCGAAACCCGCCCGAGGTCCCGTAGTCCGCGTCCACCCAGAGATAGAAGTGCCCGGCCGGGACATCGACTGACAAGTGCGCCTGGCCGTCCTCCGCCGATGCCCAGTTGCAGGCGAAGGATTCGCTCTCGGATCCGCACTCGGACTGGAGCCCCAGCACGGGACGGAGCGCACTGCCTTGGGTGGGCGTGACGGAGACGTGGATGCGCGACGGCGCGGAGACCACCACGTCGTAGACGAGATCGGGCGCGCCCTCGCCGGCCGCGCACGCGAGGTGGATGTCGTCGCCGAGGTTGCGGGTGCTGGAGACCACCACCGTGGGGGTGGCCGACAGCTGGAGCGTCTGGGCCACCTCGCAGCGATCCGGAAACGGGAGGCACGCACCGGCGGCGCACGCGCCGCTCTCGCAGTCCGCGTCGGCCAGGCACTGCACACAGGTGTGGGAGGCGACATCGCAACGCGCGGTGGGCGCGGCGCAGTCGGCGTCCGCGGAGCACCCCTCCTTGCCTCCATCCACCGCCACCGCGATGCAGGTCCCCGACGCTTCGTCACACACGAGGCCCGAGGGACACTCGGCGGCACAACCGGGCCGGGCGCTTCTCCGGTCCGGGCACCCGGACGCGGCAGCGACCACGACTGCCAACCCAACCCAACGGATGTGCGGGAACACCTTGACCCCGATGCGCAGCGGCCTGATTCGAAGGCGATCCTATCGGAAAGGTCCGGTGGCGTCGCGGGCGCTGACGCGGGTCCCGGTCGCGCCGCACGTTCTCCGGCCGGGAGTCGTTGACGCCGCAATGCGCATCCCGCGAGATCGGCACATGCGTGCTTCGAGCGTCGGAGTGGCAGTGCTCGGTGCGGTGTTCGCACTGGCGCTGCCGGTGACGGGCTGCGGAAACGACAACCCGAACGGCCGGGACGGCGGCGCGCTCGACGGCGGCGGCGACGCGGGCACGCCGGGCGATGCGGGCGTGGACGCCGGCCTCGTGGACGCAGGCGATGCGAACGACACGTGCGATGTGGCGGGCCAGATGGGGTGCGATGCGGGCGAAAGCTGCCTGCTCTACCAGCTGCCCTCGTCGGACTTCGGCAGCGCGTGCTTTTCGGGCGAGTGCGATCTGGTCGCCCAGAACTGTCCGGCCGGACAGAAGTGTACGTACGTGAGTGACGGCGGCGTGTCGGTGCGTGCGTGCACCGCGGACGGGACCGACGGCGAGGGCGCGCCGTGCTCGCTCACCGCGACGTCGAACACCTGCCAGAAGGGGCTGGTGTGCCTGCCGAAGACGCTCCCGGATGGGGACGCCGGCACCTTCTGCGCGAGGTTCTGCTACTCGAACGGGGACTGCGCCAACGGAGAGGCCTGCTTCCTCACCGTCGCGCCCAACGGCAACTCCGAACGCCCGCTGGTCTGCGCGCGCCCCTGTGACCTGTTCGCCCAGGACTGCCCGCCCGGCCGGGGCTGCTATCCGGGTCCGACCGCGCCCGGCTGCTATCCGGAAGGCACCGTCGCCGACGGCGAGCCGTGCACGTTCAGCGACGAGTGCCGGCCCGGCTCCGCGTGCGTCCAGCAGCAGTGCGCGCCGTTGTGCGCATTCCCCGACGGCACACCCGGATGTGCATCGGGCACCTGCACGCCGCTCGCCATCCCCGGCGTTTCCGACGCGGGCGCCTGCCTCGACATGTAGAGACGTGAAGCCCGGACGGGCGCGCGAATACGTCACAGCGAACCACCGTCCACGAGAGCACCATGGTCCAGAAGCTCTTCAACATCGCCGCCGTCGCGCTCGCCGCGATCGCCCTCGTCGTCACGCTCTTCTCCTCCCGCTCCGAGCCTCCGCCCGTGGTGCGCGCACCCGCGGCGGGTGACGACGCGCTGGCTGCCGACGTTCAGGAGCTGCGCGATCGCATCGCCTCCGTGGAGGACTCGCTGCAGTACCAGGCGCGGCGGATCAACCAGCTGGAGGCCACCCTTCGGGGAATGGGCGTGGCCGGTGCCGCGGGGCAGGATGCCGGCAGCGTGACGGTGTCTTCTGCGATCGCCGCCGAGATCGCGCGGCTTCGCGACGACGTCAACAGCCTGATGGTGGGCGAGGTCATCAACTCGGAGTCCGGCCGAGAGCACCTCAAGGAGGCGGTCCGTTCGGTTCAGGAGGAGATGCGTCAGGAGCAACGGCAGCGCTGGCAGCAGCAGGCGGCGCAGGCGATGGCCGAGCTCGACGCCAACCGCGAGCAGCGCTGGAGGGACTTCGCGCGCCGCGCCGGGCTGAACTACCAGCAGGAGCAGACGGTGATTGGCGCGGTGAACGCGGAGGCGGAGCGTCGCAAGGAGCTGTTGAAGCAGCTCGAGAGCGGCGAAGCATCGCGCCGCGACCTCCGCCCGCAGCTGCAATCGCTCCGGGAGGAGACCGAGCGCACGGTGAAGGCTGCCCTCACTGAGGATCAGTGGAAGCAGTTCCAGGACGAACGGCGTACGGAGCGCCAGTCGATGCGCGGGTTCGGCGGCCCCTGGGGCGGCCGGGGCGGCGGCGACCGGGGCAACCGCGGCGCGGATGGACGGTAGCGCCCCGCGAGGCGATCGCCCGATGCCCGCGAAGCAGCGACCGTTGGCGCGTGGCTGGAGCGGCGCGGAGATCTTCGCCGTCGGCCACTCCACACGGACGGCGAAGGAGCTGATCGAGCTGCTCCGGGCGCACGGGGTGGCGACGCTCGCGGACATCCGGACCGTGCCGCGCTCGCGCACCAACCCCCAGTTCAACCTCGAGCCGTTCGGACGAGCGCTGGCGAAAGCGGGCCTTCGCCACGTCCACCTCGCAGAACTCGGAGGGCGGCGCAAGGCGCGCAGGGATTCGGACCTGAACGCCGGCTGGAGGAACGCGAGCTTCCGCGGCTTCGCCGACTACGTGCAGAGCGAAGGCTTCGCCCGAGGGCTGGAGGCGCTGAGGAAGCTGGCGAAGCAGGGGCCGGTGGCCATCATGTGTGCCGAAGGAAACCGGTGGCGCTGCCACCGCTCGCTGGTGGCCGACGCGCTCTACGCGCGAGGCGTGGTGGTCCAGCACATCGAGAGCGCAACCCGGGCCCGTCCGCACACCCCCACGCCGTTCGCCCGGATCCGCGGGCTGAAGGTCACCTATCCGGTCCCACGCGCAGAGCGCCGAAGCGATGCGCCGCCGGCACAGCAAAACCGACGGTCGACGGCAGACGGTAGACGGCAGACCGCCGCTGCCGAAGCGCTTGCTGAATCGGACGGGGCTCCTCGTAACGGTCCTTCCGGTCGGAGGCGCACTGCTTCGGCGCCCAAAGCGCAGGTGAAGCAGCGCGCGCATCGTCCCCGACCCCCGCGGCGCCCATCACCGAAGAGCCTGCGCCCCAGCAGGATCCGGAATCGCCGCTGACCATCATCCAAGAGAAGGCAACCCTCACCGTTTCCAGCTCACGCGGGTTGAGGGCGAAGCGGGCACGTCCGGCGAGGGCACGGCGTCATCGGATCGAAGCGAACCCTCGGAGGTCAACCCGCCTCCCGGCCTCGCGGCCCAGTTCGGGTGGGAGGCCCTCTCCGCGGCCGTCAACGAGGCGCTGCGGCAGACCGCCGATGCAGGCGCCGAAACCACGCGGCTCATTGGAATCGACTGCGTGGAGTACCCCTGGATCGTTCTCACCGAGGGCGCCCGCTCGATTTCGACGCCGAACCGATGAAGGCCTATGGACGCGATGAGCTCCGGGTCATCGCGTCGTCCGTCATCGAGCCGGACAAGCCGACCCGGCGCCGCTATGCGGCGACCGTCTTTCCGGCGAACGAACCACCCGACCGGTACGAGCAGATCCACCGCCGGGTCGATCTGCGCGTCTCCCATCTGTTCGGCACGGACTGAAGGTATCAACCGGTGCTCTTCATCCCGAACGCGATTCCGGTCACCGTCAGCGCCAGAAGTCGCCGCAGCTCAAGCGGCTTCTCGTCCTCCGGTGCGGCGCGCCACTGCGGCAGGTAGCGCAACTGGAGGTAATTGAGCGGATCGACGTACGGGTTGCGCAGGCGGATCGATTCGGCGAGCACCGGCTGGTTCTCGAGCAGCGTGCGCCGGCCGGTGATCGCCAGCACCGCGTCCACCGACCGCCGGTATTCGGCTTCGATCTGCGGCCACACCGCATTTCGCACCGCCGCGTCCTCCACGAGCTGCGCGTACTGGCGCGCGATGTACAGGTCGGTCTTCGCGAGCGACATCTCGGCGTTGTCGATCGCCTGCGCGAAGAACGGCCAGCGCGCGTACATCTGCCGCAGGCGCTTCATCCCGTCGCGTTCGCGGGCGTAGCCATCCAGCGCCGTTCCCAGCCCGTACCAGGCGGAGATGAGGTGGCGCGACTGCGTCCATGAGAACACCCACGGAATGGCGCGGAGCTGGCGCAGATCGGCGCTCTTCTTCCGGCGGCTGGGCCGCGACCCGTAGCGAAGGTGTTCGATGAGGTCGATCGGCGTCGCCTGGCGGAAGTACGTGACAAGCTCGGGCGTGCCATAGACCAGCTTCATGTACGCGGCGCGGGAGACCTCGGCCATCTCCGCCATGCAGGCCTCCCACTGCGCGAGCGTCTTCTGCTTCACCTCGGTGGCGGGGAGGCAGTACGAGGCGATCACCGCCGAGGTGAGCTGTTCCAGGTTGCGCTGGGCGATCGCCGGGTTGGAGTACTTGAGCGAGATCACCTCGCCCTGCTCCGTGATGCGGATCCGCGCGCCGTGGGCGGCGTCCGGCATCGCGCGGAGTGAGCGGTAGCTCTGGCCCCCGCCGCGGTCGATGCTCCCGCCCTTGCCGTGGAAGAGCCGCAGCCCGACCCCGAGTTCGTCCGCGAGCCGGGCCAGCCGCTTCTGCGCGCGGTACAGGTACCAGTTCGCGGCGAGGTAGCCGCCGTCCTTGTTGGAGTCGGAGTACCCGAGCATCACCTCCTGCACGCCGTCACGCGCAGCCAGGTGGGCGCGGTAGTCCGCGTCCGTCCACAGCTCGCGCATCACGTCGACGCAGTCGTCGAGGTCCTCGATCGTCTCGAACAGCGGCACCACGTCCACCGCCTCGACGCCGTTGGCCCGGGCACGCGCCAGCGCCGCGCGCACGTCGTCGGCGCTTCGGGCCATCGAGAGGATGAAGCGGTTCGCCGCCTCGGGCCCGTAGCCCCGCTGCAGGTCCGCCAGCGCCTGCAGCTCGGCATCCAGCTCGGCGGGCGCCGTCGTCAGCTTCTCGCTGTGGTCGCGGAAGTCGAGCTCGGCGAGATGTAGGCCGAAGGCGCGCACCTGTTCGATGAGCCGGAAAATCCGCCCGTCCGCGGCGCGGTGAGCGCCGAGGTCGATGAGCGTCTGTCGGATCGCCGTCAACCCCTCCAGAAGCCCGGCCGCGGTGATCCGGTTCTCGCGCAGATCGCGCTGCAACCGCGTCAGACAATGGCGGAGGTGCTCGGACGGCTGGCTGCGCTCCGGATCCTCGATCTCCGCGCCGGCGCAGGGCCGATCCGGCGTGGCGTGCGAGAGCTCATCCAACAACCGCGCGAGCTCCGCGTCGTAGTAGCGGACCACCGTGGCGCGGTGGAGCGCCATCGTCTCCCGGCTCACCTCGGGCGTGACGAAGGGGTTGCCGTCGCGATCGCCGCCGACCCACGAAGCGAAGGTCAGGAACGCCCGTTCGCGGCGGACGGAGGGATAGGCGCGGCGCAGCTCCTCGTCGAAGGCCGCGTAGAAGCGGGCCACCGCGTCGAAAATCGTGTGCTCGAAGAAGAAGAGCGCGTTGCGCACCTCGTCGAGCGGCGTGAGGGTGTGCTCGCGGACCTCGTCGGTGTGCCAGAGCGTCTCCAGCACCAGGTCGGGGTGCGCCGGATCCTTCGCCAGCCGGAGCAGGTGGTTGAGGTTGGTGCGGCGCCTCGCCTCGGTGGGGTGCGCGGTGAGGACGGGCTCGACGTGCAGCTGGGCGAGGCACCGGGCGACGCGCTCTGGCGGAATCCGCCGCGCCTTCAACTCCTTGAAGAGCGCCCGGAGCGAACGCGGGTGGCTGGGGGAGGCTTCGAGGTGACGGATCCGCGCACGCTCTTCGGCCAGGTTTACGAGCTGGAAAAAGAGGCTGAACGCGTGCGCGACCGACCACGCCTCGTCGATGGTGAGCGAAGCGACCTGGCGGTTGAGCTTCTTCTGAGCGCCTTCGTCGCCGTGACGGATCGCGCGCGCCAGCACCCGGATGCCTTCCACGTGCCGGAAGGTCCGGGCGCCGGCCTGTTCGCGGATGATCGATCCAAGCCGGGTGGTCAGCGCGCGGACCTCCCGGCGAAGAGACGGATCCATGCCGCCGGGGATAGTTCCTCGGCGGAGGAGCGACCATGCGTGCGGTGACGATGCGTCGGTTGGTGGACGCCGGCTACGCCTGGGCCACCGTCGGGTAGGCGATCTGCAGGCCGCCCTGGTTGAACTGCACCTGCGGCCGCGCAATCCACTTACAGGCCGCGCAGTAGCTGTGTGCGTCGCGCGGGGTGAGGCGGATGGACACGGTGCCGCCGCAGACCGGGCAGCCCTGGGGCAGATCGAAGTCGGCGGTGTCCTCGCCGGTCTTTCTGATGTTGAGCTCGGTCATGACCCTTGCGTAACGCACCATTCGGCCGGCGCAAGGATGGGACGTTTTGCGAGCAGGCAGCGCCCGCCCGGATGCTCCCTGCGTCCTGCTTGGCCGCTTACGTGCCGATGCGCCGCAGCGAAATCAGCGGCGCGTCCGGTGGGCGGTCACAGGTCAGATCGACGACACAATCGATGACCCAGTCGGCTTCGCCTTCGGGGTCGAGGATCTTCTGCTGCGCGCTCCACCGTCGGGCGTTCTCCTCCCGGACGAGCGTGTGCTCGGCAAGGCGCGCCCGGGGCGTCAGATCCACGCCGGCGTGGGTCGCGAAGTACGGCTCGGCCTCCTTCGCGATCCGTTCGGGGCTCCACGCCTCCTCGCCGGGGAGGTTGAAGACGCTGAGCGCAGCCTCCTCCCAGTCCTTCGTCCCCACCGCCTTGAGCAGGCGGTGCAGCTCCGCGCGGACCCTCGCGGTGAAGCGCTTGAGGTCCTTCTTCGGATCGAACGTCGCCGGACCGCCCAGGCGCACCTCTTCCGGCGCGACGACCCGGAGCTGTTCGGGGTGCCGCATCCGCTCCCACTCGTCGAGCAGGCTGGAGTCGACGGCGCGCAGCATCACCCGGAGCTGCTGGATGATGTCCTCCACCTCGTCGGTGCGCAGCGTCTCGGGCACGGTCTGCACGAGCGTCTTGTAGACCTCCGACAGGTACCGCAACAGCACGCCCTCGCTGCGCTGCAGCCCGAGCTCGCGGACGTAGTCGTTGAAGGTGGTGAAGCGCTCGAGCATGTCGCGGGCGATCGACTTGGGCCGGATGTTCTCGTGCCCCACCCACGGGTGCCGCGCCTCGAAGTCGTTGAAGGTGCCGTAGATGAAGTCGCGGTTCGGCTTCGGCCACTCGAGCTTCTCCAGCTCGGCCATCCGGTCCTCGTACTCCATCCCCTGCGCCTTCAGCTCCGCCAGCTTCTCGCCCTTGAGCTTGTTGAGCTGCGCGTAGAGCACCACGTCCGGGTTCTCGAGGATCGACTCGACCAGGGTCACCACGTCCAGCGCGTACGTGGGCGAAGTGGGATCGAGCCGGCCCAGCGTCTCCACCAGGTACAGCGACAGGGTGTGGTGCAGGGAGAACTCGCGCTGCAGATCCGGGGCGACGCGCACCCGCACGCCCTCGGGCGCGCCTTTGCGGAAGACCTCCACGATCCCCGCCTGGCGCAGGGTGCGGAAGTACTGCGCCCCCAGCTTGAGGTTCTGCCGCTTCACGTAGTCGCGCTCGTGCGAGCGCTTCACCAGCTCGACCAGCCGCCGGTAGCCGTCGCCCATCTCGAACGGGTCCGACTGCAGCAGGTTGAGCAACATCCCGAACGTGACCTCGAAGCGCGACTGCAGCGGTTCGGGCGTGCCGTTCACCAGCCGCTCGAAGGTGCTGCGGTCCCAGTGCGCGTAGCCCTTCTGCGGCGGCTGGCGCTTGACGACCTTCTTCCCCGCCGCGGCCTTCGCCTCGAGCCGGAGGTTTTCGATCACATGCTCCGGCGCCTGCACCACCACGCTGCCGGCCTCGTCGAACCCCTTACGCCCCGCGCGGCCGGCGATCTGCAGAAAGTCGCGCACGGAGAGGATGCCGACCTTCTCCCCGTCGAACTTGCACAGCTGAGTGAAGAGCACGGTGCGGATGGGGATGTTCACGCCCACCCCGAGCGTGTCGGTCCCGCTGATCACCTTGAGGTGCCCGGCCTGCGCCAGCTTCTCCACCAGCAGGCGGTATCTGGGCAGAAGCCCCGCGTGGTGCAGGCCGATGCCGTGCTTGAGGAACTTCTCCATCTCCTTGCCGAATGGCGTGTCGAAGCGGACGCCGTGCAGCGCGACGCGGATTGCCTCCTTCTCCTCCTTCGTGCAGAAGTTCACCGACATCAGGTTCTGGGCCTGCTCCGCCGCCGCCCGCTGGGTGAAGTTCACGAGGTACACCGGCGCCTTGTTCCCGGTGACGAGCGCTTCGATCGTCTCGTGGAGCGGCGTCTCGGCGTACGCGAAGTCCAGCGGGACCGGGCGCTGGCCGCTCTTCACCTTCGCCACCCGGCGGCCGGTCAGCTCTTCGATGTTCGCTTCGATCGCCGTGGTGTCGCCCAGCGTCGCCGACATCAACAGGAACGTCGTGTCCTTGAGTGTCAGCAGCGGGACCTGCCACGCCACGCCGCGCTCTCTGTCGGCGTAGTAGTGGAACTCGTCCATGATGACGTAGTCGATCTTCGCGGCGAGCTCGCGGAGCGTGTAGTTGGAGAGGATCTCCGCCGTGCAGCAGACGATCTTCGCGTCCCGGTTGATCGACGCGTCGCCGGTGAGCATCCCCACGTTGTCCGGGCCGAACGCCTCGCACAGCGCGAAGAACTTCTCGTTCACCAGCGCCTTGATCGGGCACGTGTAGAAGGACGTCTTGCCCTCGCACATCGCCTTGAAGTGCAGCGCGGTGGCGACGAGCGACTTGCCGGACCCGGTGGGCGTGCCCAGCACCAGGTGGTTGCCGCCGAAAAGCTCCAGCACCGCCTCCTCCTGCGCGGGGTACAGCGACAGCCCGGTGGAGGCGACCCACCCCACGAAGCGGTTGAGGATCTCGTCGGTCTGAAGCGTCTGCCCCGGTGCAGGCAGAAGCGCGGCGAGCGGCGCGGTCATCGTTCGAGACGCCTATCACCGATCTCCCGTCGTGGCCTGGCAATCGAAACGCCGCCCATGTCGTATGGTGGGCCGGAGGATTGAACATGGGACTGTGCGGCTGGATCGTCTTCGGGTTCCTGGCGGGGCTGATCGCCCGGGCGCTGATGCCGGGGACGCAGAAGATGGGCCTCATCGCCACCACCCTGCTGGGCATCGCGGGGTCGTTTGTGGGCGGGTTCTTCTGGAACCTGTTCCACCATTACTCGCCGTTCGACCTGCGGCCGAGCGGGTTCATCGGCTCGGTGGTGGGCGCGATCGTCCTCCTGGTGGTCGGCGAGCTCGTCAACCGGCGTCGGTGACGTCGCGCCCGCAGGCTCAGGCGCTGCCTTCGGGCGCGGACGGCTTCTTCTGCCGCAGCTCCTCGACCTTCTTTCGGACCTCGTCCATGTCCAGCGCTTTCACCTGACGGATGAGCTCCTCCAGCGCCGCCGCCGGGAGCGCTCCCGCCTGCGAGAAGAGGAGGATCCCGTCGCGGAACACCATCAGCGTGGGGATCGCCTGGATGTGGAAGGCCCCCGCGAGGTCGGGCTGGTCCTCGGTGTTGATCTTCGTGAAGACGACGTCCTCGTGCTGTCGCGCGGCGGCGTCGTAGATCGGCGCGAACGCCCGGCACGGGCCGCACCACGGCGCCCACCAGTCGATGAAGACCACTCCGGGTCTGTCGATGGTCTCTTTGAAGTTTCCGGCGGTCAGTTCGATCGGCGCGGCCATCCTGGCTCCCTGGGTAGAGTCCTCCCGTAACAGGTGGACACGCCCAGAGCCAGCCGGAAGCTCGCCGCATCGCGGCATGCCCGGCCGTCACCCGGAGTGGGGGCCCGCTGCCGGGTCGCTTGTACCGACCCGCGTGCCCGCTAACATCGTGTCAGGAGCTCGCATGGCGTCGTACACCGTCCAGCCGGGTGACACGCTCCCGGGCATCGCGAAGACCTTCCTGGGGGATCCGGGACGGTGGCGCGAGCTCCAGCTCTACAACCAGGCGCTGCTGGTGGATCCGGCGCGACTGTGCGCGGGCATGGTCCTCCGGCTTCCGCCCGGCGCGGCGGTCCCGACACCCACCACGCGCCCGGGCGCCTCGACCGCCGGCGCCGGCTCATCGGATGGGCGGCGGACCCGGCGGCTGCGCGCGGTCGCCCGCTCGGGGAAACGACCGCCCTTCTCGCGCCGATAGGGTACGAAGAAGCGTGCCCGTCCCTCCGCTCATTGGGCGGCTGCGCCGTGCTCTCGGCGTCACGCGCATCGCCCGCCTCACGTCGCTCGACCGCGCCGGCATCGAAGTCCACAGCGCCATCCGGCCCCGCGGCCACATCCTGCAGGTGTGCAACGGCAAGGGCCTCAGCCGCGCGGACGCCGAGCTGAGCGCCCTGTGCGAGACGGCGGAGCTGGTGTCGGCGGAGACGGTCGGGGCGCGGGTCGAGCGCTTTGGGAGCCCTCTGGAGCTGCGGCGCGCGGGCCTTCCCTTCTGGCCGCACGGGGTCTGTTGCGGATCCGCGGGATGGCTGGTCGTGCCAGAATTGGCCGGCGAGTCGATCCGCTCCGCGTGGGCGGTGGCGAGGGAGCTCGGCAGCGGCGCGCCCGTATGGGTTCCGGCACAGGTCCTGTTCTGCCCGCCGCAGTCCAGCGCGGACCTCGGCCCCATCGCGGTGGCTTGGGCCTCCAACGGCACCGGCGCACACCCGGATCCGGATGAAGCGCTCCGCCACGCGTTGCTCGAGGCCTGCGAGCGGGAGCTGCTCGTCCGCGCGCTTCCTTCCGGATGGACGCCGCCGGTCCTGCTGTCGCGAAGGCTCACCCATGGGAGCCTGGCGAAACATGCCCCCGCGGTGGCCGAACAGGTGGAGAGGCTC
This sequence comes from Myxococcaceae bacterium, assembly GCA_019686135.1. Taxonomy (GTDB): domain Bacteria; phylum Myxococcota; class Myxococcia; order Myxococcales; family Myxococcaceae; genus JADGHL01. The sequence continues at coordinate 44,938 of JADGHL010000001.1, read as the reverse complement.
TCACAGCGCGGGTTCGACGTGGCCCTGTTCGACCTGACTTTGGACGACGGGCTGGGCCTGCCGCTTGCGGGCGCGCTGCTGGTCGATCGCGAGGAGGGCCCGGTGCCCATCGCCGCCGGCTACGCCTGCCGGACGTCGCCCGCTGAGGCGTTGATGGCGGCGCTTCTGGAGGCGGCCCAGTCCCGGCTGACCGACATCCACGGCGCCCGCGAGGACGTGGCGCCGATGGCGACCCTGTCGGTGCAGCTGTTGCGCGGAGCGCTGCGGTCCGCCGGCGCCATCCGCGAGGTGACCGAGATGCCGTCGCCACGGGCGCGGACCGCGGACGAGGTATTCGCGATCCTCCGGGCGCACGGCGTGTCGCGCGCGGCCGCGTACGACCTCACCGCGCCCGGTCTGCCGGTGCGCGTCATACGGGTGATCGTCCCCGGCTTCCGGATCTCGGAGCTCCTGGTATGAGCCTCATCGTCTTTCTCGGCCCGTCACTGCCGGCCGCCGAAGCGCGGCGCCTCGCGCCCCGGGCGACGTTCTGGCCTCCGGCGCGGCAGGGCGACATCTGGCGCGCGCTCAAGATGCGGCCGCGGGCGATCGCGTTGATCGACGGCGTCTTCGAGGCGCAGCCTTCGGTCTGGCATCACGAGCTGCTCGCGGCGCTGGACGCCGGGGTGGCGGTGTTCGGAGCGAGCAGCATGGGCGCCCTGCGCGCGGCGGAGCTGCGCGATCACGGGATGGTGGGCATCGGCCGCATCTTCGAGCGCTATGCCAGAGGCGCGGCCGACGACGGTGACGTGGCGCTTCTGCACGCCGACGCCGAGCACGGCTTTCGCCCCCTCACCGTTCCGCTGGTGAACGCGGAGCACGCCGTGGAGCTGGCGCGGCGCGCGAAGGTGCTCTCGCCCGCCGAGGCACGCGCGGTCCTCCGTGCGGCTCGCGCGCTCCACTACCAGGAGCGCACCTGGCCGGCGATCCTGCGCAACGTCTCTTGGCGGAAGGCGGCGCAGCGCGCGCGGTTCGAGCGGTTTCTCGAGCGGCGCAGACCGGACCTCAAGGCGGAGGATGCACGCGCGTGCATCAAAGCCGCGGTGGCCTGGTGGAAGCGGCATGCCCGTGCGTCGCCGGTCCCGAAGCTCCCCGTGCGGACACCGTCGGCGCTGGTCCGGCGCCGCCGCCTTGCGTCCTCATCCGCGCACCTGGAGGCGCTGGCGCGGCGGTCGGACGCGCGCGAGTGGATCGACGCGGGCCTTCGGCGTGCGCTGCTCGCGGGCTGGGCGCGTTCGCGTGGGGTGCGCGCGGAGGCGAGAGCGCTCGCGCAGGCGCGGGCGGAATGGCTCCGGGCCATCGCCCCGCGGACGCCGGACGATCTCGGCCTGGACGAAGGACAGATCGCCGCGCTGATGGAGGACGTGGTCCTCGAGCGCTTCGTGCTGGACCACGCCGAACGCTGGCTCCCCGACGGTCCGAACGAGACCGAGGCTCTGGCGAGCGAGGCGCACCTCCGGGGTCGGCTCGTGCGGAAGCAGGCGGGCTAGTCCCGCGTGGGGATGGCGCCCCGCGCGAGGAGGACGCGCGCGACATGGAGCTGATGGAGCCGGTGGAGCGCCTCCGCGTGCGCGCTGGACTCGACGATCCGCAGCGCTTCGGCGATCGCCTCCATCGACGACTGTGCGTCGCGCAGCTTCGTCGTGCGCAGCCGCCACACCGCCGGGTCGCCTCCGGGCAACGAGAGCCGCGGCAGCGCCAGCAGCGCCCCGTGCGACCGCACCATCTTCCGCGCCTGCTTCCACGTTCCATCGACGAGCAGCACCGCGTCCGGCCGTTCGTGTTCGACATCCGCCGTCGTGCCGCCCGGGAACACCAGCCACACCTTCCCCTTCGAGGCCAACCACCCGGCGATGTCCGGCGGCCGCCGTGCGTCGACGTCGACGATCTCCATCCGGCGAAGCGCCAGCGCGGCGATGCGGGCGGTGTTGGTGCTCTTACGGGACTCGAGCAGGTGCCTGAGCACCAGCACCTCGGTCCGGTTGTCGATCTTTGGGATGTCCGCGCAGATGCACCACCGCTCCATCACCCAGCAGCGGCGACAGCGGCCCGGCATGTCGGCTTCGGTCCGTGAACGCACGTCGGCGGCAATGTACCGGGTGCGCGCCCGGACGCCTTCGGCTATTGCGCCCGGCATGGCCGAGGTCCGCTGGACGCATGGGGGGCTGGCGCACGTCGCGACGTGGCGTTCGGAGGCGGGTGTGCCAGCGCCCACCCACGTGGCGCTCGTCGACGACCGCACGAGGGCGGACGAAGCGCTGCGACGGATCCGCCGCGGCGAGCAGCTCCTCTATGTGGGCGACTTCCAGAACGCTCGGCAGCTACTCGCCTCGCTCGGGCGGCGGCTGGAGAAGTCACGACGATGGCCGGTTCCGCGCACCGCATTGGAGGCTTTCCGTCAGGAGCGCCAGCGGCGCGGCGAGGAGCACGCCCTGCTGTCGCGGCTTCTGGTCCCGCTCGATGACACGTACACCGTCGCGCTCCGCCGCGGCCCGAAGCTCCGGGACGCCTGCGAGCCTGTGTGGGGCCCGCCTGCACCGGGAACCTTCACCGTCGTCGCGCTGCGCGAGCTGCTCGGGATGGTGGGCGCGGCCGAGTGGCGGAAGAAGGGCGTCCGGGTGGAGGGGCTGCCCGGGCCGATCCACCCGCACTACGGCGTCTTCTCCCCCACGCGGCCCGAGTACACCGGGCTCATCCGTGCCGCGCCCGCCCCCACCGGCAAGCGGGTCTTCGAGATCGGCACCGGCACCGGCGTGCTGTCGTTCCTGCTTCTGGCGCGCGGGGCGAGCGAGGTCGTCGCCACGGACATCGACCCGCGCGCGGTGGCCTGCGCGGCCGAGAACGCCGAACGGCTCGGGTTCGGCCCGGATCGGTTCCGCGTCCTCGAGCGTCCGCTCTTCCCGGACGGCCAGGCGGACCTCGTGGTCTGCAACCCGCCGTGGATCCCCGAGCGGCCGAAGACCCGCATCGACCGGGCGATCTACGACGAGGACAGTGCCGTCCTCCGCGGCTTTTTCGCCGGGCTCGCCGATCACCTCGCTCCGGGAGGTCAGGGCTGGTTGATCCTCTCGGATCTCCCCGAGCTCATCGGCCTGCGCGAGGCGGGGTGGCTGAACGAGCAGCTCGACGCCGCAGGCCTTCGCACGGTGTGGAGAAGGTCCGTGGCGCCGCAGCACCCCAGAGCGAAGGACCCGACCGATCCGCTGCACCGGGTAAGGTCGAGAGAGACCACCCGGCTCTACGCGCTCGAACCCATCGTGCGCCGGCGATGACGGGCCGGGCGCGCCACACCCCTCCGGTGCGGCGCGCCCGTCGGGTGTTACCGCGACATCGGGCGGCGACGGCGCGAGACCATCGCCACCAGGCCCAGCAGCGCGAAGCCGGCGAGCGACGCGCCGTCCGCCGAGGTGCAGCCGCACCCGCTGGAGCCGCCCTGGTAGTCGAGCTGACCGCCGTCCGAAACGCCGGCGTCCTCGACGCCCGCGTCGACACCCGCGTCCATGCCCGCGTCCGTCGGCGAGCTGACGTAGCGGTAGCCTTTGGCTTTGGCGGCCGACGTCCCGCCGGGGTTGGTCACGACCACATCCACCGCGCCGGCGTCGTGGGCGGGTGTGCGCAGGGTGATCGTGTGGCTGTTGACCACTTCGACCTGCGTCGCCTCGACGCCGCCGAAAGTGACGATCGCGCCGGCCACGAATCCGGAGCCGCCGATGAGCACCGGCGTGTTGCCGTCTCCGGGGCCCGCGGCGGGGGTGATCACCGAGATCGCCGGCTGGGCCGGCTGGAAGGTGAACGCATTCTTTAGCGTGGCGGACTGGCCGTCGGGGTTGGTGACCACGACGTCGACCGTACCGGCCGCGTGCGAGGGCGTGGTCGCCACCAGCGTGGTGCTGCTCTGGAAGACGACCGCGGTCGCGGGCGCGCCGCCGAAGGTGACCGTGGCCCCGGGCGCGAAGTTGTCACCGGAGATCGTCACGTCCGTGCCACCGGACGCGCTGCCCTCGACGGGGGTAATCCCGCTCATCGCCGGCGCGGCGATGAAGTCGAACCCCTGCGCGAGGGTGCTGGTCTGACCGTCCGGGTTGCTGACGGTGACGCTCACCCAACCCTCCGGGTGAGCGGGGGTCACCGCGGTGAGGGTCTGGCTGTTCAGCACGGTCACGCTCGTCGCCTCCACCCCGTCGAAGGAGACGGTCAATCCGTCGACGAAGCCGGTTCCGGTGATCGTCACCTGCGTCCCGCCGGCGCTCGCGCCGATGTGGGGCGACAGCGTGCTCACGGCCGGCGCCGCGACGAAGGTGAACGCGTTCGCCAGGGTGCTGGTCTGGTCGTCCGGGTTCTTCACTGTGACGTCCACCATCCCGGCGGTGCCCGCGGGCGTGGTGGTGGTGAGTTGCGTCGGGCTGACGAAGGTCGCACTGACCGGCGTGTTCCCGAAGAACACCGCCGCTCCGGGGAGGAACCCCTGGCCGTTCAGCGTGACCTGCGTCCCGCCCGCGGCCGGACCGCTGACCGGACTGATGGCCGTCAGGACCGGCGGCGCCACCCAGGTGAACGCGTTCGTGAGCGTGGAGAACTGGCCGTCCGGGTTGGTGACCGTAACGTCCACGGTACCCGGCGTGCCCGGTGGGGTGACGGCGGTGATGGTGTTGGCGTTGACCACGTTGACGCTCGTCGCCGGGGAGCCGCCCACGGTGACGGTGGCTCCGGAGGCGAAGTTGAGGCCGGAGATGGTGATCCGCGTGCCGCCCGATGCCGGTCCATTGACCGGCGACAGACTCGTGGCGATCGGCGGCACGACGAAGGTGAACGCATTGGCGATCGTCGCGCTCTGGCCGTCCGGGTTGGTGACCACCACATTCACCTTGCCCGGGCCATGCGCCGGGGTCGTCCCGGTGATCTCCGTTGCGGTGACGGTGAGGTTGGTCGCCGCCACGCCGCCGAAGCTGACGGTGGCGCCGGGCTGGAAGTCGCTCCCGGTGAGCGTGAAGGCCGTGCCACCGAGGGTGGAGCCCTGGTTGGGCGAGAGCGAGGTGGCCGTCGGCGCCAAAGCGTAGGTGAACGCCGCCGGCAGCGTCGCGGTCTGCAGGTCCGCGTTGATGACGACCACGTCCACGGTCCCTGGCGCGTGCGGCCCGGTCGTGCCGGTCATCGTGGTCGAGTCGACGACCACCACGTTGGTCGCCGGGACGCCACCGACGCTGAAGGTGGCGCCGTTCATGAACTCGGTCCCGGTGACGGTGACCTTGGTGCCGCCGGCGATGTTCCCGCCCGAAGGCGTAATCGCCGTCACGGTGGGCGCGGCGTGGACGAACGTGAAGCCCGGAGAGACCGTGGCGGACTGGTAGTCGCGGTTGCGCACCGTCACGTCCACCGTCCCGAACGCGTGGGCGGGCGTCACGACCGTGATCTGCGTGGGGCCATCCACCGTGACGTCGGACGCAGGCACCGGCACGTTGTCGAACAGCACCGTGGCGCCGGGGAAGAAGCCGGTTCCGGTGATGACCACCGCCTCTCCACCGAGGTCGGACCCGGAACTGGGGGAGAGCGTCACCACGGTGGGTGCCGGCCCCTGGCTGTCGTAGGTGAAGCCGCCCGGCACGGTGTGGGACTGGCCGTCGGGGTTGGTCACCGTCAGGTCCACCGCGCCGGGAAGGTGGCCAGGGATCACCACGGTCAGCTGCGTCGGGTCATCGAACGTGACTTGTGCCGGCACGCCGTCCAGAAGCACGGTGGCGCCATTCTGGAAGTCGGTGCCGGTGATCACCACGGTGTCCCCTCCGAGCGCCGGGTTGGGGGCGACGGAGGTCACCACCGGCGGCGGAACGTAGAGGAAGAGGCCGGTGACGGTGACCGTCTGTCCGTCGTGGTTGGTGACGGTGACATCGACGGGGCCCGCGATGCCGGGCGGCGTGATCGCCGTGATCTGCGTGCCGTCCCCGTTGATGTCGGTCACGGTGGCGGCGTTCGAGCCGAAGAACACCGAGGCGCCCTGCAGGAAGAATGTCCCGGTGATGACCACCGTGTCTCCGCCCAGGGTGCTGCCGGAGGTCCGGCTCAGGTTGGTGATCGTTGGCGGAGGAGCGTAGGTGAACGTCGTCGACCCCGCGGATCCGTCCGGGTTGGTGACGACGATCAACACTTGCCCGGAGGCGTGCGGCGGGGTCGTGAACGTGAAGCCGGTGGCGCTGACGCTGTCCGGCGTGATGGCCACGCCGTCGATGGTGGCGGTGAATCCGGGCTGGAAATTCGCGCCGCTCACGGTGATGGTGTCACCGCCATTGCGCGAACCCACCGAGGGCGTGGCACCGGTGACGGCCAGCGACGGCGCGCAGTCCCGGCTGATCGACAGGAGGTAGTCGCCCGCGGAGGTGGATCCGGAGGACACGCGGACGAACCAGGTGCCGGTGCGCGGGAGCCGCCACACGATGCCCTCGGCGGGGCTGTTCGGCGTGGTGGACGTCAGTCCGGTGGGCGCGGTGTTGCTCGAGGAGGAGTTGGAGTCGTTGGCGCGCACGACGAGGTTCCCGTCCGGATCGAGGAGCTCCAGCGCGCCGTTGAAGGGCGTGTTGTTGCGCAGCGGATCCGCGTCCAGCGCGATGAACACCTGCTCGCCCGCGTTCGCGGCGAAGGCGTAGACGTCCACGTCGCTCGAGCTCGAGAGCGCCCCGCGGACGTAGTTCGCCATCTGCGGCTGCAGGAGAGTGTCGTTCGGCTCCATCTCACTCGTGGCGACCCCGAGAGCGGGCTGGATCACCGAGTAGAGGCGGTAGGGCTCGCTCGCGGACGAGGCGCTGACCCGGAGGTACGCCGGTGCGCCGGTGAGCGGACTACCGGCGATCACCGGCGCGGTCCCGCCGAACGGCGTGTCGACGTCCGCGTCGTCGTACTCCATCACCAGCGTGTCGCTGGTGACGCGGAGGTCGAAGTTGGTGGAGTTCGCGGAGAGGGCGTCGATCATCGCGAACACGCGCTCTCCGGCGGCGTTGGCTCCAAGCGCGAAGAAATCCACGTCGGAGGACGTCGGGGCGATCCCGCCCTCGAGCCCGCACGCGAGGGGGGCGGCCGACGTCACCGAATCGTTCGGTTCGGTCTCCTGATCGCACGCGGTCACCTCGATCGAGAACGGCGTGCCCTTCGCGGTGGGGTCCGTCAGGTCGACGGTGGCGAACACGGTGTCGCCCTGGGCGAGCGGAAGGCACCACACCTCCTCGCCGGCCAGGGCGCTCGAGCTGGTCCGGTTGGCGGCGCCGAGGCACGCGGCCACCGTGTTCAGCCCCGCGGCGGTGGGGCAGTCCGAGGACACGTACAGAAGCGGGTTGATGGACTCGCGGTCCCAGCGCGAGACGCGGAACGAGTATTTGCCGGCGGCCGCAGCGGTGAAGGAGAAGACCGAGTCGATCCCCGGCCCGGTGCTGGAGGCCTGGCCCACGCCGCTGAAGCAGGCGTTGACGGAGGGCAGCTGGAGATCATTGGTGAAGGTCTGGTTGGAGCCGGACTGGGGCATGTTCAGCACAAGCGGCGCAGCGGCGGCGCAGGCGTCGTTCCCCGCGCCCTGGACCACTTTGAGCTGCACCAGCCCTGCCCCGGCGGAGACCGCGGTGGTGCCGAACCTCTGGACCACCACGTAATAAGTGACCCCCGCCGTCAACGGAGCGCCGGCCACCGACTGGGTGCCGTTCAAGAAGCACCCGTCGTCGTCACAGCCCACGCCGCTGCCCCCGGGCACCTGGGTGAACGGCCCCGCGCAGCCCGCGGCCGACGTGTAGATGCCGATCACGGTGTCTGACACCGTGGTCCCGCCGCCGTTCCCATTGCAGGTGGAGAAGGAATAGACGCCCGAGACCGTCGGGGTGAACGTGTACCAGATGCCGAGGTGGGCGTTGCTCTGGCAGGAGGAGATCGGATCGTTCGCGTCGGTGGCGCTGGTGAGATCGGTGATCGCCGTCAGATACGGGAACGGGCCCGTCGGGGGAATCACCTCGGCGCCGGCGCAGACGTCGTTGGTGGGTGGCGCGGCGAATGCGGGCGCCGCGGCCAACGCCGCGAGCAGGGGGAGAACGAGCGAGCGCCTGGAATCGGCGCAGCGGAAAATTTGAGTCATGGCGTGCTGCCTCGCACGGGGCGGAAGGGAAGCGGCGCGGGACTCTCGCAGGTTTCCGTCGGAATTGCACGAGGCCGGACGGCATAACCCCTCGTAGCCGCATCGGTTTTGGCTCAAAGGGTTTGCTCCCTGTCCGGCCGGGCGTCAGCGGACGGTTCATCCCGTGCTGGAGAAGCGGGGAAAGGGGCGCGTATCCTGCGGCCCCGCGCGGGAGGGCGCGAGGGCCGGATCCAGATGACCCGAACCCGCATCAATACTGCCGCATTCGTCGTCCTCCTCGCCTCCGCCTGCGCCACCGGCCCGCGGCCTGCGCGCGCGGCCGCCGATCCACTTCCCGGAAACGTCGTGCGCGCTGCCGCGCTGAGCCGGCCACTCCGGGTGATGACCTTCAACATCCAGAGCGCCCGCGCGGGCCTGGACGCGGTGGCCGCGCTGATCCGCGCGCAAGACGCGGACGTGGTCGCGCTCAACGAGGTCGACCGCGGCACCACGCGGGCCCATGGGTTGAACCAGGCCGAAGAGCTCGCCCGGCGCGCCGGGTACGACCACTTCGTGTTCTTCCGCGCCACATCGCTCTTCGGCGGGGACTACGGCGTCGCCCTGCTGTCGCGATACGAGATCCTAGACCGGGCGCAGTTCCGGCTGCCCACGCCGCGCGGCGCCGAACCTCGGACCGTCGGCCGGGTGGTGCTGGCGATCGACGGGCGGCCGTTCAGCGTCTACGTCACGCACCTGTCCAACGCTCCGGCGCGCTCGGCGGTGCGCACGCTGCAGGCGCGGTTCATCGCCCGGCTGATGCACGGCGATCCGTTTCCCCGGATGCTGATGGGAGACTTCAACGACGAGGCCGAGTCCCCGGCGCTCCTCCTGCTGAAGCGGCGGTTCGCGGACGCCTTCGCGCTCGCGGGCGAGGGCAGCCCATCGACGTACCCGCTCCCCTTCCCGCTCGCGGACCTGAGGTTGGACTACGTGCTCGCCTCACGCGAGCTTCAGCCCCGGCGCGCGTTCGTGGTGCGACAGCTCGCGTCGGATCACTACCCGGTGGTGGTGGACTTCGGGCTCCCGCCTGCGCCCCGGACGGTCGTGGCCACGGGCGGCGGCGCGTCCACTCCGGCAGCGGCGCGCGCGACCCCCTGACGGCCCGGCACAGGTCGCGCTGTTACAATGGGGAACAGGATGTCGTCTTTCCTCGCCCTCCCCCGCCCCGTGCTGGTGATGAGCGCCGAACGCGCGGTGCGGCAGCTGCTCGGTCACCTGCTCCGGCAGGAGGGCTACGCGTGCGCCGCGGTGAGCGACGGCGACGAGGCTTTCGAGGAGATCGCCCGGGGCCGGCCGCTGGTCGCCCTGCTGGACATGCGCCGCGGCGGGGACGACGACCTGCTCTTTCTGGGCCTTCTGCGCAAGCGGCACCCTTCGCTCGGGGCGATCATCCTTCTGCCCGGCAAGGCGATGGTGGTGCACGGCCGCACCGAGCACGTGATCGACCACGATCCGGTGCAGGAGCTGCCGGACCTCCCGTCGATGGAGCAGCTGCGCAACGCGATCGACTGGATCGCCACGCAGACGCACCTGGCGACCTTCAAGCCGGCCACCGGGACCGCGTAGCGGTCAGTCCACGAAGAAGTCGGGCACGAGCTCGGCGCCCGGCGTGACCGCGTATTGATCGAAGTCGGTCACGCCCTCCTGGCGCAGCACGTCCTCGTCGATGAAGAAGTTCCCGGTGCAGGTCCTCGAGTCGCGGACGAGGATCGCGTGCGCGGCGTCGGCCATGATCTCCGGCTTGCGGCTGGCGCGCATCATCTCGTCGCCGCCCAAAAGGTTCATCACCGCCGCGGTGGCGATGGCGGTGCGCGGCCACAGCGCGTTCACCGCCACGCCTTCGTCCCGGAACTCCTCCGCCATCCCCAGCACGCACATGCTCATCCCGTACTTGGAGATCGTGTAGGCCACATGCGGGCCGAACCAGCGCGGGTTCAGCGACAGAGGCGGCGAGAGGTTGAGGATGTGCGGGTTCGGCGCCTCGAGCAGGTACGGCAGACACGCCTGCGAGGTGGCGAAGGTGCCGCGGACGTTGACCTGGTGCATCAGGTCGAACCGCTTCATCGGCGTCTGCAGCGTGCCGGTGAGGGAAATCGCGCTGGCGTTGTTCACGCAGATGTCGATCCCGCCGAACTTTTTGGCGCCCTCCTCCACCGCGTGGGCGATCTGCGCCTCGTCGCGGACGTCGACCACGAGCGGGAGCGCCTTGCCGCCCGCCCGTTCGATCTCCTCGGCCGCGGTGTAGATGGTGCCGGGCAGCTTCGGGTGCGGCTCCGCGGTCTTGGCGGCGATGATCACGTTCGCGCCGTCCCTCGCCGCCCGGAGCGCGATGGCCAGCCCGATCCCGCGGCTGGCGCCGGTGATGAACAGCGTCTTCCCTGCGAGCGTGGCCATCGCCTCGTCCCCTACTGATCCAGGTTGCCGACCATCTTCTCCGGCCGCACCCACTCGTCGAACTGCGCCTCGGTCACCAGCCCCAGCTCCAGCGCGGCCTCCTTCAGCGTCTTGTTCTGCTGGTGCGCGGTCTTGGCTATCTTCGCGGCGTTGTCGTAGCCGATGTGCGGGTTGAGCGCGGTCACCAGCATCAGCGACCGGCGCAGGTTCTCCTGGATCCGCTCGTGGTTCGGCTGGATGCCCACCGCGCAGTGAATCCGGAAGCTCCGCATCCCGTCCGCCAGAAGCCGCGCGGACTGGAGGAAGTTGTGGATGATGAGCGGCTTGAAGACGTTGAGCTCGAAGTTGCCGGACGCGCCGCCGAAGCTCACCGCCACGTCGTTCCCGAACACCTGGCAACAGAGCATCGTCATCGCTTCGCACTGGGTGGGGTTCACCTTGCCCGGCATGATCGACGACCCCGGCTCGTTCTCGGGGATGGTGATCTCCCCCAGGCCGGACCGCGGCCCGCTCGCCAGCCAGCGGATGTCGTTGGCGATCTTGAAGAGCGATCCTGCCAGCGTCTTGAGCGCGCCGTGCGCGAACACCACCGCGTCGTTGGCGGCCAGCGCCTCGAACTTGTTGGGCGCGGTGACGAACGGGTACCCGGTGAGCCTGGCGATCTCCTTCGCCACGCGCTCGGCGTAGCCCTTCGGCGCGTTGAGCCCGGTGCCCACGGCGGTGCCGCCCAGCGCCAGCTCGAGAAGGTGCGGGAGTGTGGCGAGGATGTGCTTCTCCGCATGATCGAGCTGTGCCACGTACCCGGAGAACTCCTGGCCGAGCGTCAGCGGCGTGGCGTCCTGCAGGTGGGTGCGGCCGATCTTCACCACGCCCATGAACGCCTTCGACTTCTCATCCAGCACGCGGCGGAGCTCGCGCAGCTCGGGCAGAACGCGCTTCTCCAGCGCCTGCACCGCGGCCACGCTCATCGCCGTGGGGAACACGTCGTTCGACGACTGGCCCTTGTTGACGTCGTCGTTGGGGTGGACCTTGCGCTTCTCGCCGCGCTCGCCACCCATCAGCTCCGACGCCCGGTTCGCCAGCACCTCGTTGGCGTTCATGTTGGTCTGCGTGCCCGACCCGGTCTGCCAGACGATCAGCGGAAACTCTTCGTCGTGCTTGCCGGCGAGCACCTCGTCCGCCGCCTGGATGATCGCCTCCGCCTTGTCCTTCGGCAGGGTGCCGTTCTCAGCGTTCACGATCGCCGCGGCCTTTTTCACCGTGATCAGCGCGCGGATGAGATCCATCGGCATCCGCTCCTGGGAGATGGCGAAGTTCTGGCGCGAGCGCTGGGTCTGCGCGCCCCACAGCCGGTCAGCGGGGACCTCGATGGGCCCGAAAGTGTCCCTCTCGATGCGGACCTGATTCGACATGACGGCGGCTCCTTTTCGGAAGAGTCTGGGAACGAGCGCCGCGATACCACGCGGCCGCGCGCGTGCAAGGTGGTCCTGCCGTCAGATGGCGGCCAGCCGATCGAGGAGCGCCTCGAGCGCGTCGACGTGCACGTAGTGCCCGGCCTCGGGAAGCGTGAACACCCGCCAGCCCGCCTGCTCCATCCGCTTCGCCTCGGCGTGGCTGACGTAGGGCGATCGCCCGCCGCGGATGACGGACACGGAGAGAGTGGACGGCCGGGACCGAAGCGCCGGCCAGAGGTCCTCGCGGTTGACGCGCGCGTGCAGCGTACGGAGCGCGGCGCGGTCGAACCGCCAGCCATAGCCGCCGTCTTTGGGTTCCACGTTCATCATCAGCCAGTCGGCCAGAGCACCGCTCAGGCCATGGTCCATGAGGAACTGGCGAAGCGTCCGGCGCTCGGCGGCCAACGCCGGCGCCTGAATCAGCACGTCCAGCACCCGGCCGCTCTCGCTGGTGTCCCCGTCGATCGGCCCCGGGCCAATGTCGAGCAACACAACCTGCGCGACCTCCTCCGGTGCGGCGAGCGCCGCGGCCAGCGCCACCCGCCCGCCGAGCGAGTGGCCCACCAGGTCCAGGGGGCCTTCGAACCCGGCCGCGCGCGCGGTCTCGATCACGTCCCGGCCCATCGACCGCAGGTCTGTCGTGTCATCGACGTTGGGCGAGGCGCCGTGACCCGCCAGATCCGGCAGGAGGAAGATGCGGGAGGGATCGCGTTCGGCCCAGCGGGTGGCGAGCGTGCGCAGGTTCCTGCCGCTGCCGAGAAAGCCGTGCAAAAGCACGGTGCCACGCGTCCCCTGGCCCACCACGAAGGCGTTGAGCTTCACCCGAGCGAATCTATGCGGCCGCCGGGCGATCGCAGAGGCAAGATGTGAAGGCGCCGCCATGTTCCAGAGATCGACGCGACCGCTGACCCGGGACGAGCGCGCGACGCTCTGGGCCCGACGGGCCGAGCTCGAAGCGATGATCCATCGGCCGCCGAACCCCACCCGCCGGTCGCGGGAGCTCGGCACCTTCAGATGGCTGGCGCTGGCCGGCGTGTTCTTCGGCGCCTTTGCGCTCTTCTGCGCGCTGACCGGCCGGTTGCCCACCGGGTGGATCTCCACGCTGGGCGCGATCGCCTTCGCGGTGGCGGCGCTGTGGTTCTACCGCGCGAGGATGGTGGCGCCGCACCCGGCCGAAGCGGAGCTTGGGCGCGTGGACGAAGCGCTGCGGTCGGGCACCGTGGCGGTGGTGGAGCTCGAAGCGGACGAGGTGGTGGGCGTGGACGAACCCGACGGCCGGTGCGCGGACGTGTACCGCGTCACCGCGGACGAATGGGTCTGGCTGCGGCGGTCCGGAGCGGAGCATCTGCCGTCGGATGGCCGTGTCCCAGCGCGCGTTCGGGTCGAGCTGCCCGTGCAGTCCGCGCGGACGCTCGAGCGCAGCGGCCCGTTGCTGACGCCGTCCGCCACGCTCGCGGTCGATGACGCCGAGTCGTTCTTCGAGCTCCACTTCAACGCCGAGCTCATCCCCTTCCGCACGACGCTCGAGACGCTTCGGGCGAAGGCACGAACGTGACCCATCCGCTTCCCGACGAGCGGTTGCGCGAACAGCACAAAAAGCGCCTCTCCTGGATGCCGTGGCTCTACTTCTCCCTCAAGGAACGGCACCCCGCGTGGGCGGAGGCCTGGCAGAAGGAGGTGGAGGTGCAGGACTTCTTGCGCGCGGCGGAGACGATCACCATCGGCGAAGGATGCTTCATCGCGCCGGAGGCGGCGTTGTTCGCAGAGCCGAATCGGACCCTGCTGATCGGCGACCGCTGCGGCATCGCGGCGCATGCGTTCGTCCACGACCTGCCCCCGGACCGTCCCATCCGCGTGCAGCCGGTACGGTCGAAGGGGATCGTGATCGGCAAGGACGTGTGGATCGGCGCCAACGCCGGCGTCACCGACGACGTCACGATTGGCGACCATGCGGTCGTGGCGATGGGCGCGGTGGTCACACATGACGTGCCGGAGTACGCCATCGTGGTCGGAGTTCACGCACGCGTGAGCGGCCGCCGCGGATAGACTCCTGGGCCGTGCTGACCATCCGTGAAGTGCGTGGCCTCGTCTCGAACCTGACGATGGCCCAGTTCGAGCGCGAGCTCGGGCCGTTCGCCCTGATCCAGAAACCCGCGTCGATGATGGCGCCCGCCGGCACCCAGGTGATGGGACTGCCGGTGAACGCGCGCGCCACCATGATCGCCCGGCCGGAGAAGCTCACCGCCGACGTCCTGGCGATGCTCTTTCAGTTCGATGACCTCATCATCGCCACCCTCCCGCCCATGTCGGGCAGCGCGGAGCTCACCGTCGGCCGGGCGCCGGACTGCGACGTGGTGATCGACGAACCGTCGGTGTCCAAGCTCCACGCCGTGGTGCGGTGGAACGACACCCGGAAAGTGTGCACGCTCGAGGACAAGGGCTCCACCAACGGCACCATGCTCAACGGGTCGATCCGGATCCGCAGAGCGGTGCTCTTGCGCGACGGCGACATCCTCAGCTTCGGCGAGGTCTCCTTCTGGTACCTGCTGGCGCGGACCCTCTTCGAACGCCTCAAGGCCGGCAGCGGCGCGGTGAAGCTGCGCAGCCACTCCGGCTGATTGTCAGGCCGGTTTACGAACCTTCCGGCCGCTGGCGTGCGATAACTTCATTCTCCCCGTGGGTGCACTCCTGACGTCCGCACGATCCAGCGCCGCCGTTCGCCTCGCCCTCGCCCTTTTGTGCTGCGCCGCGCCACGCGCGCTCGCCGAAGACTACGGAGCGGATATCCGCATCGACACCGAGGACGACCTCTACGACCTCCACCAGCAGGGCGTCATCGACGACGATCAGCTCGAGACGCTGGTCGATCTGCTCGACACCGGAGTGGACCTCAACACCGCCGACGCGGACGAGCTCTACGCGCTGCCGACGCTCACCCGCGCGCAGGTGGACGCCATCCTCCAGTACCGCAAGCTCGACGGGTACATCGAGGATCCGAAGGCGCTGGTGGAGGCAGGGGCCATCACCCAGGAGCAGCTCGCGCAGATCGCCCCCTTCCTGGTGATCTCCGAACGCGCCGCCCGCATCCCCGTCTCCGGAAAGGTCAGCCTGCGTTCGCGCTACGCCCTCTCCGACCCGGTGTCGCCGCCGCTCATGCTCAAGAGCCGCCTCAAGCTCCCGTTCGACCTGTCGGCCGGAGTGGCGCTCACGACCACGCGGTACCGGCTGGGCAGCGTCCGCTACGACCCGATCGGCGACGCGCTGATGGCGCAACCAGCCCGCTACGGCGTGTATCTGCCGAAGCTGTTCGTGCAGTGGAAGTCCACCGGCCGGACGATCCTCGCCGGCACGTTCCGGCTGGGGTTCGCCGAACGCCTCACCCTGGACAACGCGCGGCGCACGCAGCCCAACGGGATCTACGGCGACGACATCGTCTACAACCGATCCGACCTGGTGACCTTCTGCCGGTACTCGGGCGGAGCGTGCGAAGAGCTCGAGGAGCTTCGCGCCACGCCGGATTATGCGTGGCCGGATTCTTTCCGCGGCGTCGCCGCCAGCATCCAGGACCTCTCGTTCGGCACCGCGCGGCTGGACCTCACCGGCTTCGGGTCGTTCCAGTCGCGGTCCATCTACCAGTATCAGGTCTTCGACCGCAGCCGGTGCGAGGACCCGCACGACGACTCGGACACCTGCTCCGCCCCGCCTGTCTACGAGGCGCCGGACGGCGTGCGGCGGTTCAACTACGTCACGCTGCCGGACGTAATGAACGAGCTGACCGGCGGCGGCAATGTCACGATTAAGGTCGACGAGCGCACCCGCGCAGGCCTCACCGGTTACTACGCGCTGCCGATCTGGAACGTCCCCGGGATCGCGCTCGACTTCCAGGACTACGCCTCCTGGCCCTACGGCGGCGCCTTCGGGGCGATCGGCATCAACGGCGCGACGAAGGTAGGCCCCATCAATTTCTACGCGGAGGCGGCCCGCAGCTTCGATCACGAACCGGGCAACGCCGGCGGCGGCTACGCGGTGGAGCAGCGCACCGTGTACAGCCAGAAGAAGCAGGAGCTCGAACTGTCCCTGCGCTACTACGACCGCCACTTCCTCAACCCGTACGCACACGCGCCCTCCGGCTCCGACGAGCTCGACGGGCAGCGCGTCCGCAACGAGCTGGGCGCGCGGATTCGGTACCTGCAGGCGTTCAGCGAGGACTGGCGCGTGCGCGCCACGCTCAACACCTGGACGCTCCCGTACGACGGCAAGGTCCAGGACAGCGCCGGCACCCTCAACACCGAGGCGTCCGTCCGCGCCGACTTCAAGGGCTGGCGCTTCTTCCAGGCGGCGGCGTGGGCGAAGCTCGCGTACAAGCAGATCAACCCGTGCACGGACGAGATCGATCCGCTCCTCGTCTTGAGCGGAGAAGACCCCGAGATCGGCGCCAGCGGCGAGCTGGGCAGCAGCACCGATCTTGCGGGCGATTACTGCGATCCGAAGTACGTGCGGACCTCGGCGCGCGCGCAGCTGGCGCCGTTCGGGGACCTCGTCACCTTCGCCGTCCAGCCCTCCTACAAGACGCTGCTCAGCGGCGCGCGGCGGGACGCGTCGGTGTGGTTCGAGGTCGCGGTGCGGCCCGTCCCCGGGTTCAAGATCCGCGCGAAGACCCGGTACGAGGACTTCGACCTGTCGAACGACGAGAACACCGAGCGGACCTCCTGGACCTGGGTGGATCTCACCTGGTCTCCGGGGCGGCAGCTCCTCGGTCGGCTGCGGTACGATGCGCTGGTCTATGTCGACCACCGCGAGAGCACCCAGACGCGGCGGCCGAACCCCGAGCACCGGCTCCAGGTGCTTCTGGAGTCGAAGTTCTAGAAGGCGGGAGATGGGATGCAGCGGCGAAGCCTCAGCCTGATCCTCGTCGCGGTGGTCGCCGTCTCCGGGTGCGTCCCCACCAGGGCGCAGCGCCGCTACACGCGGAGCGAGGCCAACAAGACCCTCTCGAAGCTCGAGCGGGTCGGCCTGGTCATCGGGGAGTTTCCGATCGACGGCGCCAACGCGGTGATCGACGGGGACACCATCCGGGTCAAGGGCCTGGACAGCTCCATGCGCCTGCTCGGGATCGACACCGAGGAGACCTTCAAGAAGCCGTTCGAGCGCGAGGCCTTCGCCCGCGGCTGGGAGCAGTACAAGAAGGAGATGAAGGGGGACGCCACCCGGCCGGTGAAGATGGCCACGCCGCTCGGCGAGGACGCCAAACACTGGGCCCAGGCCTTCTTCGAAGGCGTGACCACGGTGCGCCTCGAGCGCGATCACCCCGGCGAGATCCGCGACTACTACGGCCGCTATCTCGCCTACGTGTTCGCGAAGAAGAACGGCGAGTGGGTGAACTACAACATCGAATGCGTGCGGGCCGGGATGGCGCCGTACTTCACCAAGTACGGACGCTCGCGGCGCTTCGACAAGGAGTTCCGCGAGGCCCAGGCGCAGGCGATGGCGCAGAAGATCGGGATCTGGGATCCCAACCGGCTCCACTACGACGACTACGAGGAACGCCTGCGCTGGTGGAACGGCCGCGCGGACGTGATCGCCCGCTTCGAGAAGGAGGCGGAGGACAACCCGAACTACATCACGCTCACCCGGTGGAACGCGCTGCTCCAGCTCGAACAGCACCTCGGCGAGGAGGTGGTGGTGCTCGGAGCCGTCAACGAGATCAAGCTGGGTGATCGTGGTCCCACGGTGGTGAAGCTCGGCCGAAGCCGCGGCCACGACTTCGACGTCGTGTTCTTCGACAAGGACGTGGCGCTCGCGTCCGGCGTGCTTATGGCAAAGGGCGAGTACGTGCGGATCCGCGGCACGGTGCACAAGTACGTCAACCGCTACGACCACACCGAGAAGCTGCAGCTGCAGGTGACCCTGCCCGGCCAGGTGCTCGCGACTTCGCCCGAGCTGGACCGACTGCTCACCGAAGACACCGGCACCTCCGGCACGGAGATCACCGCCACGCCGGACAGCGACGGCACCGTCTCCAGCTTCTCGACACCGCCGCCGCTCGAGGACGACGAGGAGTGACCTTCCCCCCTTCTGCACCACGCGCAGCCATGGCCGGACTGCGCACGAGGACCCGGATGAACCGTCAACCGCTCTACGCCGCGCTCGCGCTCGCCGCCGGCGCCGTCTTCAGTTCCTGTGGCCCCGAAGAGCCGTCGATCGACGAGCTGTGCAAGGCCCGCCTCCCCGGCGATCTGGTGATCAGCGAGTTCATGGCCAACCCGGCCGGGACGGACACCGGGAAGGAGTACATCGAGCTGTACAACGCGTCCGGCAAGGACATCGACCTCAAGGGGATCTCAATCGCCCACTCCGACGCGGCGGGCGCCTCGGAGAAGAAGCACACCTTCCGCAGCGTGACGATCCCGGCCGGCGGGTACCTCGCGGTGGGAGACGCGCGCGAGGAGCCGAAGCCGGAGTGGATGGGCTACAGCTACGGGTCGGATTTGGGCGCGCTGCGCAACAGCGGCGGGACGCTGACCGTGCGGTGCGGAACGAAGGTGCTGGACGAGGTCAAGTACGTCGACGGCGGCAAGGACGGCCACAGCCAGGAGCTCGACGGGGCGCTCGTGCCGGACTCCGCCGTGAACGACGTGGCGACGAACTTCTGCTCCGCCACGACCAGCTTCGACGGGATCAACTTCGGCACTCCGGGCGCGCAGAACTCCAAATGCGGCGTGGTGGGCGGCGGCACCTGCATCGACGCGATCTCGAGCGAAGCGCGCACCATCGAATCGCCGGCTCCCGGTGAGCTGGTCATCTCCGAGTTCATGGCCAACCCCGAGGCGGTGAGCGACGACCAGGGTGAGTGGGTGGAGCTGTATGCGCCCTCGCGCACGGTGGACCTCAACGGGCTCACGCTGCATTCCGGCTCCAACCGGATGACGTTGAACGCCGAAGGGTGCCTCACCATCGGCGTGGGCACCTACGGCGTGCTGGCGCGAAACAACAACCCGGACACCAACGGCGGGCTGGACAATGTCCTCGCGACGATCTCCCCCACGCTCGCCAACTCCAACGGAACGCTGGCGATCTACGCCGGCGAGACGCTGATCGACGAAGTCTCGTGGACCAGCACCGTCGCGGGCGCCGCCACCCAGCTGTCGCCGGACGCGCTCAACGCCGACGCCAACGACGACCCGCTCAACTTCTGCGCCGCCTCGCAGGTCTATGGATCCGGCATGGACAAGGGCACCCCGAGGGCGGCGAACTCCCCGTGCCCCGTCACGCCACCGCCGGGCCAGTGCAGCGACCCGGACAGCGGCCTGCCCAGGCCGATCCAAAAGCCCGCCGCCGGCGCGGTGGTGATCAGCGAGTGGATGGCGCGGCCTTCGGCGGTGAGCGCCACCGTGGGCGAGTGGTTCGAGATCACGGCGATGGCGCCGTTCGATTTGAACGACCTGTCCGTGCAGGTCGGCACCGGCACCCCCGCGGCGATCACCTCCTCCACCTGCCTGCACTTCGAGCCTGGACAGCAGGGCATCTTCGCGCGCTCCAGCGACGCCTCCGTCAACGGCGGGCTGCCGTTCGTCACCGCGGAGCTCAAGAGCGGCCTGGTCGACAACAACGGATCGATCGCCCTGCTCGACGGCACCACCGAGCTGGATCGCGTCTCCTGGACCGCCTCCCCGCAGGGTGTGGCGGTGCAAGTGGATCCGGGCGCGCTCGATCCGGTCGCCAACGACGACGACGCCAACCGCTGCGACGCCACGCAGTCCTACGGAAAGGGTGACAAGGGCACTCCGGGCGGCCCCAACACCGCCTGCGGCGCGCCCGCGCAGTGCCACGACACGTCGACCGGCAACATGCGCGACGTCATCGTCCCCACCGCCGGCCAGCTCGTCATCACCGAATTCATGGCCAACCCGGAGGCGGTCAGCGACACCGCGGGCGAGTGGATCGAAGTGATGGCCACCGCGGACGTGGACCTCAACGGCGTGCAGGTCGCCAACGAGGGCACCGGCAACTCCACGCTCTCCTCGCCGGACTGCCTCCACCTCCGCGCGGGCGAATACGCGGTGCTGGCACGCAACGCCGACAGCGGCGCCAACGGCGGGCTCCCGCCGGTGTTCGGCACCTTCAACTTCGCGCTCTCCAACTCCGGCGCGCGCAGCATCATCCTCCGCAGCGGGGGCGGCGAGCTGGACCGCATCACCTACAGCACCTCCACCCCCGGCGCCTCCGCCCAACTCGACGTGAACAAGCTCGACACCGTCAGCAACGACGACCCGGCGAACTTCTGCGCCTCCACGAAATCCTACGGCGCGGGCGATCTCGGAACGCCGGGTGAAGCGAACGCCGCATGCAGCTGAGGCTTCGAGGTGGGCAGTGCCGGCGCGGACGTCGTTCGTGGCAGGTGGTGAGCAGTGAGTAGGGTGATCCTCCGGCCCTTCGGGCCTCCGGATGGGACGTCCTTGCGTGCGTGGGTGGTCGGCGTGGTCGTTGCGGGTGTGGTGGCCTTTTTCGCTGGCTGCGGGGGATCGGAGTGCGGGCCTTCTTCGGGCGTGGTGGCGGATGTTCATGATGGGGACACCATCACGCTCGAGAGTGGAGAGAAGATCCGCTACCTCATGATCGACGCACCGGAGGTCGGGTCGGACGCGGAGTGCTACGGGAACGAGGCCCGGGACTTCAATGCGTCGCTGGTGCTCGCGCAGACGGTGACGCTCCGCTACGACCAGACGTGCACCGACCGGTTTGGACGGCTTCTGGCCTACGTTTTTCTCGATGGCCGCGAGGTCAACACCTTGATGGTGGAACGCGGCTACGCGTGCGTCCTCCACATCCCGCCCAACGGGGACGACCGGGCGCAGGAGTTCGAAACGCTCGAGGACCAGGCCTCTTCGGAGGGAAAGGGCCTATGGGGTTTCTGTTCGGTCACGCCCTGCTGACGGGGTGCCCTTCCGGCGCGCGGGCCGCTTCGACTAAGCAGCGCGCATGGCACCCTTCGATGACGAGGAGCAACTGCCGGACCTGAAGCCGGCGCCGATCGAAGCGCGTCTCAAGGCCGGCGCGTTCGACCTGTTCATCCTGGTCACCCTCATGGCGGGCTACTTCTTCGGCGGGCTCTGGCTGTATGGCCTCGCCGCGCCGATGTGGGGCGTGTTCGCCATCCTCGTCGGCTACTCGGTGGTGCCGCTTTCGCTCTTCCGCGCCACAATCGGCATGCGGCTGTTCGGGATCGAGCTGGTCACCCGGAAGGGCCGGAACGTCCCGGTCACGGACCTGCTCTTCCGCGAGCTCGTCGGTCGGGGGTTCTTTCCCATCACCTACCTCGCCACGCTGGTGTTCGGCCTGGTGATGAGCTGGCTGGGCCTTCTGGGCTTCATGATGCCCACGGGGATCGGCTTTCTGCTGTTCCACCTCTCGTGGATGCTGCTCGCCGCCGCCGTGCTGGGTCAGTTCCTGATGCTGACCCGGCCCGACCGGCGCTCGCTCGCGGACATGGTGGCCCGCTCGTACATGGTGCCGAGGCAGCCTCCCCCGCCGCTCCCCGACGATCCGGACGAGCGCGTCGACGCGCTCAAGGCGCGGCGCGGCCGCTTCCGCACGCTGGTGGTCGCTGAGTTGATCATGGTGCTCTTCGCCGCCGGGCTGCCGTGGCTGATGACCCGGCGGACCTCCGGCGGTGGAACCGGCGCCTGGGCCGAACGCCTCAAGCGCGAACGTCCGGAGGCGCAGTTCGCCCGCTCACCCGATGACCGGCAGCTCGCCTCCGACCTGGCCATGGCGTACCGGGCGATCGGCGATGCGGAGAGGGAGCGCGACGTCTGGACCCGCTACGAGGCCGCATACGCCGAGCGCGAGAAACAGCGCGAAGCCGCCATCCGCGCGCGCGTGGCGAAGAACCCGAAGGACGAAGAAGGCCAGAACCTCCTGCTGCGCCTTCTGCTCGATCAGGGCCGCGTCGAGGAGGCGAAGCAGGCCTACAAGGCCTGGGTGGAGGCCGACGGCGACCCATCCCTGCGCGCGGGCTACGGGATCTGGCTGTACCAGAGGGACTGGAACGAGGAGGCGATCGCCGAACTCACCGCGTCCTTCGAGGCGGGCTTCGACCGGGACGGCGAGTCCTATGCGTTCCGCGGCTTCGCCCACAAGGAGCTGGGCCACTTCGAGGAGGCGCGCGCGGACTTCGAGAAGGCGCTGGCGCTCGACCCCGACCTCGAAGAGGACGTCCGCCCGGAGCTGGATGCGCTCCCGCCGCCGCCGAAGAAACACAAAAAGGTCTCCCGGGACGAGCGCTGAGCCACCTGCGGGGCGGGCGCCCTTCTGACCGGCGGAAGCCATCGCCGGATCCGCACCCGGCGGGTATCCTCCCCAACGTGCGGATCGTGTCCTGGAACGTGAACGGAATCCGGGCAGCCCATCGGAAGGGGTTTGCGCGCTGGCTCGGACGCTGCGGCGCGGACATCATCGCCGTCCAGGAGATCCGCGCGGCGGTGGAGCAGATCCCGGATCGCCTGCGCGAACCGAAGGGCTGGCGAGCGCACTTCACCCCCGCGGTGCGCCCCGGCTATTCGGGCGTGGGGCTGTTCTCCCGCGAGGCCCCCAACGAGCTTCAGCCGGGAATGGGCATCCGCGCGTTCGACGACGAGGGCCGCGTGCAGATCGCCCGCTTCGGGCGGCTCCGGATCGTCAACGCGTACTTCCCCAACGGCAACGGGGTGAACCGCGACCTCTCCCGCATCCCGTTCAAGCTCCGCTTCTATCAGCGGCTCTTCGAGCGCCTGAAGCCGGCCATGGAGGCCGGCGAGCCGATCCTTGTGATGGGCGACTTCAACACGGCGCACGAGGAGATCGACCTGGCCCGTCCACGCGACAACCGCGAGAACTCGGGCTTCCGGCCGGAGGAGCGCCGCGCGTTCTCGCGGTGGATCACGGCTGGCTGGACCGACACCTTCCGCCACTTCCGCAAGGAGGGCGGCCACTACACCTGGTGGAGCCAGCGCTTCGGCGTGCGCGAGAAGAACATCGGGTGGCGGCTCGACTACGTGCTCGCCTCGCCCGGGGCCCTGCCGTACGTGAAGAACGCCGCCATCCACCCCGAGGTCCACGGCAGCGATCACTGCCCGGTCAGCGTGGAGATCGACGAGCGGGTCCTGTGATGACGTTCCACCCGCTCGACGCCAACGGCCGTCCGCTCGACGAGATCGCCCTGGAGGGGATGCAGGTCTGTTGCATCGTCGGCGTCTACCGCGCCGAACGCCACACGCCGCAGCCCTTGCGGCTGGACGTCTCGCTCTATCTCGACACCCGTGATGCGGCGAACCGGGGCGGGCTCAAGGCCACGGTGGACTACGCGCGCCTCTCCGGCGAGCTCCGCTTCCTCCTCGAGAACGCGTCGTTCCGGCTGCTCGAGGCCGCCGCCGACGCGCTGTGCCGCTACATCCTCGCCCCGCCCACGCCCGACCTCCACCGCGCGCAGGTGCAGGCAGTCACGCTTCGCCTCGCCAAGCCCGAAGCGCTCAGTGGCGGCACCGTGGCCGCGCTGGCCGTCCACCGCCGCGCCGACGAGTACCGCTATGCGGTGGAGGAGAAGTCCTTCGGACGGGTGGACGTCATCTACGAGGACGGGGGCGCCGGCATCTATCGCCTCCGGCTCAAGCCCGGCGGCGCCATCGCCACCCACGAGCACCGGGAGATGGAGGAGTCCGAGCTGGTGCTCGGCAGCGGGCTGTGGCTCCAGGGCGCGCCGGTGGCCGCGGGCACGGGTTTCCGGTGGCCGAAGGGCTTTCCCCACCGGTACGACAATCCGTCGGCGCACGAGCAGACGGTGCTGTGCGTCGACCGCCCGGCGTTCCTTCCTCACGACGAGATCGAAGTCCCGCTCCCGGAGGGCGGGCTCACCCGGCCGGAAGGTGTCACCTACTACCCGCCCGGCGCATCGGAAGGTGCGCACGGATGACACCGAAACCCGGCATGCAGCGCGTCCTCATCACCGGCGGCGGGAGCGGCATCGGCCGCGCGGTCGCCGAGCGCGTGCTCGCCGAGGGCGGGCAGGTGGTGGTGTCCGGACGGCGCGCGGAGCGGCTGGAGGCGGTGGTGCGCTCGGCGCCCGAAGGCCGCGCGGTGGCGATTTCGTGCGACCTTGCCGACCCGGCCCAGCGGCGCGCTCTCGTGGCGCGGGCAAAAGCGGCGTTGGGCGGGCTCGACGGCGTGGTGTTCAGCGCGGGCTTGGTCCACCACCAGCTGCCGGGAG
This sequence comes from Myxococcaceae bacterium, assembly GCA_019686135.1. Classification (GTDB taxonomy): domain Bacteria; phylum Myxococcota; class Myxococcia; order Myxococcales; family Myxococcaceae; genus JADGHL01. Next base: position 20,667 of record JADGHL010000001.1, on the reverse strand, counting down.
CGCTCGACGAGAACGCGCTGAACGCGCAGCTTCAGATCAACCTGGTCGCCGCGCTGAGGATCGGCGAACAGGCGCTCGAGCACCTCGACCCCGGCGGCGCGCTGGTGTTCGTGTCCAGCACCCTCGCCCACCGCCCGCTGCCCACCAGCGCCGTCTACAGCGCGAGCAAGGCGGGCCTTCTGGCGGTGATGAAGAGCTTCGCGCTCGCGGGCGCCGGGCGCCGGATCCGCTGCAACGCGGTCACGCCCGGGCTGGTGGACACCGAGATGATTTCGGGGCGCGATCGGACCGCGCTGGACGCGCTGCACCCGTTGGGGCGGATCGGCCGCCCCGAGGAGATCGCGGAAGCGATCGCCCACCTGCTCACGGCCTCCTGGACCACCGGCACGGAGCTGGTGGTGGACGGAGGACTGCTCCTTCGGGAGTGAGGACGGAACCATCGTGCACTTCGATCGCCGCACCCAGCTCTTCGTGGTCCTGGCCGCCACGTTCGTCGCCTGCTTCGTGGTGGGCGACATCATCGGCGGCAAGCTGCTCGAGTACGTGAACTGGAACGTCTCCTTCGTCCTCTCCGCGGGGATGGTGGCGTTCCCGGTCACCTTCCTGATCACCGACCTGCTCAACGAGTTCTACGGGCACAAGGCGGCGCGCTTCGTCACCTGGGTCGGCTTCGGGATGGCGATCCTGTCCTTCAGCATCATCGCCGTGACCGTGGCGCTGCCCTGGCCCGAGTTCACGCGGTCGCCGGGCTACGGCGGCGTGACCGAGTCCGCGTTCGATCTCGTCTTCGCGAGCTCGCGCCGGATCCTCGTGGCCTCGATGTGCGCGTACCTCATCGGCCAGTTCGCCGACATCGCCACCTTCCGCCTGCTCAAGCGCATCGCCAGAAACCGCTACCTGTGGCTGCGCGCCACCGGATCCACCGTGGTGTCCCAGCTCATCGACACGCTGGTGGTGACGCTGGTGGCCTGGTGGGGCACCGACAACCACGCGCGGATGCCGTCGATGATCGCGACCTCCTACGCGATGAAGCTGCTCATCGCGATCGGGCTCACCCCGTTGATCTATGCGGGGCACGCGATCGTCGAACGCGCGCTGGGCATCCAGCCGGTGAAGCTGGACAACCGGGGCGAGGTGATCGTCGAACCCTCCCGCCCGGGCACGGCGCTCACGCCCGCGGTGGCCAGCGCGCCCGACACGGTCGATCAGCGCTCGTCTTCGCCTTCGTAACTGCAGCCGGAGGTGCAGGTCTCGCGCACCACCACGCGGCTGAGCGCCGGCAGTGACGGCTTGAGCCGCCGCCAGATCCACCGCGCGAGCACTTCGCTGGTGGGGTTCTCCAGCCCCTCCACCTCGTTCAGGTAGTAGTGGTCGAGCACCGCATGGAGCGGCTCCCACGCGGCCTTCAGATCGGCGAAGTCCATGATCCATCCGGACGTCTCGCCGATCGGCCCGCGCACATGCAGGGCGACGCGATAGGAGTGGCCGTGCAGACGGGCGCACTTGTGCCCGCTGGGGACGTTCGGCAGCCGGTGCGCCGCCTCGAAGGTGAACTCCTTGAAGATCTCCACGCTGCGCCTTCTATAGCGGCGCTGCCGCGCGCATCCACTGTTCGCCGACGCGGCGCGCGCGTGCCGACTCAGGAGTGCCGGCGACCCGGGGGCAGAACACTTCCACCGGCGGCGGGTGCGGTGGGCACGCAAGGCGCGTGCTGGTTATAGTCTCGCCCGCATGTCGATCAGCCGCGCGACCAACGTCATCGCCTTCCCCGCGCGCAAGCGTGCCTGGCTCGTGCGCATCCTCTACCGGGAGCCCACCTACGAGTTGAACAGCGGCCCCCGGCGCGAGCCGTACTGCTGGACCTACCGGATCACCGCCGAGACCGAAGATCGCGCGATCGCCCAGGCGCTGGAGGAGTTCCGGCTGATGGAGCGCCACTCCAGCGTGGGCTGGGTGCGGGTGATCACCGGCACCGAGGTCTCGCCGGCCCCGCCGCAGCCGGTTCCGGATCGGGACCGCTAGCCGGCCGCGCTGCCCTCGGCGTTCCGCGCGCGCTGTTTGAGCAGACGCTTGAGCTTTTCCATCCGCTCGCGGATGAGGCCGCGCTTGAGGCTGGAGAGGTGCATCACGTAGACGGTGCCGTCGAGGTGGTCGATCTCGTGCTGGAAGATGTGCGCGAGCTGCCCTTCGGCCTCCACTTCGTGCCACTGCTGCGCGCGATCCTGGTAGCGGACCTTCACCCGCTTGTACCGCTCCACCTGCTCCCATTCTTCCGGGACGGAGAGGCAGCCTTCGCGCAACGTCACCTTCTCCGACTTCTCGAGGATCTGCGGGTTGATGATCTCGAAGAACGTGCCGTCGCCGCGCGCCACGAGCGCCACACGCAACGGCACGCCGATCTGATTGGCGGCGATGCCCACGCCCTCCGCGGCGCGCACCGCCTCGTCCATGTCCTTGAGGAGCGCATCCAGCGGCTCACCGAACTCGGTGACCGGCCGGGCGGGCGCGTTGAGGACCTTCTCCGGCCAGATGACGATGTCCTTCGCCATGGGGTGGAAAATAGCGATCGACCGGAGCTTGTCGAGCGCGCGCTTGCCTCCTGAGGCGATCGTCAGCGCGGCTGCTTCAGCTCGCGCCGCTGCCCGGCGCTCCCGGCTCCGCCCATCCCGAGCGCTTCGGGATTGGGCTTCACCTCGCCGAGCGCCTGGTACGCGTGCTGCCGGTGCTGCTCGAGCGTGGGCAGAAGCCGGGTGAGCTGCTTGCCGAGCTCGGAACCCTCGAACTGCTTCGCGCCGAGCGCGACCTTCATGATATCGACGTCGTGATCGTCCACCATCATCGACAGGTACGCTGAATCGAAGAGCGGCCCATCCAGCGCGTTGAGCCTGGCCTCGTTCGCTTTGTCCGCCGCCATCATCACGCGCTCGGTCTGATTCGTCGCGGTCGGCTCGTCGGCGAGCTTCCAGCCTTTGGTCCGGGCAAGCGAGAGCAGCTCCTGATCGGCCTTCTGGTGGTCCGTGACCATCATCTGCCCGAACCGCTTCACCGCCTGGGACTGCCCCTTCTGCTGCGCGAGCTTGCCGAGCCGGATCTCCGACTGGTTCGCGTGGTGGAGCGCTTCGGCCATCGCCTTCTCGTCTTTGGGAGCCAGGTCGGTGAGCGAGCGCGAGGTGCCCTGTGCCGGATCCGCGGCGAACGCGGCACCGGAGAGGACCAACGCCGCGGTCAGAATGGAGAGTTTGTTCATGTGTCTGCACCCTCCTTTGGGTGGGCTCGGACTGTGGGGGTGCCCGACCGTGGTGGGTAGTGGTCCGCGGGCGGCCTCGACTGTCATTTCACGCGGGCGCTGCACCCTCGCTGGCCACCCGGGGAAGAATCGTCGCGTGCTGCTGCAACGGTCGCGCGAACTTTTGCACCTGTTTGAAATCAGACCGATCCGCAGCGAGTACCCGACGGCAAGGCGGCATGGCGCTGAACTTTGACACAGCGAGGGGTGTTGAGGATCGCGCCATTCTGTGGAGGATGCGCCCCCCATGAACGCCGTTCCATCACAGAGAGTGATCGCCTGGGCCGAAGCGCTCGGTGAGGCCATCGGCCGGGGAATCGCCCATCAGATTCGCGGGCAGGTCGCGCGGCTCGTCGCATCGTCCATCGCGCTCAAGATGCCGTCGTCGCCATCGCCTGCCACGACCGTTCCCACGACCGCGCCACGCCGCCGCGGCCGCCCGCCCGGCTCGAAGAACAAGGCTCAGGGAGCGGCGGCGAAGCGACCCGTCGGTCTTCCCCGGCTCGCGCGCGAATCGGTCGACGGCTTCAAACAGGGCGATCTCGTCAGCTTCACCAACGGCGATCGCACCGCCAGCGGGGAGGTCATCGGCGTGGACGCGCTCGCGGGCGAGCTGTTGATCAAGGACCTCGGCACCGACGAGGAGGTCCGCCGGCGACCGTCCCAGGTTCGCGTGGCGCGAGGCGCTCCGGTGACCGTGCGCAAGCGGCGCAATCCGGTCCCGGCGCCCGTGCTGGTCCCGGTCGCCGATTCGGGGGGCGGGAGCTCCGGCGAGAACACCGCCCAAGCATCGAGCGGGTCCTCCACGGGTAGCGACGCGGTGACCGCTTCGCTCGCTTCCGCGGCCGAAGCGGGCGCGACGGGTGAGCCGCCTTTTGCGGCCGAGCCACCTGTGGTCGCCGCGCCAGACAACGGTAACGCGCCGCCGGCGCTCGATGGGTCCGACGAGCGCGCCGGTTGATCTGATGGCACGCGGACACACCGCATTCCCGCGCCCCGTGGACTCACCGGTCGACGGGGCGCATTGCATTCGCATTGGGCTGCGAGGAGCGAGCCATCCGGCTTCGCACCTGAACCGGGCCGGGCTGCGCGTCCTGTGCTCTGCCCCATGCGGTCGCGGTTGACGCCACCGGCGCGCAGGAGCACGGTCGGCGTTCTTAGGGAGGAGTCAGATGGCTGAAAAGGTGGTGGTCATCACCGGTGCGTCGGAGGGGATCGGCGCGGCGCTGGCAAAGACGCTCGCGGCGGAGGGACACAGGCTCGTCCTCGCCGCGCGCCGGAAGGAGAAGCTCGAGGCGGTGGCGGCCACCTGCGGCCAGAAGGCCATCGCCGTCGTGGCCGACGTCACGCGGCGCGCGGACGTGGAGGCCATCCGCGACGAGGCGCTGCGCCGCTTCGGCCGCATTGACGTCTGGGTGAACAACGCCGGCCGAGGCATCAGCCGCAAGGTGCTCGAGCTCTCGGACGCGGAGGTCGACGAGATGATGGCCGTGAACCTCAAGTCCGCGCTCTACGGGATGCAGGTGGCGGTGCCCTACTTCCAGCAGCGCGGCGAGGGGCAGCTCATCAACGTCTCCTCGTTCCTCGGCCGCATCCCGATGGCGACGATCCGCTCTGCGTACAGCGCGGCGAAGGCGGCGCTCAACTCGATCACCACCACGCTCCGGCTGGAGCTGATGGCCACCCACCCGAACATCCACGTGACGCTCGTCATGCCCGGGATGGTGAGGACCGCGTTCGCCCAGAACGCTCTCGGAGGGACGCCCGAGCTCGCGCCCGGCCGCAGTCCTCCACCGGGTGTCCCCGCGGCGCAGTCCGCCGAAGAGGTCGCCGCCGCGATCGCCGCCGCCATCGCAAACCCGGTGCCCGAGGTGTACACGAACCCGCAGCAAGCCAGGCTGGTCGCGGACTATTTCCAGGACGTCGCCGGCTTCGAGCGCCGGATGGCCTCGCGCTGAGCTCACACGGCGTCCGCGTCGATCGGCGCCGCTCCACCCGTGCGGCACAAGCAGTGCGCACAACGCCAGCTGGCACCGCGATCGGCGCCACGCCCGGCGAGCCCCCGCGCCGATCCGCGTGCTGACGCACAACGAGGCGGTGATCGACACCGACGAGACGTCCGGCGTCGGTTCCTCAGCCATCAGCGGTCCCGGACCGGCCGCCACTGCGCGGAGCACGTTCTCCGGCTCGATCCGCGTCGTCGCCGCGAGCTGCCCGCCCCCGCCCGACGTGCGGCACCGGCCTGCGCATTCAACAGCGCGGCACGGGCAGCCCACATGCCACTTGCGGCTATACCCCCTCCGCCGTCCTCCGGCGTCAGCGGTCCCGGATCGGCCGCCACCGCTCGCGCGGCGCGCCCACCGTCTCCGGCTCGCTCCACTTCGTCGCCGCGAGCTGCCCGCACGCTGCCGCCACCTCCCGGCCGCGCGGCCAGCGGATGAGACAGCGGATCCCGCTGTCGGCCACGCGCTTCTGGAAGGCCAGGACCCGCTCGTCACTGGGCGGGCGCAGCGGGTTGCCCGGCACGGGGTTGTGCGGGATCAGGTTCACGCGCGCGTTGATCCCCTCAAGAAGAACCGGAAGCCGCGCCGCGTCCTCGTCCGCGTCGTTGATCCCCGAAAAGAGCACGTACTCGATGAAGTGCACCCGCTTCGGGTTCCGGGCGCGGTCCTCCCTCAGCGCATCGAGCAGCGAGGCGATGGGCCACGTCCGATTCTGCGGCATGAGCCGATCGCGCTGCTCGTCGGTGCTGGCGTTGAGCGACAGCGCGAGCGAGGCGCGGGACTCGCGCAGAAAGCGCCGCATCCCCGGCAGCACGCCCGAGGTAGAGACGGTGACCTGCTTCGCCGCCAACATCGGCTCGGGCGCCTGGGTGAGGACCTCGATGGCGCGCAGCACCTCGTCGAGGTTGTCCATCGGCTCGCCCATGCCCATGAAGACGACGTTGCGCGCGGGCGCGTCCTTCGCCGCGTCCGCCCGGGCCAGGCGGTACTGGGCGATCATCTCCGCCGCCGTCAGCGACCGGCGGAACCCCAGCGTGGCGGTCGCGCAGAAGGCGCAGTTCCGCGTGCAGCCGGCCTGGCTGGAGACGCACACCGTGCTGCGCCCCCGCGCGGGGATCAGCACGGTCTCGGCGGTCGCCCCATCGAGATCGAGCAGGTACTTCGTCGTCCCATCCGGCGATCCCGTGCGCTCGACGACCGCCACCTTCGGCAGCCCGCAGAGCTCCTTCACGCGCCGCCACACCTTCCAGCTCACGCCGGGGATCGCGTCCGGGATCTCGTTCGAGGTGGGCGGCTGGGCATAGAGCCAGTGGAGCGCCTCGATCGCACGCGCCCGTCCGTCGAGGAGCTGGGCGAGCTCCGGCACGGTCAGGGCGTTGAGCATCGGGCGCGGCGGCATCGGCATGGGTTGCCATCCCCTAACACGGCCGCCGTCCTCCGTGCGTCCCTCTCGCGATCCGCGCTCGCCGTGCGTTGCTTTTCCCGGGAGGACTCCGATGCGCTTTCGAGACCGTGAGGAGGCTGGCCGGAAGCTGGCCGGCCTGTTGGGCGCCTACCAGCGCGAGTCGCCGATCGTCCTCGCTCTGCCGCGCGGAGGCGTGCCGGTCGCTGCGGAGATCGCGCGGGCGCTCCACGCGCCGCTGGACGTGTGGATCGTCCGCAAGCTGGGCGCGCCCTGGAACCCGGAGCTGGGCATGGGCGCGGTCGCCGAAGGCGGCGTGGTCTACGTCAACGACGAGATCGTCCGCGCAGTGGGCGCGTCCGCCGAGGACGTGGCCGAGGTGGCCGCGCGGGAGTCCGCGGAGGTGATCCGCCGGGCGCGGCGCTTCCGCCCACAGGGCAGACCGCCCGACATGCGCGGCCGCACGGTCATCCTCGTCGACGATGGGATCGCCACCGGCGGGACGGCGACGGCGGCGGTGCAGTCACTCCGTGCGGCGGGCGCGAAGAAGATCGTGCTCGCCGTGCCAGTGGCGTCGACGGACGCCGTCAGCCAGCTGCAGACGCTGGCAGACGCCGTCCTCTGCCTCCACATCACGCCTGCGCTCGGCGCGATCGGCGCGTGGTACGACGACTTCCGCCAGCTCGACAACGAGGAGGTGCAAGCGCTCCTCGACGCCGCACATGCCGGAGAAGCGTCCGCACAGGCCGACCCGCCGGGACAGATGGGGGTCCGCGAGCTGGTGCTGCCCGTCCGGGGCGGCGAGCTGTACGGCACGCTCTCCACCGTCCCCGGCGCCCGCGGCCTCGTCATCTTCGCGCACGGGAGCGGCAGCAGCCGCTTCAGCCCCCGCAACCGTCAGGTCGCGTCGATGCTCCACGGGCACGGGCTCTCCACGCTCCTCTTCGATCTGCTCACCGAGCGCGAGGAGGAGATCGACGCCCTCACTGCGGAGCTGCGCTTCGACATCCCGTTGTTGGCGAGGCGCCTGGTGGAGGTCACCGACTGGACCATGGGCCATCTGCCCGACGCGGGCGGAGGGCGCATCGGCTACTTCGGGTCGAGCACCGGCGCGGCAGCCGCGCTGATGGCCGCGGCGGCCCGTCCCTCCGTCATCGGCGCCGTGGTCTCGCGTGGCGGGCGGCCGGATCTCGCGGCCGGATCGCTCTCTCAGGTGCGCGCGCCGACGCTGCTGATCGTCGGCGGCGCGGACGAGCCCGTCATCGAGCTCAACCACCGCGCCGCGCGGCAGATGTCCGCCCGGCACCGCATCGTGCTCGTCCCCAACGCCACGCACCTGTTCGAGGAGCCCGGAGCGTTGGAGATGGTGGGCAGCCTCGCAGGGGCGTGGTTCAGCGAGCACCTGGGCCGGACGATCTCCGAACCCGTGGCCTCCGAAGGCGAGGACGCCCTGGCGCCGGAGTGAGACGCGCCCCGCTCAAAAGGCGAAGGGGAACTCCACCGGCCCGTGAGGGACCTCGTGCTTCGGGAACCGCCACCCGGCGATCGCCTGCTTCAGGCAGTCCGCCAGTGCCGCGGTGGTGCGGCCCGCCGACTGCGCCCGGATGTCGGAGACGCGGCCGTCCAGCGAGACGCTCCACTGCATCACCAGGCGTCCGGACAGCTCCGGCGCCGCGGCGCGCTGAGCCCGGATGCAGGCGTCGATTTCGGCGCGGTGCTGCGCCACCACTTCGGCGATCTCGGAGGACTCAAGCTCATCCGGAGATGAGCCGAACTGCTCGGCGAACGCCTCGTCCACCGAAGGCTGTGCCGGCGCACGGGCCTCGGCGGGCGCTGGGTCGATGCGCGCCGGCTTCGGCGGTGCAGCCGCCGGCTTGACGCGGCGGATGGGAGCCGCCGGGCGCGCGGGCTTCTGCTCGGCCGGGTTCTCACGCGGGCCTTTCGCGTCCGGCTCCCGGGCGTCGTGCACCACCACCACGAGCGGCTGGGTCTGTGCCGGCGGCGCGAGGAACCGCGTGGCCACGACCGCGCCGGAGATGAGAAGCCCCGCCACCAACCCGGTGACGAGCGCATGCGAGAGCGCACCGCGCCGCTTCGGTTCGGGCGCGGGCTGCTCCGCGGGGAGCGTGGCGAACGTCCCGGCGATGTCCAGCGGCGGAGGCGGCGCCAGAGAGACCGCCAAAGGCGCCTCCTCCAGCGGGGCGGCGGGCTTCTGGGCGGCCTCGAGCCGCAGCCGGTTGGCCGCGTGGAGCTCTTCCGCCGCGGACGGCATCCAGTTCCCGGACGCGGTGGTGCGGTCCAGCTTCGGAACGCGCGACGCCTCCGCGAGCAGCTCCGCCGCGTTCGTGCGAGGCCGCGGCGCCAGCGCCTCCGCGAGCTCGGACACGCGGAACAGCGACACCCAGGTGGAGAAGCCCTCGTGCCAGCAGAGCGAGTCCGGCGTGAGCTCGCCGTCCTCCCACAGGTAGCGGACCTTGCGCAGGCTGATGGGCCCGATGCGCCTGCCGTCGATCTCGAACCACCACTCGTCGACGTCGTCGGGGCCGTCGTCCTGCGGCGGCGGCGGTTCGCTGCGGATCCGGTGGGCGAGCCGCCGCATCTGTTCGGCGATGGCCCGCGCGTGCAGGCGCTCCGAAGCCGGCGTCCGGGACGCCTCGTCGCGGGTGGGCAGCGTCAGGTGCTTCCCCGAGCGGAGGACCTCGTCCACCAGGGCGTGGAGCTCCGATTCGGAGACCTCGCTCCACGGCGTGGCCGTCTCCCCTTCCCCGGGTTTCGATTCGGTGCCCACGGCACTCCGAAGCTGCGCCGCAGCCCGGATCCGGTCAAGGAGATGGCGCCAGAAACAAAAAGCCCCGGGGTCACCGGGGCTTTTCGTCGCTGAGGTTGGAGCGGGAAAAGGGATTTGAACCCTCGACCCCCGCCTTGGCAAGGCGATGCTCTACCACTGAGCTATTCCCGCATATTCAGCCCGCGTTCCCTCTCGGGTGCCGCGATGTGCGCGGTCATATAGCCACCGCGATCCGCACCGTCAAGCACTCGCTGCGAGCAACCTTTCGGACAGCTCTGCCACGCCCCGCCCCGGACGACCGCTCAGGACGCCGGCGAGCTCCCACGCTTCGCCAGGGTCGTGAGGAAGTCGCGGAAGTACACGCCGGCCGACCAGACCGAGAGCGCGGTCGCCACGTAGATGAGCGTCTTGCCCACCAGGTTGTAGTCGACGTCGAACGTCCAGAAGACGAGCCACAACGGGTGCGTGTAGTGGATGCACAGCGCGATGATCCCGGTGAGCTGGAAGCTGGTCTTCCACTTCCCCTCCTGCCCGGCGGAGATGATGATGCCCTCGCTCGCGGCGATCGACCGCAGGCCGGTGATGATGAACTCCCGCGCCAACAGGACGATCACCACCCACGCCGCGATCCGCCCCAGCCGGACCATCATCACGAACGCGGCGGTGACGATCAGCTTGTCCGCGAGCGGATCGAGCAGCTTCCCCACGACGGTCATCTGGTTCCACTTCCGCGCCAGGTAGCCGTCGATGACGTCGGTGATCGACGCGAGCGCGAAGATCGCCGCCGCCCACACGCTGTACCAAGGGTCGGCGTCGTAGGTGAACCAGACGAAGAGCGGGATCGCGAGGATCCGGAGCAGCGTGAGCAGGTTCGGGACGTTCCAGAACTGCTCGACGAGGATGCTCGGGCGCCGGCGGCGCTCGGCGCGCCTGCGCGCGCGTTCTTCCTTCTTGGCCTTGCGCCTGGCGGCTCGATCCACGGACACGGAACGCTTCTAACAGGCTACGGGAGCGAGAACAGCACCCAGCCTTCTCCGGAGAGCTCCGCGCCGCCGTTGACCAGCCGTCCGCCCTCCTCCTGCGCCAGGGTCACCAGCCGCGGGGTGAGGTTCCCGAACCAGCCCACCAGCCGCGCTCTGGGCACGGTCACCGGCTCGTCCATCCGCACCTGCCGCGCGCGCAAATTGCCGTCCAGGCGCAGCAGCACCTTCCCTTTGCCGCGCAGGTGCACGAGGTCGAGGTCGCCCGTCGCCTCCGAAGGCACCCGCCCGTTCTCGAACATCACCGCCTCTTCGAACGCGAACACCACCTCCTCGCGGAAGTAAGCGCTCTCGTCCGAAAGGTCGACGGTGACGAACCGCTGCTGCTTCGGCGCGGCCACCAGCATCACCCCGCGGCCTTTGGCCCGGGTCATCCGCGCATCGCCCTCGCCGAAGCCCTGATCCGTCGTGCGCCCACGGAAGCGCTTGAGCTCGGGCTCGAAGCGCACCGCGCCGGAGACGAACAGCAGGTTCTCCAGCCGCGTCAGCAGCTCTCCGTCGACGGCGATCGCCACGCCCTCGGGGCGCACCTCGAAGGGCGCCGCCACCGCCCCGTGGAGCACCTCCAGTGTCGGCGCCAGCTCGGCGATCGGCAGCCCCAGCGCGGTCTCGGGCTTCATCGCTCCCAGCGGCGCTGCCTCCCACTGCTCGGGCGGCGCAGGCGGAACCTCGGCCAAAGCCGCCGGCGCGTGCTCGACGGGCGCGCGCTCGGCGAACGCCTGGGCCTTCGCCCCCAGGTCCTCCGGGGTCATCACCGTGCCGGACTCCTCGATGACGACCTCCTCCACGGGCCCGGACGGGAAGGATGCGGTCTGGCCGCGTGGGCTGTTGAGCGCGGGAGGCCCCTCGTCCTCCGCCAGCCGCATCTCCTCCTCCGGCGGCGGCGCGGAGGCGGCGCTCTCCGGCTCCTCGCCGAACTGCGCGCCCCAGCTCTCGTCGATCTTCCGGGGCTTCGCTTCGGGCGCGGGCGCCGCGGGTGCAGGGCGCGGCGGGCTCACCTCGGTCACCTGCTGACCGCCGCGCTCGGCCACCACCTCGCTGCCCTCGATCTCCGCGAACTTCTGCGACCGCTGCTGCTCGAGCGGCGCGGGGATCCGGTGCAGCCCGGTGGCCTCCCCGGCCATGGCGCGCTCCATCTTCAGCGCCATCGCCTCGCTGCCCGCCTGGATGAAGTGCTCCTTCGCCTCGGCGTAGTTGCCGACCTGAGCCAGCGCCAGCCCGAGATAGTTGTGCGCCTTCTTGTGATCCGGCGCGAGGTCCACGGCGGTCTCGAACTCGCGAATCGCCCGCTGGAGCTGATTGGTTTTCAGGTACACCAGCCCCAGGTTCACCCGCAGCGTCGCGTCCACCGGGTTGTCCCGGACCAGCGCCTCGTAGATCTCCGCCGCGCGGTCGAACAGCCCGAGCTTGAAGTACGTCAGCCCGAGCAGGTTCTGCCCCTTCTCGTTCTTCGGCTGCAGCTTGAAGGCCTTCTCGAGGTAGTCCTTCGCCTCGATCACCTTCCCCGCCGCGAGGAGCTCCCCGCCCTTGTAGAGGTTGTGGAGGAACTCGTCGTCTACCGCCGCCTTCTCCCCTCGGGCCCGCGTCGCCATCAGTTCGCGCCGTCCTCCGCGCGCTGCTTCTTGTACTGGAAGTAGAGCTTGATCACCTTCGCCACGTACGCCCGCGTCTCCGCGTAGGGCGGCACCTTCCCGCCGTACTTCTTCACCGCGTCCGGCCCGGCGTTATACGCCGCCACCATCTTCACCATGTCGCCGTCGAACATGTTGGCCAGCACGCGGAGGTACCGCGTCCCGCCTTCGATGTTCTCCTTCACGTCGAAGATGTCCTTCACGTACATCTCCGAGGCCGTGGCCGGCATCAGCTGCATCAGCCCGGAGGCCCCCACCGGCGACACCGCGTGCGGATCGAAGTTGGATTCGGCGTGCATCACTGCCCACACCAGCGCCTCGGGGATCCGGTACCGGGTGGCGGCGGAGTGGATGAGCTCGTCGTACTGCTCGCGGCTGACCCGCACCAACCGGGTGGAGGCGGGCGCGTCGGTGGGCCGGGGCGCAGGCTTGAAGCTGCCCTTGAGCGTCTGCGCCTTCTTCACGCCCTGTGGCTTGACGTTCGTGTAGACGATGGTGCCGTCCGCTTCGACGTACTTGTAGATCTCCCCTGCGTGCGCAGACGGGCCCACGCCTCCCAGGGCGAGGGCCAGGGCGCACAGCAGGCTGGCGGCAGGGTGCTTCATCGGGCAACCGGCGAGAACGCTATACACAGCCTGTTTCGTCCTCAAGGAATCGGCCCTGCGGAATTGCGCCTTGTTCCGCAGACTTCCCGCGGTTAAGGCTCCGGTCGTCCTATGTCGCACAGGTTCGACTTCCTGGTGCTCGGCGGTGGCGTTGCGGGGCTCTCCTTCGCGCTGGAGGCGGCACGGCATGGCTCGGTCGCCGTCCTGACCAAGCGGGCAAGACACGAAGGCAACACCCAGTATGCCCAGGGAGGCGTGGCCGCCGTCATCTCCCCGGCGGACTCCTTCGAAGAGCACATCGAGGACACGCTGATCGCCGGCGCCGGGCTGTGCCACCGCGACGCGGTGGAGGTCACCATCCGGGAGGGCCCGGCGCGCGTGAAGGAGCTGATTGCCCGGGGCGCCGAGTTCACCCGCGCCGCCGACGGCGAGCTGGATTTGACCCGCGAGGGCGCCCACCGCAAGCGCCGCGTGGTCCACGCCGGCGACATGACCGGACGCGAGGTGGAACGCGCGCTGCTCGCCGCGTGCGACGAACAGCCGAACATCGTCTTTTTCCCGGACACCACGGCGATCGACCTCATCCGCGATCGCAACGCGCGCACGCCCACGGTGCACGGCGTCTACGCGCTCCGGGCGAACGGGACGATCGAGACCTTCGTCGGCCGCGTCACAATCCTCGCCACCGGCGGCGCGGGGAAGGTGTACCTGTACACGACCAATCCGGACGTGGCGACCGGCGACGGCGTGGCGATGGCGTACCGGGCGGGCGCGCAGATCGCCAACATGGAGTTCTACCAGTTCCACCCCACCGCCCTGTTCCACCCGGAGGCGAAGAACTTCCTCATCTCCGAAGCGCTGCGGGGCGAGGGCGGCAAGCTGCGGCTGAAGTCCGGCGAGCGCTTCATGGATCGCTACCACCCGCTGGCCGAGCTGGGCCCGCGCGACGTGGTGGCCCGCGCGATCGACGCGGAGATGAAGCGCACCGGCGACGAGTTCGTCTACCTGGACATGACGCACCTGGGGCGCGCCTTCCTCGCGGAGCGGTTCCCCAACATTTATTCCACCTGCCGCGCCTTCGGGATCGACATGGCGGTGCAGCCGATCCCCGTGGTGCCGGCCGCTCACTTCCAGTGCGGCGGCGTGGTGACGGATCTGTTCGGCCGTACCTCACTGCCAGGCCTCTACGCGATCGGCGAGGTCGCCTGCACCGGGCTGCACGGCGCCAACCGGCTCGCGTCGAACTCGCTGCTGGAGGGCCTGGTGTTCGGCCACCGCGCCGCCAACGCCATCGCGCCCGAGCTGCGCTCCTTCGCATTCCCGAGGGAGGACCCGCCGCCCTGGGACGTGGGCAGCGCGGTCGCCTCGGACGAGGCGGTGGTGGTGACGCAGAACTGGGACGAGATCCGCCGCCTGATGTGGAACTTCGTGGGGATCGTCCGGTCGTCGAAGCGGCTGATGCGCGCCCACCGCCGCCTGGACATGCTGCGCGAGGAGATCCGCGAGTACTACTGGCGCTTCCAGGTCACCCGCGATGTGGTGGAGCTCCGCAACATCGCGGACGTGGCCCACCTGATCGTCGAGTGCGCGTCCCGCCGCAAGGAGAGCCGCGGGCTGCACTACACCATCGACTACCCGTCGAAGGACGACCACAACTGGCTGCACGACACGATCGTGTCGCGGGAGCCCTGAACGTGGCGATCGGAGACCGCCGCCCGCTGGATCCGTCCCCTCCGGGTCCGCGCGGCTTCCGCCAGATCGCCGTCCCCCGAGCCTGTGCGGCGCTCATCGCGCTGTGCGTGCTGACGTTCGCGGTGGACTGGCTCACGCGCGGGGCAGCGTTCCAACTTGGCGCGCTGTTGCCCTCGCTGGTGCGCCACGGCCAGTGGTGGCGCGCGCTCGCCTGCATCTTCGTCCACGCCGGGCCGCTCCACCTCATCATGAACATGTCGGTGGTGTGGACCCTGGGCTTCGCGCTCGAACGCGCCATCGGCAGCTGGCGCTTCATGGCGATCTCCCTGGTCACTGCGCTCGGGTCCTCCACCTTCGTGCTGCTGTGGTCGCCCGACGTCCCCACCATCGGCGCGTCCGGGATGATCCTCGGCTACGCCGGCGCGATGCTCCCCATCGCCACCGCACAGGGGCGCCGTGCGCTCGGGACCTGGCTCGTGCAGATCGCCCTCATCAGCCTGCTGCCCAACGTGAGCTGGCAGGGACACCTGGGAGGTTTTTTGTTCGGGCTTCCGTGCGGAGTTCTCTTGCGCCACCAGGCGCGCCGCTTCAATGCGGGCATCCCCTTCGTGGTGTTCGCCGCGGCGGTGGCGCTGGTCGTGGCGGCGCGGGTGGGGCCGCTCCTCGTTTCCGGAGCGCCCGGGCCCTGAGGCTCAGGGCTTGCGCAGCGCCGCCGCGGGCACCTCGCCGGTGAGCTTGCGCGCGTTGGCGGCGAGATCCACCACCTCGCGCAACTGGCGGCTGACCACCCGGAAGATGCCTTTGAGCAGCTCCGGGCGATCCGCCAAAAGGTCGAGGAAGTCGCGCCGGTCGATCACCAGCACCTCGGTGTCCTCGCGGGCGATCATCTCGGTCGGCCGGGGAGATCCGTCGAGGAGGCTCACCTCCCCAAAGGCCTGCTTCGCATCCAGCGACAGCACCTTCTCGCCGCGGCGGAACGCGTCCACGCCGCCGGAGATGATGACGTACAGCGCATCCCCCGGATCGCCCTCGCTGTAGATCCGCTCACCCCGGCGGAAGCGGTGCTCGCGCGCCACCTGCGCCACCGCGGCGATCTCGTCCACGTCGCTCTGCGCGAAGATCTCCACGCCCTCCAGCGCGAAGAGCCGCTTCACCCTGGTGTCGCTCATGTCGCCCTCCTGCGGCGGCAGGGTCCACAGCCCCAGCCGCCGCGCCACCTCGCGCGCGCACGCCCGAAGGACGTGGTCGTCGCTGTGGCACAGAAATCCTAGGTGATCCGCCAGCCGCCCCGGCGCGCCCAGAGGCAGCTCCCGGTGGTGCGCGTACACCTGCTCGTTGACCAGCTCCCGGTCCTCCTCGCTCACCAGGTTCTCGAACAACTCGAGCGCGTACGCCCGCCGGCGCGGGTCCGGGCCGACGAGGTGCTCGTGCACCCGGCGCAGCGTGCGGGGCGGGTACATCAGCCCCAGAAGCCAGAAGGACAGCTCGAGCGCCTGGTCCAGCCGGTCCCCCACCGCGCGGGTGAGCAGCGCGTCCTCCCCGAGCGCGGCGCGCAGATCCCGGAACGGCTGCACGTAGCGCCGGTATGTGTCCCGCCGGCGCAAAATGGCCTCCCGCACCCGGTCCACATCGGCGGTCAGCTCGGGGTGCTCCTCCTTGAGCAGCGAGAGCGACACGCCGATCCGGTAGTGCAGAAAAGCGTCGTCCCGGATGTTGGAGAACAACAGCACATCCAGCGCCGCCTGCGAGCCGATCTGCCGCAGCACGCGCGGCAGCTCGTAGCGGAGCGACGCGGGCCGGCTGCGATCGTTGAGCGCCTCTTCCAGCGTGGGGACGATCGCATCACCGAAGGCGGCCAGCGCCTCGCGCGCGGCGACGCGGTCGTCGCGCCACATCAGGCACGGCAACAGCGCGTCCACCAGCGAGCGGTACCGCCCCTCGCCCACCGCGCGGATCGCCAGCGCGCGGACCGACCCGTCCTGATCCTGGAGGTAGCGCGCCAGGACCGGTGCCCACGCCTCGTCGGCCAGCTTTCCGAGCAGCTTCGCCAGCTCGCGCCGTTCGGCCAGCGGGGCGCGCTCGCCGCGGGCGGTCATCGCCTCCAGCGCGGCGCGGGCGCGGTCTTTGATCCGCAACAACTCCGGCTCCTCCGGCCCGGCGTCGAGCTTCAGCAACGCGCCGATCGCCGCCGCCTTGACCCCCGGCTCGCCCTCCACGAGGAACGCGGGGAGCACCCGCGCCGCGCGCGCAGGCGACAGCTTCGCCAGCGCCCACGCCGACTCGATGCGCGGCCGGCGGAGCCGCTCCGAACGGAGCAGCCACTCCAGCCTCGGCGCCAACTCGACGGCGTCGTGCTCGGCGGCGAGCGCCACCCCGCGAGCCACCACGCGCTCAGACTCGTGGTTCAGTAGCTCCGCCAGGTGCGGCCGAAGATCGCCCCGTCCCGCTTCGAAGAGGTCGAGCGCGTGCAGCACGCGGTCCGGATCCGGCGACCGGAGCGCGCTGGCGAGCAGCTTCTCGCTGGAGGAGTCGAGCGGCTCGGGTTCGTCCTCCGCGCCGTCACCCACCTGCGCCTGCAGCGCGGAGACGTACGCCGGCTTGAGCCGCCACAGCACCACGGCGGCGCCGAGGCACACCACCACCAGCGCCGCAACCGGCGCCGGGCCGTCCAGCCACGGGCCGGCGCCCACCAGCATCACGCCGCCCAGAGCCAGCCCGCCCTTCTTCACCAGCCCGTCCATCAGGGCCCGCACCCGGTCGCGCAGCTCGTCCGCCACGGGCGCGTAGAGCAGCTGGATCCCCACCGGGAGGATGGACAGGGACGCGGCGCTCTCCGCCAGCTTGAGCGCGTACGCCGGCCACAGCCCGGGCCAGACGAGCGCCACCACCGCGAAGCCGGCGAGGATCCCGGGCACCACCCCCAGGTAGCGGACCACGCCCAGCCACCCAAGCAACCGCTGGGCGAGCACGAGCTGGAAAAGCGCGCAGGACACGCCAATCCACAGCTGCTGGTTCCCGAACAGGGCGGCCAGCTCGTTCTCGCCGAGAAACTGCGCGGCGCGCTGGCGGAACACGAAGTCGGCGAACGGGGAGATGACGGCGAACGCCAGCACCAGCCCGCCGATGGCCCAGGGGTACGCGTCGCGGCGGAGGAAGTCCCAGAGGTCCGCCTGCGTGCCGTGCCGCGCGCGGGCTGGCGCGGCGTGATGCGCCTCGGGCGCGTGGAAGGTGAACGCCACCGCCGCCAGCACCAGCATCCCGCCGGCCGCCGCCACCAGCCCGGCGGCACCGAACGGCCGCGCCAGAAGCTGCGCGAGCAACCCGCCGAGGATGGACCCCGACATCCCCACCCCGGCGATGATGGTGAACGCCCGGCGCGACTCCCGCGCGTCGAAGGCGTCCGACATCGCGCTCCAGAAGACGATCGACGTGAAGGACGTGAAGGTCTCGGCGAACAGATACAGAAGGAGCGCGCTGGACGACAGCCCGGCCCACAGGGCGGCCACCACCGCCGCCGCGGTGAGGGTGCCGATGACGGCCATCACCAGCGGGTCGCGGCCACGGCGCCGGCCCACCACCGCCGCGGCGGCGGTCACCACCCCGGTGAGCCCGGCGGCGGCGACGTAGAGGTACGGAAGCGATCCCGCGTGGAAGCGCGCCACCACGGTGGCGTTGGCGGCGCTCTTGAACAGGGCCACCGCGGCGAGGAAGGCGCACTGGTACAACGCCGCCGGCACCACCCGGCGCGCCCACGATCCCTCGGGGCGCGGCGCTTCGGGAGAGGATGGGCCAGCGCGCGTCGGCGCGCGGACAGCGATGCCGGGATCGTCGCCGGACATGGCGTCTCGTCTCTGCGCGCTACTCCGCGCCCGTGCGGAGATCGGTCCGGCCGAGGGTGGAGGCGATCCGCAGGGTGACGTGGTCGGTCCCCGGCGGGATGGCCGGGCTACCGTCGGGGAACGTCCGGGGGAACTTCACCCGGTAGTGCACCCAGAACATCCCCATGTACGGGTAGAGGGCGCGGACGTTCTGGTCGACCCGCTCCACCCGTTCCACCGATACGGGCAACAGCTCGCCACGCCCGGTCACCAGGGCGATCCGCCAGATGCTCTTCGGGCTGTCGAAGTCGTCGAACTTCGGATTCTGGGTCCAGGTGCCGAGCTCGAAGACGTGGAACTTCTCCCACTCCTCGCGCTCCCGGCCGAGGCGTGCCTGCACCTCTTCCGACGTCATCACCTGGAACTTCGCCATCCGCTGGACGCGCGCTTCGCGGAACGGCCACGCCTGGAAGGTGGCGCCGGCGAACAGGTGCGTGTCGAGTTCCTGGTACACCTCGCCCGTGCCCGTGTACTTCTGGAGCAGGGCCTGGTACGCGCGCTCGGCCTCGGCGTCGGCCAGAGTGGGCGGCGGATCGCCGATGGTGGGCGGGCCGGCCTTGCAGCCGCACAGCGCGACGAGCACCGCCGCCACCGGAGCGAGGACCGGGCGCTTCACGGCAGGAAGTCCTTCCGCGTGAAGAGCGTCCACAGCCGGTAGCCTTTCGCCTCGATCGCGTCGCGCCCGCCCTCGAGCCGGTCCACCACACCGAACACGCCCGCCACCTTCAGCCCTTCCAGCTCCGCGCGTTCGCACGCCTTGAGCGACGAGCCACCGGTCGTCACCACGTCCTCGACGATCGCCACCGGCGAGCCCTGCGGGATCAACGAGAGCCCTTCGATCCACTGACCGGTGCCGTGTCCCTTCGGCTCCTTGCGGACGATGAACGCGGGCAGCGGCCACGCCGCGAGCCAGCTCACGGTGGACACCGCCGATGCCAGCGGATCCGCGCCCAGGGTCAACCCGCCGACGCCCTTCGCCTCCGGGGCGTGCGTCCGGATCGCGTCGAGGAACAGCCGGCCGATGAGCCAGTGCCCTTCCGCGCCGAGCACGGTCCGCTTGCAGTCGATGTAGAAGTCCGACTCCAGACCCGACGCCAGCTTCACCTTCCTGCGTTCGAACGACAGCTGGGTGAGGAGCTCCAAAAGCCGCGCGCGGTCTCGCGCGAGGGCCTCCGTCATTTCCGCGCCTCCAGGTACGCCACCAGCTCGGAGGAGTAGCGCAGCTGTTCGAGGAGCTGCTCCTGTTTGACGCTGTCCAGCGCATCGAACACGTCCGCCAAGAGCGAGAGGTCCTGGTTGATCGCCCCGAGGCGCAAGGTCACGTCCTCGGCCAGCGCCTCGGCCTCGACCTCCTCCTCCTCCTCGCCCACCAGCTCCGGCGCGAGGTCGTCCTCCGGCGACAGCGCCTTGTCGATCATGCTGCGGATCGACGGGGTGAGCCGGCCTTCGTTCTCGAACCGAACCTTGATGCGCTCCAGCTCCTCCGGGGCCACCGGCCGCGCGTGGATCGCCGAGACCAGGGCCATGAGGAGCGCGTCCTCGTCGGACAGATCGGTGTGCAGCCGCGCCAGCACGCGGTCGCGCTGGAGGAACTTGAGCGCGGCGACGCGGCGGAACCCGCAGATGATCTGGAACCGATCTGGCGGCTTGAGGCGGATGTCGATGGGGAAGAGCTGGCCCAGCCGCGCGATGTCCGTGGCCAGTTGGGAGATGTCGCCCTCGGGGCGGATCTGGAAGGTGCGGTCGTCGTCGATCCGGTCGATGGCGATCATCGCCGGCGCCACGTGGTGGCGCTTGAGGCGCTGGTGTTCCTGCTCGAGGTCCTCGTCATCCTCGTCGGTGGCCGTCGCCTCCGTCGCGTCCGGGGACATAGGAGCCCCCGGCGCGCTCGCGGCGGCGACGATGGGCCAGGGCTCCGGCGCCGGCGGTTCGGCCGAAGGCGCCTCCACCGGCGCTGCGGGTGTCTCCGGCTCGGCAGGGACCGGCGCGGCGCCGTCGCCACTGGCCGCCTCGACGTGCTCGGGGGAACCCGGTACCCCGTTGTTCTCTTCGAGGTTCATGCGGCTCCTAGCCTGCCCGATCGAACCGCGCGGTTGAAGAGCCGACGGACCCGCGCGTGAACTACTTTCCGCCCTTCTTGCGGACGATCACCTTCTTCTTTCCGCCGACAGCGGCCACGGCCACTGCGGGCGGAGCAGGAGGCTCCGGCTTCTTCTCGGCCGCCTGCTTCGCAGCCGGCGGCGGAGGCGGCAGAGGCTTGCCCTCGGGCTTGCCCTTCGCCTCGATGCGCGTGGGCGGCGGCGGAGGCCGCGGCGGGACCGCCGCGGGGCGGGCGGCAACGG
>JADGHL010000213.1 GCA_019686135.1 Myxococcaceae bacterium | reverse complement strand
ATGCCCCCAAAGCCGTCCCGCCCTCCGGGGAAGGTGGCGACCGTGCGAGCACGTCGCAACCGGCCCCCGGACGGCGCTCCACCTCGTGTTAGGGTGCCGACCCTCCATGGAGGTCGTTCGCCCGCCGACGCTCGTGCTCATCGCCGCGCTCACGCTCGCCGGCTGCCGCCCGGCCAGCCCGAAGCCGGGCGAGTACTTCGGCACCACCACGCCGCAGCACCCAGGGCAGACGCTCTTCTTCAACAACGGCGCCGAACCGCAAACCATCGACCCGGGGCTGGTGTGGGACTCGGCTGGGACGAACATCGTCCGCGAGCTCTTCGAAGGGCTGACCCGCTACGACCCGCGGACGCTCGCCCCGGTGCCGGGTATGGCCGAACGCTGGGAGGTCTCCGACGACGGGCTGACCTGGACCTTCCACCTCAGGGACGCAGAGTGGACCGACGGAAGGCCGGTCACCGCCGGCGACTTCGTCTACGCCTGGACGCGCGTGCTCGATCCGCTCAGCGGCGCGCAGTACGCGAACATGCTCTGGGTGATCAGAAACGGGGAGGACTTCACCCGCGGCAAACTGAAGGATCCGGCCCAGCTGGGGATCCGTGCGCGCGATCCGAAGACCCTGGAGGTGCAGCTGCAATACCCGGCGCCCTACTTCCTGGAGCTCACTGCGTACTCGCCCTTCTCCCCGGTGCGCCGCGACGTGGTCGACCGCTACGGCGATGCCTGGACCCGCCCCGAGCACATCGTCACCAACGGCGCCTTCCGCCTCTCGGAGTGGCGCCTGCGCTACGAGGTGGTGCTGACGAAGAACCCGACCTACTGGGACGCGGACAGCGTGAAGCTGGAGAAGGTCGTGGCGATGGCGATCGAAGACAGCCATACCGCGCTGCGCCTGTACGAGACCGGCACGCTGGACTGGCTGGGCTCCAACGCGCGCGTGCCGCCGGAGAACGTCCCGTTCGTCAACGGCTACGCGGACTACATGACCGCGCCCAGGCTGGGCGTCTACTTCCTGTGGCTTCAGTGCGAGAAGAAGCCGCTGGACGATCCGCGCGTCCGCCGCGCGCTGAACCTGGCGATCGACCGCGAGAAGCTGGTGCGCTACGTGCTCAAGGGCGGGCAGATCCCGGCGGACCACCTCGTCCCCGACGCGCTGCTCACCGAGTCCACGGGTTACGTCTCCCCCAGGGGTGAGGGCTTCGATCCGGAGAAGGCCCGAAAGCTCCTCGCCGAAGCGGGTTACCCGGGTGGCAAGGGCTTCCCGAAGCTCTCGTACACGTACAACACCGACGAGGCGCACCGTCAGATCGCCGAGACGGTGCAGGCGATGTGGCGCGAGCACCTGGGCATCGACGTGGAGCTCTACAACATGGAGTTCAAGGTCCACCTCGCCCACACGGAGACGGGGGACTTCGAGATCGCCCGCGGCGGGTGGTGGGCGGACTACCAGGACCCGTCGACCTTCCTCGAACAGCTCCGGCCCGGCGCTGCGCAGAACCACGCACGCTGGCGTTCGGAGGCCTTCGGGCAGGCGCTGGACGAAGGGCTGCGCTCGGTCGATCCGAACCAGCGCAACGCGGCCTACGCGCGAGCGGAACAGCTGGCCATCGAAGGCGCGCCGATCATCCCGCTGTACGTCTACAGCTACTCCGACTTCGTGAAGCCGTACGTGAAGGGCATCTACCCCAACGGCCGCCACCTCCACCCGCTTCGGGCGATCTGGATCGACGAGGCGGCGCGATGATCCGCTTCATCCTCCGAAGGTTGATGGGCCTGGTGCCGGTGATGCTGATCATCCTCGCGGTGGCTTTCACGCTGATGCGCGTGGCGCCGGGCGGGCCGTTCGACCAGGACAAGGCGGTCGACCCGCAGGTGAAGGCGCAGCTCATGGCGCGCTACCAGCTGGACAAGCCGCTCCCGGTGCAGTTCCTCGCCGTGCTGGGCAGCTACCTCCGGGGCGATCTCGGGCCGTCGTACCGCTACCCGGGGCGGAGCGTGAACGAGTTCATCGCCGCGGGCTTCCCGGTGTCGGTTCAGCTCGGGCTGGTGGCGCTCGTGTTCTCGCTGCTCGTCGGCCTGGCCGCGGGGATCGCCGGCGCGGTCTGGCAGAACCGCTGGCCCGATCACACCGCCATGGCGATGGCCCTGATCGGCATCTCGGTCCCCAACTTCATCCTCGGGCCGCTGTTGATCCTCATCTTCTCCGTGACGTTCGCGCTGCTGCCCGCGGCGCGGTGGGACAGCTGGCAGCACATGCTGCTGCCCGGAGTGACGCTGGGGCTCGTCTACGCCGCGTACATCGCCCGGCTCACCCGCGGCGGCCTTCTGGAGGTGATCCGCCAGGACTTCGTCCGCACGGCGCGCGCCAAGGGTCTGTCCGAACGGCTGGTGCTGTTCCGCCACACGCTCCGCGGCGGGGTTCTGCCCGTGGTGACGTTCCTCGGTCCGGCGATGGCCGGGCTGTTCACCGGGTCTCTGGTCGTGGAGCGGATCTTCAACATCCCCGGGATGGGCCCGTACTTCGTCGACGCCGCGCTGAACCGCGACTACACGCTCGCGCTCGGCGTGGTGCTGGTGGACGCGGGCTTCCTCCTCATCGCCAACCTGGTCGTGGACGTCGTCTACGGCCTGCTCGATCCGCGGGTGAAGGTCGGATGAACGCTCCCGCCGAACAGCTTGCTCCGGTACTGGAGCCCGCGCCCGGAGAGCCGGAGGCCGCCGGTCAGTCGCTCTGGCAGGACGCCTGGCGGAGGCTGCGCAAGAACCGCGCGGCGGTGGCGGCCGGGCTGACGCTGCTTGCCATCATCCTCTTCTGCGTGGTGGGCCCGTGGCTGTCGCCGTGGCGCTTCGACGTGCCCGACCTGGAGTACGGCCCGCAGGGCCCGTCGCTCAGGCACTGGTTCGGGACCGACGCGCTCGGCCGCGACCTGATGGTGCGCTGCATGATGGGCGGGCGCCTCTCCCTGTTGATCGGCCTCGCCGCCACGGTCGTCTCGCTGTCGATCGGCGTCACCGTGGGCGCCGTGAGCGGCTACTTCGGCGGGCGCGTGGACGCCCTGCTGATGCGGCTGGTGGACGTGCTTTACACGATGCCGTTCATCTTCTTCGCCATCCTCCTGCTCGCGATCTTCGGGCGCTCGCTCGTGGTGGTGTTCGTGGCGCTGGGCGCGGTGACGTGGCTCACGATGGCGAGGATCGTCCGCGGCCAGGTGCTCTCGTTGCGCAACGCCGAGTTCGTCCAGGCGGCGCGCACCATGGGGGTGAGCCACCTGGGGATCATCTTCCGGCACCTCATCCCCAACACCCTGGGGCCCACCATCGTCTACGCCACCCTCACCGTCCCCGCAGTGATGCTGCAGGAGGCGTTTTTGTCGTTCCTCGGCCTGGGGATCGCCGCGCCCGATGCGTCGTGGGGGCTGTTGGTCTCGGACGGTGCGGCGAACATGACGTTTCTTCCGCACGAGCTCATCTTCCCTGCGCTGCTCCTATCCATCACGCTGCTGTGCCTCAACTTCCTCGGCGACGGACTGCGCGACGCGCTCGATCCGCGGATGAGGTTCGACTGATGCCGCTGCTCGAGATCCACGATCTGCACGTCACCTTCCGCACGCCCGAAGGCCCGGTGCACGCGGTGGATGGCGTCGACTTCACGCTCGAGCGCGGCCGCACGCTCGCGCTGGTGGGCGAGTCCGGCTCCGGCAAGAGCGTCTCCTCCCTGGCCTTGATGGGCCTTCTCCCATCGCCTCCGGCGATCGTCCGCGGCGGCCCCTGCCTGTTCGAGGGGATCTCGCTCCTCGAAGCGCCCGAAGCCGAACGCCGCCGACTCCGCGGCAACCGGATGGCGATGATCTTCCAGGACCCGATGACGGCGCTGAACCCGTTCCTCACCATCGGGCGGCAGCTCACCGAGGTGCTGGAGGTGCACCGCGGCGTGGAGGGCCGGCCCGCGCGCGCCCGCGCCGAGCAGATGCTCCACGACGTCGGCCTCGCCGATCCGTCGCGCGCGTTCGACCAATACCCGCACGAGTTCTCCGGCGGGATGCGCCAGCGCGTGATGATCGCCATGGCGCTGCTGCTCGAACCATCGCTGGTGATCGCCGACGAGCCCACCACCGGGCTGGACGTCACCGTCCAGGCGCAGATCCTCGCCCTGCTCAAGGAGCGGGCGCAGAAGAACGAAGCCGCGGTGCTGCTCATCACCCACGACCTGGGCGTCGTGGCCGGCACCGCGGACGAGGTCGCGGTGATGTACGCGGGGCGCATCGTCGAGCACGCCGACGTGGACACGTTGTTCCGCGCGCCGCGCCACCCGTACACCCGCGGGCTGTTGCAGAGCCTGCCGCGGCTGGACTCCACGCCAAAGGTGGAGCTGAGCGTGATCCCCGGGCACCCGCCGGATCCGGTGCGGCTGCCGGCCGGCTGTCCCTTCCGCCCGCGCTGCCGGGTTGCGGTGGAGCGCTGCGCCCACGAACGTCCGGCGTTGCAGGAGGTCGCGCCGGGGCAGCGGACGGCGTGCTTCGTCGCGGAGGGCGCATGAGGATGTGGCACGAGGTGCCGCTTCGCGCACGGCCGTGGCCGCACGACAGACGTCGCGGCGTGGAGGCGCGCTCATGACCGCGCGCGATCTCCCGTCGACGCCCCCGCGCACCGTCAGCCGAGAGCAGCGCGGGATCCTCCTGTCGGTCCGCAACCTCAAGGTCCACTTCCCGGTGACGCGCGGGACGTTCTTCCCCCGGGTGGTCGGGTACGTGCGCGCCGTGGACGGCGTCTCCTTCGAAGTGGCCCGGGGGGAGACGCTCGCGCTGGTGGGCGAGTCCGGCTGCGGCAAATCCACGGTGGGACGCGCGCTGCTGCGGCTGGTGCCCGCAGCGGCCGGGCGGGTGGAGTTCGAAGGCGAGGATCTGCTCGCGCTGAAAGGCCGGAAGCTGGCCCGGGTGCGGCGCAACCTCCAGATGATCTTCCAGGACCCCTTCTCGTCGCTCAACCCGCGGATGACCGTGGGGCGGATCATCGCCGAACCGCTCCGCGCCAACCGCTACGGGAACGCCGCGACGATCGACGCGCGGGTGCACGAGCTCATGGCGCTGTGCGGCCTGTCGCCACGCCATTTGCGCCGCTATCCGCACGAGTTCTCGGGTGGGCAGCGCCAGCGCATCGCCATCGCCCGCGCGCTGGCTTTGTCACCGGCGTTCATCGTAGCGGACGAGCCGCTCAGCGCGCTCGATGTGTCGATCCGCGCGCAGATCATGAACCTGCTGGTCAGCCTCCAGCGGTCGCTCGGGCTGACGATGCTGTTCATCTCCCACGATCTCGCTGCCGTGCGGCACCTCGCCGACCGGGTGGCGGTGATGTACCTGGGCCGCCTCGTGGAGCTCGCACCGGCGGAGGCGATCTACGCGCGCCCCGCGCACCCGTACACCCGCGCGCTGATGGCGTCGATCCCCGTGCCGGATCCTGCGGAGGCCCGCGCGCGCCCGCCGGTCATCCTTCAGGGCGAGGTCCCCAGCCCCACCCCCCCCCCCCCCCGCATGGCGGTTTAAACCCCCCGCCCCCCGGTACCCGC
>JADGHL010000212.1 GCA_019686135.1 Myxococcaceae bacterium | reverse complement strand
GGTCGCCAGCTCCACGGCGCTGATCGTCCCGATCCAGATCTCCGGCACCGCAGCCCAGGGGGCGCGCACGGTGACCGTCACGGACGGCGACCAGGTTGCCGAGTACACCAACGGCTTCGAGCTCATCCGCCCGCTGGTCGTTTCGGCCGCCCCCACGGTCCCGCAGCTCGGCGTATCGGTGTTCTCCGTCACCAACCAGGACCCGGGCTTCCTGCTGCCGCGAACGCCAGACGCCTGGACCGCCATGGGCGATCCGGGCATCCAGGTCACCTTGTCGAGCGTGGAGGGAAACACCGCGCACTTCCTCGTGAGTGTCGACCTGATGGTCCCGTCCGGAACCCATGATGTCGTGCTGCAGGCGACCAACGAGCTCGGCACCGTCCGCGCCATCACCTTCCCGATCACCGTCACGGATGGGCAGATCCTCGACGCGGACCCGATGCAGACCACCGGGACCCTCGAAAACGTCTACAGCTCGGTGGCCTACAAGCTGGTGCTGCCCAGCGACGGGACCTTCATCCTCGGCTCGGCCTGGACCGACGAATCGCTGACCTCCACGCCCCGCTTCGTGGTGGTCGACTCGTCCGGCTCGTTCGCCAACACCGTCGCGACTTCCGAGGCTCCGGGCTTCGTCGGCGTGACGGGCGCAGAGCTCTACGTCGTGGTGTACACCGACCGTGACAACGGCGACTTCACGCTCCATTTCGGCGAGCTCGACGAGTCCGACACCGAGCCGAACGACACGATTGACACCGCCCAGTGGGTGGTCCTCCCATTCACGACTTCGAATGGCATGCTGACCCTGGGCGAGGACGAAGTCGACGTCTACAAGTTCTCCGTGAGCCCCCATGACGTCGGCAAGCGCCTGTTCGTCCAGGACGACTGGACGGGGTATGCCGACTATACGGTCCAGGTCCTCGGCCCGACTGGAGTGTCCTTCTACGGCCAGAGCGGCAACCTGTATGAAGGCAACTCCTTCACCTCACAACCGCTGTCGGAGCCGGGCGTGTACCACCTCGTGGTGAGTACGCTAACGAGCTACGACGGAACCTACGGCTTCACCGCCGAGCTGCAGTAGCCCGCAGGGTTCGAGGCGCCCGCTCGTCGGTCGCGGCCGGTCGAAGCTCGAGCACCGCTTCCGCGCTGCGGGCGACCTCGCCCCAATCCTGGATCATCGGCGCGAGGTGGCCGACGGCCCAGAGCGGGAACTGGTCGCCGTAGTGCGGTGACCCCGGCCAGCCCGAGGCGCCGGTGTCGATGATCCACCTGCCGTGCGCGAGATCGCCGAGGTCGACGACCATCCGGTACACCGGCCCTGCCATCGCGCGGAACGGGTGCGCGTCGTCGCCCATCTCGAAGTGTGACTTCCAGATCGAGTCCAGCGCGCCGCCGGCCTCGGTGGGCTCTAGGTTCACCAGCGAAGCGAGCGCCGCTTTGCCGCCGAACGGATGCTTCGGCTGGAGGTCGTGGATCTTCCCCCAGCGCCAGGTGACGGGCTCGCCGCCGAGCCGGGCGGAGAGCGTGTCCACCGCTTGCAAGAACGCCGCGCGGACCTGATCGGTTCGGGTCTCCCTCTCTGGCGTGTCGCGCCGATCCCAGATCGGGTGGTCGACACGTTCTAACCAGCCGTCCGCCACGTTCGTGGAGTAGCGCTGCGACATGAAGAAGTGCAGCGGCGCGGGGGCCAACTCGTCGCTCACCGCGGCCAGCACCGCGTTGCGGTAAGTCATGAAGAAGATCGCCGCCGCGGGGGAGCCGGTGGTCGCCTGGTAGTTCCACCGCCGGAGCAGGTCGAGCGCGGCGCGGTCGCGGTCGTCGCGCGGCGAAAAGTCTTTCAGATCCTCCAGCATCCGCGGCAGCACCTGCGCGGCCCGGAGCAGCTTCACGTCCGTCTGGATGTCCTCGAGCGTGTCGAGGTCGTGTTTCGGCACGGCCTTCAGCCGCTCGACGATGCGATCGAACCGGAACGGCGGTGCGGCGTCGACGTTGATCGGCGCCTCGGTCTCGCGTGGATCGACCATCAGGTTGTTGGCGTGTGCGAAAAATCCGGAGGGCGGATCGAACCCCGCCGGCGTCAGCTCGCGCGGCACGACGCCGGACCACTCATACGCGGCGACCCAACCCGGGATCGGAAAGGTCCCGCGGTGGGCGCGCCGGACCGGCACCGTGCCCGACATGAAGGTGCCGATGTGGCCGTCCACGTCCGCGGCGGTGAACGTCTGAATCGGGCTGTTGAGGTCCGCGGCCACCTCCCGCAGCTCCGCCACCGAACGCGCTCGGTCCGCGCGCTCGAGCGCGCTTAGGCTCCTCTCCACGCCGTTCGAGAGCCACCGCACCGCCACCCACGGCGCCCCTTCCGGCAACAGGTCCGGGAGCATGTCATTGAGGAGCGGCCCGTTGCAGGTGCTCCGAAGCGTGATGGTTCGCGGCGGTGCGTCCTTCGCGGCGATCACCGCCTCGCGCGTGACGAGCGGACAGTCGCCGCCTTCGTGAAGCACGAAGCCGGGCCGCGCCGGATCCGGGCGCTCCACCACCAGGTCCATCACGTCGGCGACGGTGGAGGTGATGCCCCACGCGACGCGATCGTTGTGCCCCATCACCACCCACGGCAGCCCGGGGATGGCGACGCCGATGACGTCCAGCCCCGGCGCCTTGAGGTGCTGCTGGTAGACGATCGACGGGAGCAGGTGGGAGAGGTGCGGATCGTTCGCCAGCATCGGCTTGCCGGAGCGCGAGCGCGCCCCGCTGATGACCCACGCGTTGCTGGCGCCCGCGAGCGCGAGCAGCGCGGTCCCTGCACGGGCCTGGTCGACGGCGAGCGCCGGCGCCCGCACCGGGCCGGGGAGCGACTCCAGATAGGTGCGCAGCTCGGGCGCCACCGAGGGCAACAGCTCGCGGCGCGGGGCCATGCCCGGCAGGGTGCGGCTGCCGCCCAGCGGTTCGGACGGGTAGATCGCCTCCGCGCGATCCACGCCGACCGACAACGCGAGCGTGAACCGCGCCAGCTCCTGTTGCCAGTTGTGGGAGACCGTCCAGGCGTTGAGCAGCCCCACCACCCAGGTGTCCTCCGGCGTCCAGGGCTGCGGGTCGACCTGCAGCAGCCGGTACTCGAGCGGCCGGTGCGCGTCCACCGCGGCGTTCACGCACGCGGCGAAGCGCCCGAGCTTCGTCCGTTCGTCCGCGGGGAGCCCGGCGACGATCTGCTCCGCGCGCTCGCCGAGGCCCCACCCACGCATCGATCGATCGAAGTCGACGGTGGTCCCGGAAAAGAGCGGCTGTTCGCCCACGAGTTCGGAGACGCGGCCGCGCGCGAAGCGGCGCATCATGTCCATCTCGAAGAAGCGATCGCGCCCCTGCGCGTAGCCGACCGCGCAGAGCAGGTCGTCGACGTTGGAGGCCTCGATGTGGGGCACGCCGAGCGGGTCGTAGAAGATCCGCACGCCCGACGGATCCGAGATCCCCGGGAGGGTCACCGTCTCGTTCGCCGCCTTCGGGTAGTCCGGCGCGAGGCGATAGGAGACCAGCGACGTCGCCGCGCAGCCGGTCAGAGAGAGGGGCAGCAGCATCCACGCACGTGTCATCACCAGAACCTCGCCAGCACCCGTGCGCCGCCGCCGAGCACCGACGACGGCCGGGTGAATCGTCCGGGGATCAGCTCCTGCGTCCGGTACGTCGCGTAGAGCTGCAGTGGGACGCCCAGGCGCATGAAGCTCACGAAGCCGTTGATCCGGAAGATGTGCTTCTCGCCGGGCTGCCAGGCCTCCTCCCGGTCGTAATCCCAGAGCGCCGAGTCGCTGCGCCACCAGGTCTGCCCGGTCGCGACGTATGTGTACGACGCGTTCAGCGAGATCAGCGCCGGCAGCTTCTGCGCCTGGGCGAGATCGCCATTCGAGACGCGGGTGGCGTGCGTCGGGCCGGCCAGAAGCGCGAGATCGATCGTCAGCGTTCCGCCCAGCCAATCGCCTCCGTCGATGACGTAGGTGTCGCCGACATACGGCTGATAAGTGAGCAGCAGCGGGTTGCGCGCGCCGGTGGGCGTCTCGAACGTGCGCGGGCGCAGCCAGGCGAAGAAGACGTCCGCGCTCAGCGTGGCGCGCTCGAGGCCACCGGTGTCGGTGAACAGCGCCTTCTTCGCGGAGAGGTGCGCCTCGGCGTCCCCGTAGGAGTGGATCTCCCAGCCGTTGGTGCCCGCGGCGACCAGCTCCTCCGGATCCGCGTTCCGTCCGGTGGGCAGCGCCAGCATCAGCGTGGCCGCGGGCGTGACGCCGATCCGTTCGAGGAACGCGGGCGGCTGAAAGCGCCAGCGGGCGAGCAGCACCAGATCCGCCGGCGCGCCGCGATTGCCCTCCCACACCGCGGCGGGGCGCGGCTGGCCCATGCTCTCCGCCCACTGCCAGAAGTCCTCCTGCGAGTACGGCCGCCCGAGCTGCGGCTGATACTCGCCAGGCGTCCATCCGAGGTTCGTGTCGATCCGCGTGCGCAGCGACACCGGCAACAATGCGCCGACGGTCAGCTCATCGGTGACGCCGTAGAGCAACTGGGTGATGAGCCAGTCGAACCGCACCACCGGGTGGGCGGTGAGAATCCCCTGGAGCCCGCCGCCGGGCTCGTAGCGCACCACGTCCGCGATGAGTGGCTGCGCGTGACCCTCGCCGTCCCACTGCTTGTCGAGCGTCGACTGCGCGTACTGCACGTCGAGGAGGAAGACGCCGCGGGGCAGCGTCTGGGTCTCGTCGGCGCGGGCGGAGGCGGAAAGGAGCGCCGTGCCGAACAGCAGCGGCCAAAGGCGTCTACTCATCCAGCACCTCCGCTTCGAACGGGGCATCCATCGCAGGCTCGGCGCCCATCGCGGTCCACAGGCGGCGCGCCCCGGGCTCGAAGACGACCGCGTTCATCGAGTCGGTGGGGTCGACGAGCTCGGGAACCTGGAGGACCTCCATCGCGGAGCTGGCGTCGAGCGTTCCGCGGCGCCTGGCCAGCTCCTGTTCAACGCGCGCGGTGGCGGCGAGCGAACGGAAGAAAAAGCTGGAGTAGCCGGCCTGCGGGTGGAGGCGCTGACCCGCGAGCGTGAGCTCGGGCACATCGTCGCGGTGCTTCGCGAAGTGCGCGCCGATGCGGAGATCGTCCGGCGTGAGGCTGGCGTACGGGCGGCCGTTCTCCACCGGCGCCTCGCCCGGGCCGAAGTCGGTGACCCCGCCGGAATGGTCGAAGTCCGCGTCGAGCTCCAGCGCGCGCAGCCCGTTCTGTGCGTCCGCGAAGAGGCAGGACCAGCCGAAGGCGTGCCGCGTGTTCTTCGCCCGCGTCACCACCTCGTCCACCGTCCCGTCGCCCTGCAGCGCGCGGCGCAGGAACACGCCCACCGGTTGGCCGGACGCGAGCAGCTTCGCGTGGTCGAAGTCCGCGAGCTGGTCGATCAACCCGCGCACCACCGAGTTGTTGAGGGTGTCGGACGGGTTGCAGGCGCCGGCCAGGCCGCGCGCGTTCATCCCCGACAGGCCCCAGACGATCCCCGCCCAGCCCACCACCGCATACGCGGGGCCGGAGTCGGGGTGGTGCACGAAGAGGAC
>JADGHL010000080.1 GCA_019686135.1 Myxococcaceae bacterium | reverse complement strand
CCTCCGCCGCCGCCCAGCCCGAAGGTCCCCAGGCCCGCATTGGCGATCGGATCCTTCCCCACGAGGCCGGAGAGCTTGAAGTTGTTCCGGGCGTTCTTCGACCCGGGCCCGTTGCCCATCTTGTCGATCGCGGCGAGCACGTCCTTCGTCGCCGGACCCGCCGCGCTCAGCTTCGCCAGCGCCTTGAGCGCCTTCTGTTCGGGCGGAGGCGGCTTCGACGGCGCTTCGGCCGTCTTCTCCGGCTCCTTCTTCTTCGCCGGCGCCTTGGCCACCTCTTTCTTCTGCGCCTTGCTCTTGATCTTCTCCAGCTTCTTCTGCGCCTCGATCTTCTTCTCCGGCTCCGGGGCGATCAGCTTCACCGCCACCGGCGGCAGGCCCTTCGCCGTGAAGTCCGGCAGCTCGCGCGGGATCGGGCCGAAGACGAGGAACGAGACCAGGCCGCCGCCGAACAACATCAGCAGCACCAGCAAAGGCCAGGGGATGCCGGCCAGGTAGTTCACCCGCATCTTCTCGGGTGGGGGCGCGACATAGGCGACCAGCGACATCTCCCCTTCGGAGAAGCGCGCGGCCGTGCCGTTGGAGAGGGTGACGTAGCGGCGCTTGCCGTTGGACTCCAGCTCGCGCGGGGAGACGGGCATGAACGCGTTCGCGCCCACGCCCTGCTTCTCCACCAGGGCCGCCGGCGGGACGTACACGCGGTAGGACGCGCCGACCTGTTCGGCGAGCAGGAACTCGTCCTCGGGCAGGGTGAAGCCCCACAGCGGCACTGTGGCGCGGTCGGAGGCTCCGCCTTTGAGCGGCTTCTTCGGGTCGATCTGCGCGAAGCTGCGCGCGTCGCGGCGGATCTCGCCCCAGTAGAGCTCGAAGTAGAGCCGGGGCGCACCCCTGCCGCTGGCCACGCCGAGCTTCGGTGCCGACGGCTGGCTGTGCCGGCGGATCGGCGCGCGCTTGGCGGCGTGTGCGGCGGGTTCGGGGACCGGCCCGCCCGGATCGGTCACCACCGACGGTTCGAAGTCCTCCGGCGCCGCCGCCTTCGGCGACAGGCCGCGCGCGGCGTAGGGGACGGTGCTGTTCGGCTGCGAGTCCTCGGGGATCCCCGGGACCATCACGCTCTCGGTGGGGTGATCGACCTCCAGCGGCGCGGGCTCCACCGGGCGCAGGTGCGGCGCGGCGGCGAGCGCAGCGGCGCGGCGCGCGGAGAGCACGGTGCCATGGTCCGGAGCGCGTGGACCGGCGATCGGCGCGGCGGGCGGCGGCGCCACCGGGGCGGGAGGCGGCGGCGCCGGGCGCGGTGCGGCGGCGGTGCCGGGCATCGTGGGCACGAAGCTCTGTGGCGGCTGGCGGGTGCTCGGGACGGTGGCGCCAATCGGAGCCGGGTTCAGCGGGCGCGCAGGCGCCGGCGCGGGAGCGGGCGACGGCGCACCCAGGAGCGCGGCGACCTCCGGAGCGGGCGCCGGCTTCTGGTGCGCAGGCGTCCGCGTCACCACGCGGGTCTTGAGCACGAACGGCCCGCAGAGGATCTCGTCCTGGGAGCGGACCTCGA
Source organism: Myxococcaceae bacterium (assembly GCA_019686135.1). Lineage (GTDB taxonomy): Bacteria > Myxococcota > Myxococcia > Myxococcales > Myxococcaceae > JADGHL01. The sequence continues at coordinate 23,761 of JADGHL010000080.1, read as the reverse complement.
CCGCTTTGACCCGGTGGCCGTTGACGTAGAGACCGCCGCGCGAGTTGTTGTCCTGCACCGCGGAGCGGCCGTTCTGGAAGTAGACGACGGCGTGAATCGGATCGACCGAAGGATCGTCGAGCTTCACGTCCGCGTCGGGCCCGGAGCCCACCGAGTACGAGCCGGGCACGAGGACCTCCGTCCCGACGAGCAGCCCATCTCGGAGAATGACCAATTGCAGGACGGCCGGCTGTGCGGACAAACGCTTCTCCTCGGTTCCCGCGCTACTCGGAGTCGTACACCGCGCTGATGATCTCTTCGCGGAAGCTCTCGGGCTTCTTGACCATCGATCGCGTCTTCAGTTCCTTGCGGTCATAGAGGTAGACCGCACCGGACTTGTTGGTCTGTCCCTGCACCAGCCGGTCATCGAAGTCGATGCGGGTGGGACCGCGCCTCGGTGGCGGCGCGTCCGCCGACTGGGGGGGCGGGTTCGGGTCCACGCTCCCCGGCACCGCCGAGTCGTCGAGGTGGATTTCCGGCTTCTTCGCCGTTCCGCTCTTCGCCGCGGCGTGGGACCGCTTCCGCGGCCTGGCGTTCGCGTCGCCCGAAGGGAGCCCGATCAGCGAGAGCGGCGCGATCAGGGCCAGTGCGAACACGAGGGGAGCGACCGATCGCATGGCCGAAAAGTAAACCGAACGCATGCTCCATCTGTCAACGCGATGCGCAGGGCGTCCGCGGCGACTTTCGTGAGCGAAATCCACAGGTTTGAGGGGGAGTGTCGACACCGCTGTGGGGAGGAGTCCACGGCAGGCGGACATGTTCCAGGTCACTGTTCCCGTGGGCGGAACAGTGGGCGCCTCCCTAATGGAAGAGTCGTGGAGAGATCTTCGCGAGGCGGGTGGAACGCCCCAACACTCCGCCCTCCCGAGAAGTTCGACAACTATCGGCAGATCCCCTCGCTGAAGGAGTACGTGCTCATCTCCCACCGGGAGAAGCTGGTCGAGGTGTTCCGGTGCGAGGACACCGGGCGGTGGACGCGCACCGAAGCGAGGACGCATGCGCGGGCGCGGCTGGACTCGGTCGGTTGCGAGCTCGACGTGGATCGCCTCTACCGGGACGTGGAGCTCCACTTCGGCGGGTGAGCCCGGCGCGCGGATTTCGCCTCCGCCGGCCAGCGCTGCGGTAACGTCCCGGCTCCGTGAAGCGCGAACATTACCTCGGCGCTGCGGTGTTGATCGTCGTCGCGTCCGGGATCCTTCTTCTCGTGCGCCGGCATCCGATCCAGCCGGCGCGTCCTGCCGAAACCGTGCGCCTTCAGGCGATCGGACCGCGGCTGGTAAGCAATCAGACCTCGCAGCCGCTGGCGCTCTATGGCTCCGGCTTCCGCGCCGGCATGCAGGTGGTGCTGGACGATCCCGCCTCGGCCCTGCCAGCGACGGTGCTGGACGATGGTCACGCGTACGTCCGGCTCCCGCCGCGAGCGCTTCCGCCCGCCGACGTGCAGCGGGTCATCCCCGTTCAGATTCGGCTTCCGGATGGCACGCTCAGCTCGCCGCCGCTGATGCTCACGGTGGTGAACGACGCCGCCTTCGTCGACTTCACCGCCGCGGTCACTGCCCGGACGATCCCGCGCACCTTCGCCCTGAGCCCCAACACCGATCAGCTGTTCGTCATCGACGCGGATGCTGCGCCGAAGGCGTTGTCCACCGGCGATGGGCCGAGCGCGCTCGACACCTGGCAGGACGACGGCGGTGCTGAGCATCTGGTGGTGGCGCACCTCTACGAGCCCGCGCTGCGGCTGTACGACGTGGCCCACCCGGAAGCCGGGCCGCGTTCGCTGAAGGCGCCGGCCTATGCGAGCGGGCTGGTCGTCGGCGACGGCGGCATCGCGTACCTCGCAGAAGTCGTCGGGGACACGGTGAGCGCGATCGACCTGCGCACCGGGGAGGTGAAGTGGCGCGCGCCGGTGGATCCGAACCCGCGCGCGCTCGCGCTCTGCGGGACGGAGTGGCTCGCGGTGGGCAGTCTTCAGGCCGGGACGATCGACGTGCTCGACCGCGCGAGCGGGAGGCTGTTGCGCCGCATTGCGCCCGGACCGGACACCTCGATCGTCGGCGGCGGCACGGACCAATACGAGCGCTACATCATGGGCGGGACGGCCCCGCGCGCTCTGGCCTGGTCCGAGGCGCTGCAGCGGTTGTTCGTCTCCAGCATCGGGCCGGACATCGGTCCCAACCCGGACCGCATGGAGGTGAGCATGAACGGCGGGGTCGGCGTCGTCGACGTCACTCAGGGCACGTTCCTGCGGCACCTCGGCTTCGGGATGGGCGTCACCGGCGCGCTGGCGCTCGACGATCACCGCGGGCTGCTCTACGCCGCCGATCCTGCGCTCGGCATCGTCCGGGTGCTGGACGCGAAGGCGCTGACGCGATCCGACGAAGCCGCCGCCGGTGCGCTCCGCGAGAGCGTCGAGCTGCCGGTCCCGGACGACTTCCCGCTCGTCCGGCCCGCCGCGGATTTCGGCGTCCACCAGCGCGCGACCCGGGCGCTGCACGCGGGGCCCGCCGCGCTCGGGCTCACTCCGGACGGCAGCTCGCTCACGGTGATCGATCGCTTCACCGGCGACGCCGTCCTCTTCGCCACGCCGCTGCAACACGGACAGGCCGGCAGGGTGCAGCATCTGTCGGACACCACGATTCAGAAGACCCGGCGGCTGGGGCAGATCCTTTATTACGCGGACCTCGGCCACTCGGCGATGAGCTGCGACGCGTGCCACCTCGAGGGCCACACCGGCGGCGTGCTCTTCGCCAAGACCCACCCGCTGCGGATCTACCGTTCCCCCACGCTCCGCGCCGTCCGCGAGTCGCCGCCGTACTTCACGCCCGCGAGCACCTTCAGCCTGGCCGAGACCGCGAAGATTGTGGGAGGACGCAACCGCTACCACAACCCGGATCCATCGCCCGCGGAGATCGAAGCGCTCGCGCTCTTCACCAGCGAGCTTACGCTTCTGCCCAACCCGTACGTCGGAGCGGACGGCGCGCCGGTGGAGACGCTCACGCTGCCGGACGGCACCGTGGGCCACCCACGCCTCGGGCTGAACGTGTTCGAACAATCCTGTTCGGGTTGCCACCCCGCGCCGCACTTCACCCGCGATCAGGAACCCGCCACACGCGGTCAGTACCTGGACGTGGGCACGCCGCCCTTGCTCGCGTTGCGCGAACCGATGCAGGAGGCGGCGCTGAAGACGTTCGGGATCCCGCCGCTCGTCGGCAGCTGGGACGTGTGGCCCATGCTCGGGACCGGCAGCGCCGGGTTCGCGGTGCGCGAGGACGGCACATTGGAAGTGAACACCCGCTTCCCGTTGCGCGAGGTGGTGGAGAAGTACTCCGGCCCGAAGCACGGAAACGCCGCCGCGCTGACGCCGGAGGAGCGGAACGATCTAATCGCCTACCTGTTGTCGCTCTGAGCCGCGACACTCTGCACCGGGGTCGTCAGCGTGAGCTTCGGAGGCGCGACGGAGAGGACGTGGGTGATGAAGGCGGGAACGAGGCGATGCAGGACGTCGGCACCGAAGGTAAGGCGAAGCAGCCCGCCCCGGGGGACTCGGCGGGCGAGGCGGGTGCGCGTTCAGCGGCCGTTCCCGCGGATCCCTGGGGCGACCGTTTGACGACCGTGCGTGTCCTGAAGATCGGCCTCGCCGGTGGTGCGGTCGCTGATCGTGGGTGTCCTGCTCATCTAGTGGATGCGGCTCCGGTGCGAATCGGACTGCAATGCGGCAGAGCGTGAGGCGCAGGCGCTCTCCGATCGCGGAGAGCTCAGGGCTGCAGTGCTCCGCCTCGACGACACGGACGCACGGAGTCGCTGCAGCCGCTTCACACAGGGCGATGACGGGTCCGTGCCTGCCTGAAAAAGATGGTCGACGGCGGACAGGAATCCGAGGCTCGACAGCTGCTCGCGAAGGCACGTGGCCCCCTCCTGCGAGGGATGCAACTGCCAGAATCCCAATGAACCGGTAGCAGGTTCCCGGAAGGCTCAGCACCGATGGGTTGCAGCAGAGCGGTGAACTTCTGGTGGCAGCGAGCACACCAGAACGCGGAAGTCGAAGCGGAGCGCAGGCGCAAACCCATGCCCGGGCAAGGCGAAGGAGTCGTCCGCAACCGACACCGCGTGGAACCAGAGTGGCGGCGCGGTGTGTGACGGCGCCGGCGCGTGCGGGGACATCGTATGTCGCACGCGCACCCTGACGGGGTCGCGCCTCCGTACGCTTGCCCGGCGCGCTCCCGTGTGAAGACATCCGCTTGCCCGCATGGGCCGGATCGCGGCTGGAACGAGGGTACGCCGATGACGAGGACGCTTCTGGGGCGGTGTGGAGGTCTGGTGGCCTCCCTCTTTGCGCTGACGCAGGTCGGCTGCTACGTGGCACCCGGCAACGTCGCCACGCACTACGTCAAGTCGGTGCCGGTGGAGAGGGACAAAGGCGCCGTGATCTCCATCACCGCCGACGAGAGCCCGGAGCTCGCCGGCACGCAGCTGGTGATCGAACCCGGCGCGCTCGCCGCCGATCAGACGATCACCGTGGAGATCGGGCTCGAGGACATCGTCCCCGGCGACCTCCACGCGGCCGGTCCGGTGGCGGTGTTCGGCCCGCCGGGCATCACCTTTTCGAAGCCCGCGCGGTTGACGATGCCGTACGCCATCCCCGCCGGCGACGACGCCGCGACGCTGGTGATCCACGTCTCCGAAGAGGACGGCCGCGCGTGGACGATCCCGCATGACCGGCTCACCGTGGAGGGGAACCGCGTCTCCTTCCGCGTGGACGGCTTCACCCGCTTTCAGCCCGGCTCATCGAACGGCCAGCCCATCCAGGATGGCGGCGGTTGCCAGATCGACGCGGATTGTCCCGCGGGTCAGATGTGCGCGTCGGGCATGTGCGAGGCTCCGCACAACGACGGAGGCTTCTGCACGAACAACGCGCAGTGCCCGATGGGTGAGTGGTGCCTCCACCGCGTCTGCCAGCCGTCCACGGTGGATGCCGGTGTGGACGGCGGCGTGGACGCTGGCGCGGGCTGCACCTCCGACGCCGACTGTGGATTCCTGGGCCACTGCGATCCAGCGACCGCCACCTGTCAGTGGAACACGGTGGATGGAGGACTGGACGGCGGCCCCGCACCGTGCTTCACCGACACCGATTGCGCGCCGGGCCAGCTGTGCCTCAACGGCGTGTGCCAGGGGAGCAATCCGGATGCGGGAGTCGACGGCGGCATCGTGGACGCCGGCCAGAGCTGCATGAGCGACAACGACTGTCCGCAGTTCCAGATCTGTGATCCCGCTACCGCCACCTGCCAGTGGAACACGGTGGATGGAGGGCCGGATGGCGGGCCCGGGGGGTGCTTCACCGACACAGACTGCGCGCCAGGTCAGCTGTGCCTCAACGGCGTGTGCCAGTGGAGCAATCCGGATGCGGGAGTCGATGGCGGCGTCATGGACGCCGGCCAGAGCTGCACGAGCGACAACGACTGCCCGCCGTTCCAGTTCTGCAACCCGCTCACCGCCACGTGCGAGGGAGCCATCGATGCGGGGCCCGGGCCGTGCCTCGCCGACAGCGACTGCGCGCCCGGCGAGATGTGCCTCAACGGTGTCTGTCAGGCGAACGCCCCGGATGGCGGGCAAGATGGCGGCGGCGGATTCCTGAGCTGCGTCATCGGCACGCCGTGTCCCGGCGGGCTGACGTGCATCAACGGGATCTGCCAGTAGCCCGGCCATCTCCCCGGATGGGACTCAGGCGGGCAGGCGCTCATTGTCGGAGTCGCCGGCTGTGTAGAACCTTCCCGGCAGGGGAGGAGAGATGGCCGAGCACCTCGTCGACACCTGCGACTTCCTCGACGTGCTCGAGGAGGCGGCACTCAAAAAGTCGAAGCTGACGGTCACGCTGCTGGATGGGCGGACCATCACCGACCAGGTGACCGACGTCGTCACCGAAGGTGGCAGAGACTACGTGCAGTTCCTCCACCACGAGCGGATTGCGGTGCAGGACATCAAGGACCTCCGCAAGGCGCGCCCCACCATCCACTGATGGAACCCGGACCGGGCGTGCTACCGTTCGCGGCGTATGCGCCTGCGGCTTCTCTGCGCTGTTCTCCTGGTGCCGCTCGTCTTCATCGGCTGCACGGACGCCGGGCTCTATGCCACCAACGGTCGTGGCCCCTCCGGGCCGGACCGCGCGGAGCTCGAAGGCGACGTGTGCGTCCCTCTGGCGTCGGGGGACTCCTTCCCGGTGCGCGTGCTGTTCGCGTTCCCCGGCGGGGCGGGCGTGCTCCCGGAGGTGGAGGCCAACCTAAGCGCGTCGCTGCAGTCGCTGGAGACGCGCTTCTCGTTCCCGTACATCCGCTTCTCGCTGGTCGCGTACCACACCGTGGCCACCGGCATCGTGGGCCAGTTCGTCGAATCCAGCGACCTGGTGTCGCTCAACGCGGCACAGAAGTACGAGGCGTACAACGAGGCCGGCAACGTCTCGTTGCGCGCGCCGCTGCGGCTGGCGGAGAGCATCCTCTCCGGCGACATGCAGACCGGCTGCCGCGGCCTGGTGGCCCGCACCCGCTATCTGGTGGTGCTGGTCATCACGGACGCCGATCGCAGCTGTTCGACGCCCGCCTTCAACACCGGGATCCTCGACGACTGCGCCAACCAGTACCGGCCCCAGGACGATCCCGACACCGAACGGCTGTGCGCGACTTGCGAGCTGCGCAACGTCACCGGCCAGGTGCGGGCGCTGGAAGACAAGTACCGCGCGGGCGAGGTGAGCGTACAGCCCATCTACGTACGCACTTCTCCGGATCCGCTGATCGTCGAGGAGGCTTCGGCGATCGCCCGGGCCGGCGGCACCCAGCTCATCCAGACCGATCCCGCCTCGCTCAAGAACGTGCTCAACAGCCTCAACTACGCCTCGCTCCAGCGCGAGCTGCGGCTCAAGCGGCTGATCGCGCTCAACATCAACGCGCTCGCGCGGCAGGGCCAACTGCTCGTGGACAGCGACTCCGACGGCCTCGCCGACGAAGACGAGACCGCCCGCGAGAGTGACCCGTTCCAGCCGGACTCCGACGGGGACGGCATCTCCGACGGGATCGAGACCCGCATGGGGATGGACCCGCTGACCTTCGACACCATCCATGGCTGCAACCCGCTGCTCGACACCGACTTCGATCGCGTCAACGACTGCGAGGAGCGGGTGATCGGCACCGACGCGTGCATCTCCGACTCCGACGGCGACACCCTGCCAGACTGGGTGGAGCTGCTCGCCGGCACCAACCCGCTGCTCCCCGAGGATCTGACGGACTCGGATCGCGACGGCGTGCCCAACGTCGACGAGGTCACGGCCCACACGGATCCCTTCGGCGCGGATCTCTCCTGGCGGGACGACCACGCCTACGGCTACGACCTCTCGCCCGCACCGCCGACGGACGACGGCCGTGCCTGCTACCACGTGCGCATCCGCAACGTGGGCCTGGTCTCTCCACCGGTGCGCCCCAACCCGCCGTACAGCGACATCCCTGCCGGCCGCAACGACCTCTTTATCTATGTGCAGGTGGGGCGGGACAACGATCCACGTGGCACCGGGATCGGCTCGCTGGCGTCGCAGGAGGTCACCTTTCTCCCGCCCGCGACCCGCGATCCCGAAGGCGTGCTCCCACTCACGCCCGATGACTTCGTGGTCGGAAACTGATCCGGAAGCTGATCCGGCCCCCTGGTGTGGACTCCACCCCTCATCGCTCTCGGGTGTGCTCCCCCCACTGGCCGACTCTCGACGCCGAACAGGCCTGCAACACTCTGGAATCACTTGGATTTGATCGTCGCCAACGCCCGGCAACGCTTTTGCTTGCAGGCCGGCTGTCGATGCGACTCCTCTCCGGGAGAGAAGCCATGAAACGCACCAACCGAATCGTCCCCACGCTGGTTCTCGGCGCCGCGCTGTTTGCCGTGCCCGCGCTGGCGCAGGACAACCCCGAGTGCCTCGGCACCGACTGTGGCGCGCCGAAAGAGGAAGGCGGCGGCTGCGGTTGCGGTTGCGGCTGCTCGGTCTGGGTCTCCTACACCGACGACGGCAAGACCCTCGCGTACACCGACGACGCGGACCAGGACGGCCACGCCGACGACAAGGACAACTGCCCGTTCGCCATCAACCGCGATCAGGCCGACGACGACTCCGACGGCGTGGGCAACGCCTGCGACAACTGCCCGGCGCTCTCCAACTACAGCCAGCTCGACGTCGACGGTGACGGGCTGGGCGATCTGTGCGATCCGGACATCGACGGCGATTCGGTGGCCAACCAGGCCGACAACTGCCCGAACATCGCCAACGTCAACCAGGCGGACAACGACCATGATGGTCCCGGTGACGCCTGCGATGACGACGACGACAACGACGGCTTCAAGGATGGCGACGACACTTGCCCGCTGTACGCCAACCCCGTCCAGTCGCAGATCCCCGCCGGCGCGGTGTGCAACGTCGATCTCGACGGCGACAACGTGAACGACAGCTTCGACAGCTGCCCGGACGTCCCGAACCCGGATCAGCTCGACACCGACGGCAACGGCGTGGGGAACGCCTGCGACAAGGACATGGACGGTGACGGCGTGCTCAACGATGCCGACAACTGCCCGCTGCATACCAACCGCGCTCAGACCGACGACGACGGCGACGGCGCCGGTGATGCCTGCGACGCCCGCTACTGCGCGGTGGTGGATCCGGCGAACCCGGACGACTGCCTGGATCCGAACGCGCCGTTCATGGTGCACGGCGGCGGCCTGCTCGCGCTGAAGAAGGGTGAGACCGCGGTGCTCCCGCTGTTCGCCAACCGCAACGGCGCGGCGATCGAGTACACGTGGACGGTGACGAAGCGGCCCTCCGGGTCCCGCGCGGCGATCGTGAACCCGAAGGGCGCTGTGACGATGAGCCGCCACTGGAGCTACGCCTACGAGGAGGGGAAGGCCCCCACCTTCACCGCCGACGTGGACGGCGAGTACGAGATGCAGGTGCAGGGCACTCTGGTCTTCCCGGACCGCGTCTACCCGGACGTGACCACCTCCACGTCGACGCTGAAGCTGAAGGTCGGTGCGGATCCGGTCGCCGCGGCGTGCACCATGCTGCCGGGGATGAGCGGGCTGGGTGCGCTCGGCGTGGCGCTCTTCGGGCTGCTCGGCCGCCGGCGCCGGCGCTGAAGCCGCGCCCGCCTCCAACGGGCGGCTTTTTGTGAACGACCCGCCGGAAGGATTCGGACCCTCTCGGGCGAATCGATCCGGCGGGTTCTGCTTTATGCTCCTCGCAGTGGGCCGGAGCCTTCGGAGGATGACGATGAACCGGATGTTGGCGGTCCGCCGCGTGAGCGCGCTCCTTTTGGGCGTGCTCGCCCTGGGCGCCTGCACCGACGCCTTCATCGAACCGAAGATCGTGGAACAGACCCAGGTCGACGATCGGCTCACCCTCTCCGGGCGGGTCTGCACCCGGCACCCGGATCCGAGCGGCTTCCCGGTGAAGGTGCTGATCCTCGTCGACAAGTCCGGGTCGATGTGCGTGTCCGACCCGCCCGGTTCGCAGGAGACGATGGGCTTCTGCGAACGGGTGGCCCCCGCGGTGCTGCCTCCGAATGTGACGAAGCCGGGGCGGGTGCTCGCGCTGGAGAAGCTGGTGCAGCAGTTCGCCGGGCACGACAACGTGAGGGTGCGGATCGTCCCGTTCGAGACCAACATCCAGACCCGCTGGCCCAACACCACCAACGGCGACCTGTTCATGCCCGTCACCGCCGCTCCCGGCGGGGTGGACATCAACAACTACGTCGCCAACCTGCAGGCGAACCTCGGCAAGGGCACCGACTATCAGGGCGCGCTCGCGGCGGCGTACGCGGACATCGCCCAGGACATCCACAACGTCGAACAGCAGGATCCCGCACTGTTGCCGCGAACCCGCTACGTGGTGGTGTTCCTCACCGACGGCACCCCGTATCCGCGCTGTTCGGCCAACGACTCGCTCTCCATCTACGCGGACAGCAACCACCCGGAGCTGACCTGGGCTGACTCGTCCAGCGCGGTGGAGTTCTGCAACGAGCTCGACGCGGACGTGCGCCGGGACGTCTTCGGCGACGGCAGCCCGGGGACGGACGAGATCAGCTCATTCGCGCCGGGCACCGACCGCAACCAGAACTACCAGCTGTTCAGCTACGTGGATCAGCTGATGGAGCTGAAGGAGACCTCCAACATCGGCGACATCCGGTTGCACACGGTGCTTCTGTTCAACCGCGACGCGGTGGAGGCCTGCAACGCGCTGGGGACCAACTCCGCGGGGCGGCCCTTGTGCGAGGACCTCTACGGCACCTACCCCAACGTCCCGCCGGACCAGTACCCGGACGCGGCCAAGGCGATCGCCCGCTGGACGCTGTCGCAGATGGCGCTCCGCGGAAACGGCATCTTCCAGGAGTTCAACGGGGCCGACATCCAGTCGCTCTCGCTCGGCGCGCTGGACTACTCGTCGCTCGAGTCGCCGTGGGTGATGAAGACACTGATGTTGCAGCCGTTGCGCTCGGTGCCCGGGGAAGAGAACCGGGTGGTGGATTCGGACGGTGACGGCGTGCCGGACGAACGCGACAACAGCTTCACCTTCGGCACCAGCCCCTTCACCGGCGACTCGGACCAGGACTGCTTCAGCGACGACTTCGAGCTTCGGCACCTCGACGACGGCTTCCTCCCCGGCAACGACGTCGACCAGCGCGGGTGCGATCTCTCCGACACCACGCGGGATTGCTCCTGCCAGGACACCGACGGGGATGGGCTGCCGCAGTACGCCGAAGACTTTTTGGGGATCCAGCGCAAGCTCGTGGACACGGACGCGGACGGCGTCCCCGACGGGCTGGAGGCGCGGTTCGGGCTGGAGCCGAAGGAGCGGCGTGACGGCGCCGGCGCCATCGACACCGACGGCGACGGGATCCGCGACCTCGACGAGTTCCTCGCCGGGAGCGATCCCACCCGTCAGGACCGGGCCTTCTACGAGAAGCACGGCTTCCAGTACGAGGTCGTCACCCAGCCGCACGACGACGGGACCACCTGTTACGAGTTCAAGATCTCCAACATCCAGCTGGTCACGCCGCCACCGCACGCAAGCTCCAAACAGGGATACAACCTGTTCAAGGTGTGGTTCGCCCAGGCGCCCGTCTCCGGCGTGGCCACCGACTTCGGCGTGTGGGAGGCGGCCTGCGCGTGGGCCCAGTACGATCCGCCGCAGGTCCGCGAACCGCGCGGCGCCGAGCTGGCTCTGCCGGCTGACGCGTTCCACGACGCGGACTTCTTCACCCAGCCGGACGTGTACCTCACCAGCTGCGCGGGGATCGCGCCGTGAAGCGCCCGTATCGGATCTTCGCGGCGGGCCTCGCGATCGGCCTCGGTCTGGCCTGCACGGACGCGTACCTCTTCGACGAACGGCGTGACGACGAGCTCCCCGTCGATCGCGCGGTCAGCATCGAAGGGCAGGTGTGCACGCCCGGCTCGAACGAGATCGTCCGGCCCATCAAGATCGCCATCGCCCTGGACTCGTCACAGTCGATGAAGGTGACCGACCCCGAGGGCACCCGCGCCACCGCGGTGATCGACCTGTTCAACAACCTCCCCGACGAGGACGAGGTCTACGTGGCGGTGCTGGTCTTCGCCGGGTCCACCAGCAGCTGGCTCACCAACAACCGGCAGATCGGCTTCCAGCGCCTCAAGTCGATGACCCAGCAGCAGCGCTACACGCTGGTCGCCCAGCTGCTCAACTACACCAGCACCGACACCGGCCCGAACCGCGACTCCACCGACTTCGTGAAGCCGCTCGCGGATCTGTTCGAGCTGGTGAACACCGACATCGCCCAGTCACGGCTCAACGCGGACGGCGGGACCGAGTCCCGCGCCGAGTACTCGCTGATCTTCCTCTCCGACGGGCACCCCACGATCGATCAGGACGACCAGCTGCTCAACGGGTTCGCCGTCCGGCGCATCCGCGATCTCAAGGATCTGGCCGAGGACGTGCGGCTGAACACCGTGCACGTGAACAACGCGCTCAAGAGCACGGTGTGCGACACCACCGGCGACGCGGGCTGCCCGCTGCTCATCGTGAACCAGGACGCCGAACGGCTGCAGAAGATGGCCGAGCTCGGCGGCGGCGAGTTCCGGGACTTCCGCAACAACGAGCCCATCAACTTCCTCTCCTTCCGTTTCGGGCTCACCCGGCGGATCTGGTTGCTGAAGGAGCTGATCGTCGACGCGGTCAACGCGCCCGCCGGTTCGCCGCTGGGCGTGGCCGACACCGACGGCGACGGGCTCACCGACGAACAGGAGGACGAGCTGGGGACCGATCCGTTCCTCGCCGACACGGACGGGGACGGGTTCAGTGACGGGGTGGAGGTGCACTTCGGCGCGCTCGGTGCTCCGTTCACGCCGCAGCTGCTCCCCAACGACGGCGGGTTCGATCCGGGCTGCCCCGTCGAGCTGCGCGGGATCGACGCCGACTGCGACGGGCTGCTCGACTGCGACGAACAGATCATCGGCACCAACAGCGCGTTCACCGACAGCGACGGAGACGGGGCGCCGGACGAGGTGGAGTGGCACCTCGGCACCCAGCCCGCCTCGAAGGACCTGGATCAGGATCCGGACCTCGACGGCGTCAGCACCCGCGACGAGCTGCGGATGCACACCCGCGTGAAGGACCCGGACGTCTCCTCGCTCACGCTCGACGGGTACCGCTACACGATCCGCGCCGCGGGCCCGGTCGATCCGCAGGGCCGGCAGTGCTTCGACTTCACCGTGCAGAATATCCTCCTGGCGCCTACGCGCGCGGATCTGCGCGATGGCGGCACCGGCGTGCTCGCCGGAATGAACGAGCTCTACCTCACCGCCACCTTCGTCCCCGCCGACGATCCCGACCCCCGCACCGTGGTCCGCGGCGTCCGGCTCACCTCGCCGCGCTATCCCATCGGGGGAATCAAGCTCCCGGTCGACGGCGTGCTGCACGTCCCCAACGAGGCGTTCGTGGACCGCTGCCAGCCCTCGCCGGTGACCACCTTCTGAGACGCACGCCCATGCCCCACACCCGCTCCGGTTCCATCTCGCGCCCCTCCTTCGCGGCGCTCGCCGCCCTCGCGGTCACCGCGCTCTCCGCCTGCCCGACGCCCCCGCCCGAAGAGACGCCCGACGCGGGCGAGGTACGGCCGGACGTGTGCAACTCGCTCGAGGAGGCGCTGCAGCTCGACGAGTGCCACCTGACGCTGGGCCAGAAGAAGCAGGCCTGGCTCAGCTTCGCCGGCGACGAGGACTGGTACAGCTTCACCACTCCCGCGGATGCGAACGCGCGCACGCTCGTCCACGTGACGGGCGGGTACCCGGTGGCCAACACCGCGGTGAACCTCTCCTTCAACGTGCTGCGCGCCGACGGCACCAGCAGCCTGGTGCGCAAGAGCGACCGCCACGGCCAGGCGAAGCCGCAGCCGATCGACATCATCCTCCCGTTCGCCGAGGCCAATCAGAAGCTGGTGCTCCTCGTCAGCGACGATCCGGTCAACCCGTCGAAGCCGAACTTCGACGTGCGCGCGCAATACGAGCTGGCGGTGGACGTGCTGCAGGATCCGGACGTCAACGAACCCAACGACACCCAGCCCACGGAGATCGCGCTCACCTCGATGAGCGGCGTCCAGACGGGCACGCAGACCGGGTACCTCGCCACCGAGAACGACGTGGACACGTTCCGAATCGACGGGGGCGGGGCGAAGAAGGTGCTGTACCTGCACATCACCGGCCCCGAGCTCAACCCGCCGCCGCCGTATCAGCTGAGCTACGTGCTCCAGGACGCCGAGGGCAACATCGTGGCGGACGGGACGATGGCCAACGCGCTCATCCCGGTCGACCTCGCCACCGCGCGGCTGGCGCCGAAGCCGCCGTACACGCTCACCATCAAGGGCCACCTCCCGGGCGACGTCACGCCGGTGCCGGGCGATCTGCGGCTGCAGTACCAGGTGGAGGTGCGGATCCTCGGCGAGACCGATCCCAGCGAGGGCCCCAACCAGAACGACACCGCCGACAACGCCACGGTGGTGGCGATCGCCGCGCCCGGTCAGTCGGCGAACCAGACCGGACGGCTGGGCTACGCCGGCGATCAGGACTGGTTCGCGGTGCAGCTTGCGTCCAACACCGCCCCCACCGTGCTGCACTTCAAGCTCACGCCCGGTAGCGGTCCGGCGCGCTTCCCGCGGCTCCCCGGCTTCCCCGATCGCGAGCTCCGCGTGCTGCGCACGGTGCAGACCGGCGGCACGCTCGCGGACGATCAGGTGGCCTGCCGGGACGACGACGCGGTGTGTCCGCGGTCCTTCGGGAACGATCCGGAGCTGAGCGGGCTGCACCAAGAGCTGTGCGGCGCGCAGGTCCCGCGCTGCCTCCATTCGCTGCGGCGCGAGCACCCGGAGTTCGAGGCGCTCGCCAACTTCGAAGGAACGATCCCGGTGCCGCCGCACACCGGCACCGTCACGTACCTGGTCCAGGTCCTCGATCAGGGCAACAACTACGCGGACGACGTCGACTACACGCTGGCGATCGACTGGCGCGCCGATCCGGACGATGCGGCCCACTGGAGCGGCGGCGTCGAACAGCCCCGCTCGTTCGTGCTTGCCGAGGATGCGGCCGCGGCCAACTTCCCGCATCCGCCCTCCGGCCAAAGCTACGAGCTCAGCGGCCGCCTCAGCCACGGCTACGCCTACTTCCGCGATCACGATCCGAACGACGGCGACGGCGTGCGCGGCCCGGCGGACTACGACGCGGTGCCTTCCGACGTCGACAGCTACGTGATGACGCTGCCTGCTCTCGATCCATTGGCCGGCCCGCTCGATCGCACCTGGGAGCTGGAGTGGGAGGTGCAGAACCAGCCCAACGGCGGCGCGCCCTATGACCTGGTGCTGGAGCTCGAGTTCTGCGACGGCGACAACCTCACCCCCGGTGGGCAGTGCACTCCGGTGAAGGTGGGCAGCCGCGGCGGTCCGCTCACGCTCTCGTACACGGGTGACAAGCGCAACGCGTGGCACAACCCGAACGCCCCGGACTCTGAGCGGCAGCCGGTCTACCTGCGCGACGCGAGCGGCCCGGCCACCGTCACCACCGCCGCGGCCTACGGGTGCTTCTGCTTCGAGCCGCGCTTCATCAAGGGCGGGACCCTGAAAATCAACGTGCTGGGCGTGGACCGGAGCTCCTACGCCGACCTGCCGTACACGCTGCGGATGGCGTACACGGACTACCCGAAGTCGTACGCCACGGACGGCGGCATGGTGAGCTGCCCGCCGCCGGTGTTCCCGGCACTCGATGGCGGCACCGACGACGGAGGCAGCACGATGCCGTCGGGGTGCTGGTTCACGCGCGAACCGTGACGATGTGCGAGGGGGCTACGGCCCGCCGTCGGTCCCGCCGTCTGCCTGCGGCGGAGCCACGCCGATCCCGGTGTAGGCGACGGTCTTCTGCGGCTCGTTGACGGCGTTGGAGTGGATGACGATCGCGCCGCTGTAGGTGCGCGCTTCTTTGGGCGTGAAGAAGAACCGGAAGAAGGTGTGGCCGCGCGGCGGCACGGTGAGGTTCTGGGGCGCCTCCAGGACGAACGCGTCGTCGCCGGTCTTGTCCACCGAGCTGATGACCAGCTCCTTCCGCCCGAGGTTCTCGATCATCAGCGCCTCCTGTCGCGAGGTGCCGACGTACGCCGGGGTGAACTGGAATCCTCCGTCGATGCCGTCGCGATCGGTGCGGATGGTCGGCTCCTCCGGCGCCTCGTCCGTGGGCTTCCCACACGCGAGCATTCCGAAGAAGATGGCGACCGCGACCGCTCCGAGGACTTGAACGCGCATGCCGAGCACCTCTCGAGGCACAAGCCGCCTCGCAGATCCGCGTCGATTTCTACCATGCCTGTTGCTGGGGGTCGCCGTTCTGATGAGCGGCTGCGGCTCCCGGCGCAGCGACTTCGTGCAGGCGCGCGTCGAGGACACCTGCGACGAGAGCTGGCCGGTGTGCGACACCATCAGCGGCTGCATCCTCGGCGCGGAGACCTACCGGAGCGGGCGCTTCCCCGGTGAGGGCCGGTTCGCGGTCCGCCTCGCCGAACCGTCGGAGGTCACCGTCTCCTTCTTCCTCGAGGACGTCGTCTCCTCCGGCGAGCAGACGTCCATCACCTTCTACGAGGACGGTTGCCGCGGGCGGGTCCGCGAGGAGATCCAGGGCCGCACCTTCGTGGGCGAGGCCGAGCGCTTCACGGCGGTCAGCCGGAGCGCGCGGCTCACCGGCGTGGGCGATCACCTGATCGAATACGCCTCCGACGCTCAGGCGGACTACCTGGTGAAGGTGGACGTCGTGCCGGTGCGGACGCTCCACGAGGATTGAGCGGCCGGGGTCAGCTGGGCCGCCGCAGAAAATCGGTGCTGCGGATCCGATTGCTCCGGGGCGTGTGCTCGGTGACGTCGGTCACCTGCGCGCGGATGTAGTCCGCGTCCGGCGGCGAGAGCACGGTGATCTTCCACACCCGCCCGTCCACCTCGACCTCGCGGAGCGCGCTGTTGCGGCCCGCCTTCGGCGAGCGCTGCACCGCGAGCAGCGCGGAGCTGATGGGGTGATCGGCGCCCTGGGCGACCAGGCCGGGGAAGCGGTCGTGCGCGGCCCGGTTCGCGTAAATCAACCCGCCGTCGCTGTCGATCTCCAGCACCGGATCCGGCGTGAGCAGCGGATACGAGGCCAGCCGGTACAGCTCTTCCTCGAGCGCGCGGCTGTCGGTGACGTCGCGGATGATCAACGCGGCGGTGCCCAGGGCGCCGAGGGTGATCTCCGCCGAATACCAGCGCGCGTCGTCTTCGGGGCCGGCGTGGTAGTCGATCCGCCCGCCCATCCGGTTGCGAAAGGACTCCGAGGCCAGTGCGCACACCGGAGACGCCGCGTCTGGACCGAGCACCTCCGCCAGCGGTCGGCCGGAGAGCTGCGCCACCGGGCGCCCATTGATTTTTCCGGACGGGCTCCACGCCCGAAGACACGTGCCGTCGGCGGTGACCTCCAGCATCAGCAAAGGTTCGTGCGTGCGGGGCGAAGTGGACGGAAGTGGCGGGGTGACGTGCCCGTCCACCGCGAAGCCCTCGGTGTCGAACAGCCCCAGGTGCGGCAACAGGCCGGAGCCGGTCGAGCCCAGCGACACGAGCGCGTCGACGAACGCGTCGGATAGATCCTCCGGCATTCGGTGCGTCACCAGCACGCCGTCGGACGGCGTGGAGCGGGTGAAGGCGAACGGCACCAGCTCGTTCTCGCGGCGGCCCACGTGCTCCGCCAGCACCGCGCGCACCGCGCGGTCGTCGGGGTGGGTGCAGTAGACGGAGGTCACGTCCGCCTCGCCGTCCAGCACCGCCGTGAGCGCGCGGCGGTAGCTGCCGTACTCGCGCTCCGAGGCGAACACCTTCTGCGGGTCGATCCCGTTCTCCTTAAGGTGCGCGCGCGGCAGGAGGTAGCCGGCGGTGGACGCCCGGGTCACCCACGCGGCCTTGAGCCCATCCAGCGCGTCGAGGGAGACCGGATCGTCGGCGCGGCAGACGAAGGCGGCGTGGTACACGGTGGACCCGGAGCGCACCGCGCGCAGCACCACCCGCGCGTCCTTCTCGAAGCGATCGCAGAGCTCGGCGGTGACCCAGGCGGCCTCCACGGTGTTCCCGGTGAGCGCCTCTATCAGCTCCTCCTGGGACGCCGCGCTCAGGATCGTGACCGGGACTCTGAGGCGGCGGGTGAGCGCCACCGCGAGGAGCTCCGCGCGGACGTGCTCCTTCACTTCGCCGAAGGCAGGGTTTGTCATGAACCGGATCGAACGGTGCGGGGCCATGGAGTCGGATCGAGCAGCAGCAGTCGAGCGAAACGGTGTGCTCGGGAGTGTCGGCGCTCGAACCCGTTCGCGCAACCCTCCTGCGCTGTTCGGAACGCGCGGGCCGATCAGCCCTTGTGCCGCTTCACGAAGAGGTTTGCGACGCGGAACGCGTTGGCCACGATCGTCAGCGTGAACGGGACGCCGCCGGAGGACGGCATGAAGCTTCCGTCGACCACGTAGACGTTGGGGACCTCGTGCAGGCGGCACTCCGGGTCGAGCACGCTTTGGGCCGGATCCTTCCCGAACCGGCACGTCCCGCCCTGCAGGATGGTGGTCTCGCCCGCGATGCCCACGCGCTCCAGCCGATCCGGGTGGAGCGCCTTCAAAATCTCCTCGCCGCGCTCCACCAGGTACTTCGTCATCACCAGGTCGGTAGGGTGGCGAGTGAGGGTGATCGCCGCCACCGGCAGCCCGTACTTGTCTTTCACGCCGGGCTCGACCGAGACGAACGTCCCGTCGTTGGGGAGGAACTCGCCGTAGATCTCGAACTCGAGGATCTTCGAGTCGCGGTACTCGCGGAGCGCGTCCTTGAGCGCCTTGCCGAACAGGCCGCGCCGTCCGGTGCCGGCGATGTTGATCGCCGCGTAGATGGGGTTCGGGTGGCTCCACATGAAGCCGATGGTGCCGCCCTTGCGGAAGCCATGCCGCGCATCCGGCATCGCGTAGAAGTCCTGCACGCTGCGCTGCACGAACGGCGCAGGGTCGCTCAGCCAGGGCCACTCCTTCTTCCGCGAGGAGACCCTGAAGATCGCCTTCGACTGGCCGAACGAGGAGAACACCAGGTTCTTGCCGACCAGCCCGTTGTTGTTCCCAAGCCCGCGCGGGAACCTGCCGGACTGTGAATTGAGGAGGAGGCGCGCGCTCTCCACCGCGGTGGCGGAGACCACCACGAACTTCGCCGGCTGCTCCTGCCGCACCCCGTTCGCGTCCAGATAGACCACGCTCTTCGCCCGCCCGGCGGCGTCGACCTCGATTTCTGTGGCCATGGACTGCGGACGGATCTCGACGTTCCCTGTAGCCACTGCCGCGGGGATGAGCGCCGCCAGCGTGGAGGACTTGGAGTCCGACTCGCACCCGTAGCTGCCGCAGAGCGCGCAGTAGTGGCAGGCGGCGCGCCCGCGGTAGTTCCGGCTGATGATCCCCCGCGCGGTGGTGAGCGGGTGCAGCCCGAGCGCTGAGCACGCCGCGTCGATCTCCTTCGCGATCGGGTGCGCCCACAGCGGCGGGAGCGGGTAGGGCTTGTGACGCGGCTCCGCGAACGGGTGGGGCTGCACCTCGCCGGAGACGCCCAGCTCCTCCTCCGCGCGGTCGTAGTAGGGCGCGAGATCCTCGTAGCGGATCGGCCAGTCGGCGAGGTTGGCGCCGGGCACCGGGCCCAGCTCCGAGCGGAGCCGGAAGTCCATCGGCTTGAGCCGGTAGAAGTACCCGCTCATGTGGACGGTGCCGCCGCCCACCACGTTGGCCGTCCAGGCCTCGTTGGTGCGGCGGAACGGCGCGTCCACGCCGCCGCGGACCAGGTGCGGTTCGTCCCACGGCAGCGGCATGAAGAAGTTGCGCCGCGAGTTGAGGATCTCGTCGTGGACG
The DNA here is from genome assembly GCA_019686135.1 of Myxococcaceae bacterium. Classification (GTDB taxonomy): domain Bacteria; phylum Myxococcota; class Myxococcia; order Myxococcales; family Myxococcaceae; genus JADGHL01. The sequence continues at coordinate 4,263 of JADGHL010000080.1, read as the reverse complement.
AAGTCCTCCTTCTTGTGCCAGCGCCCCTTCTCCAGCACCACGACCTTGAAGCCGGCACGCCCCAGCTCCAGCGCCATCGGCGCGCCGCCTGCGCCCGAGCCGATGATGCACACGTCCACGGGATCGCGCGCCATCAGGGCTCTCCGTCGTGGCCGGCGTGCATCGCGGCGTGGTGCTGATGGAGGAGCTTCATCCCGTCGTATCCGGGCGGCGGCGCCGTGGTCTGGAACCCGACCAGCGCCCAGCCCACGTAGTCCTTGTTGCCGCCATAGGACGGGTCGCCGAGGAAGCCCTCCAGCGTGAGCGTGAGCAACAGCTCGTAAAACTTCGCCTCGCCCGAATCCGGCGGCGCGTCCTTGAAGGCGGCGATGAGCTCGTCCTGCTCTGCGGCGGACGCGTCCGTGAAGCCCTTGCCGAAGCGGGCGCGGGCGCGCCGGTCGATCGCTTCGATCCCGCCGAGGAAGTCCTCCTTCATCTGGTGGAGGTCCGGCGACTGCAGCATCCGGTCGATGTACTCCGGCACGTTCGCGTCGATCGCCCCCGGATCCTCGTCGCGCGGGAGGATCCGTTCGGCGAGCGCGGAGACGATGGCGAACTCGGGGTTGGTGAAGGTGCGGTGCGAGGTGGTGAGGACCTGGCGGACGATCCCCGGCGGGCGCTTGGCCGTGGCGGGCTTCGTGCCGCCCGGTTCGTTGCACTTGCAGGCGCCGCCCAGGAGCACCACCCCGCCTCCAAGGAAGGTGAGCCGATGGATGAAGATCCGCCGGGTGGTGCGATCCATGCGCGGATTGTCCGACCCTGGCGCGCGGTCCACAAGGCTTGTGGCGTTCGGTCGCACGCCAGCCACCCGCGAAGGGCTGTCAGGGCGGGGCGCATCACCTATGCTGCGGCGCGAAGCGGCCTTTTCGGAGACCCAACGATGCGACGGTTCCTGGCGGTCCTCGCGCTCGGCTGCGCGGCGGCGTGTTCCCCTCCACCTCCCTCCGGAGCCGACGGCGGCGACGATGGTGGCGGCGCGGTGGACGGCGGCCACGAGCAGCAGGCGCCGTATGCCTTCTACGGCCTCACCGGCGCGGGAGACTTCCTCCCGCTGGATCTGGCGATCGCCGAAGACGGACGCGTCGGCGTGGCGTACTTCGTCAACGTGGGCAAGCCGATGGGCGCCAACGACATCGATTACGAGATCCGCTATCAGGAGTGGAAGGACGGACAGCTGAGCGAGCCGGAGACGGTGCACACCGTGCAGCGGCTTTTGGATGTGAGCCTCACCTTCGCGCCGAACGGCCAGCCCGCGATCGGCTACCTCGGCGGCGACGCGGTCACCCCGGTGGGCGTCTCGCAGTACTGGCTCCAGAGCGACGCGGCGGTCGCCTGGCGCGAGCCGAACGGCACCTGGACCGAGGAGATCGTCGCCCAGCACAGCGCGGACGCGGCCGGCAGCAAGCCGGACGGTGACATCGGCTTCCTCGTCGGGCTGGGCACGCAGCTCGTCAGCGCCGGCGGGAAGACCTTCGTCGCCTGGCGCGACTGCCACTTCGGCCAGAACACCTCCGACTGGAGCGGCTCCGAGCTCGAGTTCGCATCTGGCGGCCGCAACGCCTGGCAGCCCAGCGTGGTGGTCTCCGGCTGGGACGGAAAGCAGGGCTACGGCGGCCACCTCGACATGGTGATTGCCGACGGTGAGCCGGCGATCGTCTCGGACTCCGTCTACGGCGGCGCGGACTCCGCGGGACAGAACCTCTACTTCAGCCGGCGCAAGAAGGACGGGACGTGGGCGCCCATCGTCGCCCCCACCAACAAACCGATCGGCGATACCCAGAGCGGCCCGTCGCTGGCGTACGACCCGGTGCTCGGCTTTGCGATCGCCGTCGTCGACCGGACCGAGGACGCGCTGTACTTCACGCGCTCGCAGCCCAAGGATGATGGCAAGGCCGGCACCTGGTCGGAGCTGACGCCGGTGTACCAGTCGGGCAGCGGCGGGTGGTACCCATCGCTCTCCATCAACCCCATCACCCACGAGCCGTCGATCGCGTACTACGTCTGCTCGAAGGCGCCGGGCGCGAACGAGGGGAGCTGCGTGGAGGAGGACGACGAGCTGCGCATCTCCGAGCGGATCGCCGGCATCTGGCGCACGCAGCAGGTGGACCCGGCGGGCGGCTGGCACCCGAAGCTGGCGCACTTCGCGAACGGCAAGCGCGTGCTGGCCTACCGCGATCCGAGGAGCGGGGCGATCAAGCTCGCCGTGGAGAAGTGATGCGCGCGTTCGTGTTCGCGTTGCTGGCAGCCGCGGCGGTCGTCCTGGGCGCCGCGTGCGGTGGCGGGGACAACTGGCTGGGCGGGAGCGTGAGCGAGCTCTTCCCGCTGGAGATCTCCCGGACCGAGATCCTCCGCAATGAGCAGGCGTTCCAGGTGAGCTACTACCGGAACCGCGGCACGGAGGTGGATCTGGTGGTGCGGCTCAACGTCGCGCTGGACGGAGTGGACTTCGCGCCGGGGAAGAAGATCGACCTTGCCGGCGAGTACGCGCACGGGCACCAGCGCGCCACCGTGCTGCACATCGCCGGCGGCGAGCCCGCGCACGTGCTGCCGCACGTCCGCAGCGGCGATCTCGTCCTCTCCGCCGGAGGGAACCCGGGCGAGGACACGCGCGGGAACTTCTCCATCTCCTTCGAGCAGACCACCGCGTACGGAGGCGGCCGCACGGTCTACGGCAACTTCCGCGGGATGGCTCAGGACGCGGGCTTCGATCCCGTCGGCCCCTGACCGCGTCGATCGCCGCGTCCGCGACCGTGTTTCCCATTCCGACTCTGCTCTGCGCGATGCCGGCCTCGGCCGGGAAAGGCATCGAGGCGCCGCAGACCCAAGCGAAGCGAAGATCAGCGTTCCTGCGCCGCCTCCGTCTGATCTCGAAAGCAAGACGGCGAAGGACGATCGACGAGCAGAAGTACATCGGGTTCGCGGACGTCCAGATCTTCGACATCACCGCCGGGAACGTGCTCGAGCAGTGGATCGCGCCGTACAGGGCAAGTACCACAAGCCGCTCGAGCCGCTGCAGTTCTTCGAGCTGGTGGGGCGTCCGGATCTCGTCGCCGCCTACGGGAAGCGGAGCCGCGTGCGGCCATCGATCAGCCTCGCCGGCGCGGGGCTGATGATCGTTGTGAGCGGGCTGGTCACCTGGGGGCTCGTCGGCAGCTGCACGAAGATCGACGTGCCGAGCAACAGCTGCCTTTCACGGGACATGCGCCCGGTCATCGCCGGCGGCGTGGTCGCAGGCGTGGGGCTCGTGACCGTGTTGGCGGCGACGATGAATCGATCCGATGTTGGTGGACGGACCGACAGAGCGCGAGCTCGGGCTCATGGAAGAAAGCCGGCTGCTGGCGCCGCCGCACATGTCTGTCGCGGCAGCCCAGCTCAGCTTCGAGTTCTGAGCCGGCCCATTCCGCGACCTCCATCGACCGGCCCGCAACGGTGGCGCAACCGGGGCGCAACCCGCTGCACTGCCACGGGCGTCGTCCAAACCCCGCGAACTTTCGATCTCCGCTGACGGCGCATTCGCTGCATACCAGTCCCAGATCTGACCTTCCCATCGGGTGCTCTGCGCATGAATCGCCCTCTTCTCTTGCTCTCGCTGGTCATCTTCGCCGTCTCGTGCGGCAGCCCATCCGTCGAACCGGTCGGCTCGCGGGGACAGGATGGGTTGGCCGAGGTCGCCCCGGCCACGTCCTCTGGTTCCCTGGATTCCGGGCGACGGCCGGACCTTCCGGAGGGACAACTCGCGTCGATCCGACAGCGGGAAAATGAGCGGGCGCAGCGTGCGCTCGACGAGGTCGAGGCACGCTTTGCGGATCGGTCGCCCGGCCTGACCTTCCGCATCCATCGCGTGAGGACCACCTCGCTCGGCGACACCCACGTCTTGATCCAGCAGGTGTACCGCGGCGTTCCCGTGGAGCGGCGCGACATCCTCGTCGTCGTCATGCTCGACGAGTCGATCCGGATCTTCGGCTCTCCCGATTCCTTCGAGGGGCTCACGCTTCCCCCTGCGCGCAGACTGGCCAACGCAGAGCAATGGGCGAAGGCGAAAGGCGTTGCCCTGGCGGGCTCCGGAGAGCGCACGCTGGTGCCGGTATTCGAGCGCCGGCTCCGGCCCGGGGCCCGCGGCGACAACGCCATGGACTACGAGACGGTGGTCTCGCGCTTCGAATCGGGCACGCGGATCGCGGTGGACGCGGACCCTGCGTGGAAGGGGGCGCGAGCGCTCTTCCT
>JADGHL010000211.1 GCA_019686135.1 Myxococcaceae bacterium | reverse complement strand
CGCAAGCTCGCCCTCGCCCTCGGCCTGGATCTGGAGCAGGACATCGTCCGCCGCGAGCGGCTGGTGGAGAAGAAGGCGAGTACGGTGGTGCTGCAGACCCCGGCCGAACGGCGACGCCGCGGTGTGGTCGATCCGGACGCCGAGACCTTCCCAAGCCTGATCGACACCGTGCACACGGCCATGCTCATCTACGACGAGGACGGCTCGCGCGCCTGCGAACAGTTCCTCCAGCGCACCGGCCTGCGCAGCGACAGCCGCTTCAGAGCCTGCCTCCAGGCGCTGATCAACGCCGTCCCGCGCACGAAGGTCAAGGATGCCTTCGTCCGGCCCGAGGCCGAGACGCTGGAGCGGCTGCGACTCGCCTTCTTCGACGACCTGGAGATCCCGGCAGAGGAGGCCCCGCCCGAGGTCGTGCGGCAGAAGGGTTTCTTCGACGACGCGGAGGGCGACGAGTCCGAGGAGGACGAGGAGTAGTCTGTGCCGAGCCTGCTCCGCGACTACCCGTTCCAGATCTCCTACGGCCCGGCCGACGACCGGCTGCACGGGTTCTACATCCCGGCGCTGGAGCGGAGCGTGCGCTACGACCGCGCCGCTGGGTACTTCTCCAGCGCCGCGCTGGCGGTGGCGGCTGCGGGGGTCGCCCGCCTGATCCAGAACGGCGGGCGGATGCGGCTGCTCGTCGGCGCCAGCCTCGACCCGGACGATATCGCAGCGATCCAACGGGGCTACGACCTGGCCGAGCGGATCGGTCTGAAGTTCCTGGCCCTGCTCCAGGACCCCGAAGACCTCCTGATGCGCCGGCGCCTCGAGGTGCTCGCCTGGATGGTGGCGGCGGGGACGCTGGAGATCCGGGTCGTCCTCCCGCTGGGGCCGGACGGCGCGCCGCTTCCCGGAGATACGGCGCGGGACTACTACCACGCCAAGGAGGGGATCTTCACCGACGCCGCCGGGAACCAGATCGCCTTCAGCGGCAGTGTCAACGAGTCGGAGTTTGGCTGGCGGCACAACTACGAGCAGTTCTCAGTCTACAAGTCGTGGGACGGCTCAGCGCCATACCTGGCCCAGGTAGTCCAGCGCTTCGAGCGGCTCTGGGAGGGCACGGAGCGAGACTGGATCGCGCTCCCGGTCCCCCGCGCCGTCCGCGAGCGGCTGATCGACTTCCGCCCGGAGGAGGCGCCCACCCGTGATCCGCTCGAGCCGGACCCAGTGCCGGCCGGCATCGAAGAGGAGCGTGTGGTCTACGTCGTCGGCTCGCGGGCGGACGACGACCAGCGGTCGCGGATCCTCGTCCAGTACCTGCGCGATGCCCCGTTCCTGCCCCGCGCCGAGCGGCTCGGCGCCGCGACGGCGGCCGTCCAGCCCTGGCCGCACCAGTCGCGGGTGAGCGACGCGATCGTCGCCCGCTTCCCGGAGCGCTTCCTGATCGCCGACGAGGTGGGTCTGGGCAAGACGATCGAGGCGGGGCTGGCGATCCGCCAGCTCCTCCTGTCGGGGCGGGTGCGCCGCTGCCTGATCCTCACGCCGCGCAGCGTCATGCGCCAGTGGCAGGAGGAGCTGTACGAGAAATTCCTCCTCGACGTCCCCCGCTACGACGGCGGCCGCTTCGTCACCGTCTTCGGTGAGGAGCGCGAGCCGACCACACCGAACCCGTTCGACAGCGAGCCGATCCTGCTCGCCTCCAGTCAGCTCGTCAAGCGGCGCGAGCGGCAATCCCAGGTGCTCGCTGCACTCCCCTGGGATCTGGTCGTCGTGGACGAGGCGCACCACGCCCGGCGGAAGGATTTCCTCTCCGGGCGTTACCGGCCCAACCGGTTGCTGGAGCTGCTGCGGGCGCTGCGACACCGGACGCAGGGGATGCTCCTGCTGACCGCGACGCCGATGCAGGTGGACCCGGTCGAGGTGTGGGACCTCCTGATGCTCCTGGGGCTGGGCGGGCGCTGGGGCGCGGACGAACGGAACTTCCTACGCTTCTTCCGCGAGCTGCGCAAGCCGTTCGACGAGGTCGACTGGGACTTCGTCTTCGAGATGGTGCGCGACGAGCTGGGAAGCGGCGGACAAGAGGATCCGCTGCTGACGGCGACGGCCCTCCGGAGGATCGGCCCGGTCGATTGGCAGCGCGTGCGGGATGTGGCGACGACATCATCCCGCGCTGCCATCGAGATCAAGCGACTCTCGGACGAAGCACGGGCAGTCGCTCACCAGTACGCCCAGCGCCACACACCGCTCCGGCGACTGATGTTCCGCAACACCCGCGCACTGCTGCGCGAGTACGCTCGCCGCGGGCTGATCCAGGCCGTGATCCCCCGGCGTGATCCGCAACCGATCTGGATCGAGATGACGCCCGAGGAGCGCGAGCTCTACGACCGGATCGAGGAGTACATCGCCGAGTTCTACGCCCGCTACGAGCGGGAGCGACGCGGTCTCGGCTTCATCATGACCGTCTACCGCCGCCGCCTCACCTCCAGCTTCGCCGCGATCGAGCGCAGCCTGGCGCGGCGACTCGACTTCCTCCGCGGCCAGGCGAGCGACCCGGGGCTGACCGACGACGACCTGGAAGAGGCCGAGCTCGACTGGGACATGACGGAGGAGCTCCCGGAGGCGCTGGCCGAGGGGTACCGGGAAGAGATCCGGTACGTTGAGGATTTCCTCCACGACATCCGCCGGCTCAGCAGCGATTCCAAGCGTGAGCGGCTGATGACGATGCTGGGGGAGATCTTCCGCGAGCGTGAGACGGTCGTCATCTTCACGCAGTACACCGACACGATGGACGACCTGCGCGAGGCATTGCGCGAGGTCTACGGTAATCAGGTCGCTTGCTACTCCGGCCGCGGCGGCGAAGAGTGGCGCGACGGCGAGTGGGTACCGACGACCAAGGAGGAGATCAAGAACGCCTTCCGCGAAGGAGAGCGAATCAAGATCCTCCTCTGCACCGAGGCGGCGAGCGAGGGCCTGAACCTGCAGACCTGCGGCGTGCTGATCAACTACGACATGCCCTGGAACCCGATGCGGGTGGAGCAGCGGATCGGGCGCGTAGACCGCATCGGCCAGCAGTACCCGGTCGTCTGGGTGCGCAATTTCTTCTACGCGGACACCATCGAGGCGCGCGTCTACGAGCGGCTGAGCGACCGAATCGACTGGTTCACCGAAGTGGTGGGCGATCTCCAGCCGATCCTGACGCGGGTGTCGCGCTCCATCGAGACGCTGGCGATGCTTGGCGCGTCCGAGCGTGAGCAGCGCCTGGAGGCGGAGATCGCTGCGCTCAAGGCCGACATCGACCAGCAGCAGGTCGCGCTGATGAGTCTGGACGACTACCTCGACCAGGAACCGGGGGCGTCGTTTGGCGGGACGCCAGTGGAACTGGCCGACCTGGAACGGGTGCTGACCCAGGCGCCCGCCCTCCGCGGGCGCTTCAAGCCCCATCCGGACCTCCCCAAGGCCTGGCTCCTGGCTCACGGCGACGGCCAGGTGGCCGTCACCTTCGACCGCGAGGTGTTCGACGCCCACCCGGACACCGTGCGCCTCCTCAGCTACGGCGACCGGTTGCTGGACGATCTGCTGTCCCAGGTCGAGCCCCCCGCGCGCTCCGACGGCGACGTGGGCGTCCTCTGCTGCTCCGCCGACAATCCGGTGCCCCTTCGGGCGTACTACCAACCCGACGGCGAGCGGGCACGCGCGCTCGACCGGCTGGTCGATCTCGAACGAGCGCTCGACGGCGACCTGCGGTGGTCCCCCGCGGCCCGCGCAGCGGCCGAGGCCGACTTCCGCCGGCAGTTGGAAGATCTCGCTCAGCGCGAGGCCATGGTCGCCGAGCAGCGACGGGAGGCCGAGCGCCTCTCACTCGAGGAGCGGGCCCGGCAGCTCCTGCTACGGGTGGCACTCATCGAGATCGCACGCGGCCGCACCCCCGACCTCTTCGGCGATAACCGGCCCTGGGCCTTCTCCGAGGACACAGTCCGCGCCCTCGCGCAGCGCGGCTTCCCCTTCGCGCCGCTCCTGCGGCTTGTGGATGTGACCGGGCTGACGCCTTCGCCCACAGATCCCTACTACCAAGAGATCGCGAATGCATCGCCGGAGTCGCTCACCCGCCGCTTCGCGCAGTTGAAGGACGAGGCCACGACCCTTGTGAAGGCTCTGGCAGAGCTGCGCCAGCGTCCACCTGCGAACGACTCGGAGCAGCCAGACTCGCCATCGACGGCCGCATTATTCGCGGTGGCGGACAAGCAGACGTCATCTACTGCCGAAAGGACGGCGATCCATACCGCGGACGACTAATTCCCGCGCTGCCGCGTGGAGAGCATCCAACGAGCATCTTCCCGTTACTCGTTTCCTCGCCCCAGCCGCTCCGCCTTCTCCCACGTCACCTGCAACGGTCGGCTTCTGAAGAGATGTCCCCGATTATCAGGTGATGGACTGCATCGGCCCGCATGGTGCACCACGTGCTGGCGACATTCCCAGGGATTCCTGGAATTCGCGCCGGTTTGTGCTATACTTTCACTGGCGCTCGGGGTCGGGGTGTCTATCACCCAATCGCCATTAATCGCGCACCGGCGAGACACGAGACCGCTGACCCATACAGACGCCAGAACAAACGGGCCGCTAGCTCAATTGGCAGAGCAGCTGACTCTTAATCAGCGGGTTCGGGGTTCGAGTCCCTGGCGGCTCACCAGGAGATAACTAGGTCGGACAAGAAAGACCAACGCCCTCTTCTTCTAGAGGGAGGGCGTTGGTCTTTGTTGCACCTTGCCGGATTCCTATCTGGAAGAGTGGCTCTGGCACGAGCGCTCGCTCACACTCGTGGGTTCGCCAGTGGTAACAGTGTGTCGGCCACGTGGCCCGGAGGCGCCAAAGTGCTGCCGCGCACGCGAGCCGGCCACGGCTGATGCACCGGATGAGGCGAAACGGGGCGCAATCGACAGGCTACGCCCCCCTCGCGAAGGATTTGGGCGGAGTGATGCCCCAGGGGGAGAAGAGGCCAGGGGTGTCGTCCCAGATGGTTGGGACGCCGCGTGTGTTCAGGACGCGGGCTATCCTCGGCGGAGAGTTCGTAGCGGTTTCCGTCCGTCGTCCAGAAATAGGTGAAGCGGTTGCCGCCGATGCTGTGGCAACCGGGGCCGGCTTCGATCGGGATCTCGGCGTGCGCAAGGAGGTCGGCAGCGCGCTTCATGTGCTCGATGCCGTCGACCGTCCAGGCCAGGTGATCGAGCGTCTCTCCCGGCTGCCCGCAGAGGATGGCGAGGTCGCGAAAGAGTTTCCCGACGGCGCGCCCGACCACGTGGTTCGGACGGTCAGCGAGAACGCCCGCACGCTGAAGTTCGAGACTCACGGATTCGAGGAGGAGTAGGGAGCCGGGGGCGGACACCGCCCCCGGTGTTCCGTCGTGGGTAGTGCATGTGGCGCGGGTGGACCCTACTTCGGCGTGGTCCAGGTCACGCCCTTGTCGGCGAGGTACTGGCGGAGGCCGTGGAGGTCCAGGGTCAGCTCCCCGGCCATGATCTTGCCGCGGGTGACCTCTTCGCGGGCGGTGCGGGCCGCGGCGGCTTCGGCAACCTGCGCGGCCGACTCTCGCGGGACGACGACCACGCCGTCGTCATCGGCGACGACGATGTCACCGGGTCGG
>JADGHL010000079.1 GCA_019686135.1 Myxococcaceae bacterium | reverse complement strand
CGACCGCCCCCACCACCAGCGCCGAAGGGCACCTCGCCCGCTTCGACGCCCCGAAGCCGGAGCTGCACACCGCGAGCGAGAGCGCGCTGGCGCAGCCGTTCCTCCGTTGCATGCACTGCGAAGGCGACAACAACCGCTACGCGACCGGGTGCATGCACTGCCACGCCGACCTCGCCACGCCAGAGCAGCGGGCCTTCAACGAGCGGCTCTGGGCCCAGCTTCTGGCGCAGCGGGAGGAGGAGGAGAAGGCCCACGCTGCGCACCAGGCGGCGTTCCTTCAGGCGGCGATCGAGGAGAAGGAGGCGAGGCGGCGCGCGGCGGAGGCGCTGGCGCGGGAGGTCGGCGCCCGGACGCGCGCACGCCTCAACGCGGACGAGGGTTGGACGTTCGGCACCCGCTTCGGCCGGCGGCGCGCGATGCACGCGTACATGGCCGAGAACCCGCGCGTGGCGGCGGCGGTCGTGGCGCTTCTGGCCTTCGCCAACCTGTTCGTCCCACGCCCGCCGCTGTGGCGCTACGGCCCGTTCGCGGTCGTAGCGCTGGTGGCGATCGTCTGGGCGGTGAAGCGGTTTCGGGAGAAGAAGGAGCGATAGCGGGCTACCGCCGCTTCTGGCTCAGCGCCGCCTCGATCTTTCCCCAGCTCCAGGAGTCCGGGCCGTAGCGGCCGAGGATCACCGGGTGCGGCTTCGCGTCCTTGATGACGAAGGGCCCGTGGTTGCCGGCGCGCAACGCATAGCCCGCCTCCGGCTTCTCCACCGTGAGCTCCTTCACGTCGGTCCCGCGAAGGACCCGCTTGACGGTGAGCCGCACCACCTGGGAGGCGGTCTTCTGCCCCACCGAGGTCGCCCCGGGCTTCGCCTCGATGGTGGGCGGCCGCGGCCCGACCGAGACGACCTCCTTCACCTCCGCGTCGACCACCCAGGCCGCTTCGGGGAGCACCTCTTCAATCGGTTCCGGAGGAATCGCCATCGCTCGTCACCTCGTCCGCTTCAGAAGGGGAACGTCTCACGTGTACATCAGCGTCTGGTACAGCTTGCAGAACTGCTCCAGCGTCAGCTTGAAGATGCCGTCGTCCGGGCCGTTGCCGGCGGGCTCGGACTGACCCCACGGGTTGCGGAGGATGACCCTCTTCTGGCCGTTCACCTCTTCGTAGCCCAGCACCGAGTACGAGTGATCCGCGTACACGCCGGTGTTGGTGTACATCGCCTCGTGGTCCTCGCCGTAGGTGCCCGCGCTGACCGGCTGCTTGTTGTCCAGCGCGGTCTTGAGGGTCTGCCACACGCGATCGGGCGTGGAGTACTTGATCGACAGGTCGCGGCCCTCCTTCCCCAGCACCGCCTCGAACACGTCGCTGGAGAGCCCGCCGTTGCCGATCCGGTCGTAGCTGCCCTTCCATTGGGCGTAGGCCTTCTCGAAGAGCGGGAACCACAGCTCCATCGTCTTCTCGCCCTTGTCGTAGCCGAGCGTGGCGCCGTAGATGGGGCCGCCGTACGGACGGACGTAGAGATCGCCGTCGACCTTGATCGGCACGTCGCGGAACCTGCCGGTGGCCCAGTCCCTCTCCTTAAAGGTCACGGTGTACGTGCCGTCACCGTTGTCTTTGATCGCCTTCTCGATCGCCTCCGGGTTGTTCTGGGCGATCGCCGCCATCGCCGACGGGAAGTAGCAGTCACCGAGGTAGCCCTGCTGCACGTCGGTGGGCGAGGCGCCGTCCTTGAACAGCGGGCCGCTGAACCGCTTCTTCTGGTACTGCGGCGTGCCGTCCGGATTGAGCTGGTCTTTGTGCATCGCCGGATCGGGGATCAGGTCCACGTTCCCCGGCGTGCCGCCGGGGACGGTGATCCGCCCCACCTCGACGCTGTTGCTCACCCCCTGGTGCATGTCGCTGGCGAGGATCCGGAAGGTGTCGCCCGCGCGGCCGTCCACGGTGAAGCCCGGGGGGAAGCTGCCGGTGTCGGTGATCCGCACGGAGGTCTGCGCGCCGGTGCGGGTGTTGATGAAGGTCAGCTGCGCGCCCGGCTCGGAGATCTGCCGGCTGCCGTCCTCGATGTTCGTCACCGCGATCCTGCCGTTGCCCTTGTCGGTGAGGCTGATCCGTTCGGTGCGCACCTGGGCGTTACGGGTGTCCGGCTTGCCGGTGCCGTGGATCTGGACGGTGATGAAGTCGGTGGCGGTGCCGTCGGCGTGACGCGCGCGGATCCGGACGATGTCGCCCTCCTGCATGTCCGGGAGCTTCAGTCCGGTGAACCGGCCGGTGGCGTCCGCCTTGCCGATCTCCATGGTGTCGTCGAGGTGGAGCCGGCTGTTGGGCGCGGTGGAGAGGTTGATCGCCTCGATGGTGTCGCCCGCCTTCGCGAACCCGGAGAGGCCGTTGAGCTGGTCGCCGACAATCGTCAGCGGCAGGCCCGGGTTGACCGCCGCGCGACCGACCACCGCCTCGATGAAGTTGCGCGCCTCGGGGGTGAGCGGGACGTCGCCGTAGTCCAGAATGGTGACGAGGTCGTTCTTCTCGGTCTGGGTCAGCCCCTGCTGGATGAACGCCACCTGCTGCTCGCGGGTGACGCCCGGCGCGGAGATCTGCTTGAGCGTGTTGGCGAACGTGGACCGCGAGCTGTCGCCGACCGCCGCGAGGAGCTGCAGCACCTGCTGGTCGCCAATCTTCAGATTCGGGTCGGCCTTCTTCTGCGTCTGCAGCTCGGTGTAGAGCGACTTCAGCCGGCTATCGCGAAGCTTCACGGTCATGACACGGTTCCCCTTCGGAAGTTGACTGCTGCGTACCCACATTGTCGGACAACGTGTGCGGAAGTTTCGCCCCGCCCCTCGAGGCCCATGTAAAGCAGGCTTACATCTGCTTCGAGGCGCCCCCGTTCGTCTAGGCGGAAGAAGCGGTCTCGGCGGTGAAGTCGGGCGACTGAGTGCTCCTCCAGGGGTGGCGTCCACCCCGCAGGTGCTGGTGGACGCGCTGGTGGCGCGGGCGTCCGAGCTTTCCGACGTGGAGATCGTCCACCGGCACACCGAAGGACCGGCACCGTACACCGCCCCCGAGATGGCCGGGCACTTCCGGCTCAACGCGCTGTTCCTGGGGGCGAATCTGCGCGAGGCGGTCTAGTGCGGCCGCGCGGACGACCTGCCGGTGCTCCTTTCGGAGGTGCCGCTGCTCTTCCGCCGGGAGATCCTCCCTTTGGACGTGACGCTGATCCAGGTGTCGCCGCCGGATGCGCACGGGTTCTGCTGTCTGGGCGTGGCGGTGGCCGCGGTGCGCGTGGCGAAGATGGTCATCGCGCAGGTGAACCCGAGGATGCCCCGCACGCACGGCGACAGCCTCATCCACGTGAACCGGCTCCACGCGCTGGTGGAGCACGAGGCGCCGCTCTTCGAGCTCCGACGTCCGGCGCTCACGGCCACGGACCTGGCGATCGGAAGGCACGTGGCGATCCTGGTGGAGGACGGCGCCACGCTGCAGGTGGGAATGGACTCCATCCCCGACGCGGTGCTGGCCGCGCTCACCGGACACAAGGATCTCGGGATCCATACCGAGATGTTCTCCGACGGCGTTCTGGACGTCGTCGAGCGCGGGGTCATCACCGGCGCATCCCGGGAAGATTGTCGCCGGGTTCGTGAACGTTCGCGGCGGCTCTACGACTTCGTCGACGACACCTCGGTCATCCGCCGCAACCCGAAGGTCACCGCGATCAACAGCGCCATCGAGGTCGGCCTCACCGGCCAGGTGTGCGCGGACTCCATCGGCGAGCAGTTGTTCTCGGGCGTCGGAGGACAGATGGACTTCATCCGCGGGCCTCGCTGTCCGAGGGCGGCAAGCCGATCATCGCGCTCCCCTCGACGACTCGCCGAGGAGAGGCGTGCATCGTGCCCTTCCTCAAACAGGGCGCCGGGGTGGTGACGACGCGCGCGCACGTGCACGACGTGGTGGCCGAAATACGGCGTGGCCAACCTGTATGGGAAGCACCTGCGCCAGCGCGCGGAGGCGCTGGTGCAGATCGCACATCCGGATCACCGCAAAGCGCTGGCGAGGGAGGCGCGGTGGAGGTTCGGCGTCTGTTGAGGGAAAGGCCGTGGCGGGGGAGCTGGCGCTCCGGCGCCGCGAAGGACGGAGCTGCCGTCGCCCTGTCGCCATCTCTGCGCGGCTGGCGTGCCACAGGCGCCGGATGACACCACCGCTTCCGCGTGGCGCGCCCAGAGCGGCCCCTGGTCACTGCTTCGGTGCGGGAGAACCGGCGTCCGCCTTCGTCACGGGGCGCGGATAGACGAGACAAAGGGCGTCGAAGTACCGCTCGCCGTCCGCGGTGTAGTAGCCCGTCAGCGTCGTCGCCACGGCGGAGAGCTCCATGCCGAACGACGGGACGATGCAGGACTCCTCGTCGGTGGAGAAGCGGCCCTTGAGCGCGCCGAGCGCGCCGCGCAGGCGGGCGAGATCCCACTGGCCGCCCCGGCGCGGGACGCTCGGGCCGTTCGGATCTCCTCCCGGGAGCTTGCCGATGCTGGTCTGCAGCTCGTAGCCGTCCGCGCGGTGGATGATCCGGATCCGCCCCACAGCGGCGGGCCGCGGATTGTCGAGCCAGTTCTGGAAGTCGTGCTCGTCCGAGAGGGTCACCCGGAACGCGACGCGGCCGCTGGGGTGCAACAGGTACGTGGGCACCCTCGCGACGTCGAGCGCGGCGAACAGCGGCGCGGCCTGCGCGAGAAACGTGTCCGCGTCAGGAGCGATCAGCGCGGGCCTGCCTTCGGGGATCCGCTGGCGCACCGCCGCCGCGGCGTCCGGCTTCGTCGGATCGAACGGCTGGCCGGCGATGGTCACCGCCTCGCCCTTCAGCTCGATGCGCACGGCGTCCTTCGGGACCTCGTCTCCGTAGACGGGGACCTGCTGGACCCGGAACAGGGCCTCGCGGCGCTCGATGTCCGAACCGGCATCGACGTCCGCCGGTGTCATCACCACCTGCGGCAACGGCTTCGGCTTGAGCGTGTTCAGAGGTGGCGCCTTCGGCTCGTCTTGGCACCCTGCGAGCGGCAACGCACAGGCGGCCATCACGGCAAGGAGGCAACGGGGAGATCGGATCACTGCGCCGGCTCCTCGGGGAACTCGGTGTCGTAGCAACGCTTCGAGATGAGACCTCGGGCGAGCGCGTCCTTCGCGGCCTCGCGCGGGTGGTGGAACAACAGCGCGCCTTCGAAGCGGGCGGGGTCCGAGGTGTCGCCGCCGGCGTCGCGCAGGTAGATGGCGCGGACGCGGCCGGGGAACTCTTTGCGGATCTGCACGTAGACCTCGGGATCGTGCTCGCCGCTGTCGCCGATCAGCACCACCGGCTGCTTCGTCCCCTGCAACAGCTTGCGGATCACCGGCTGCTTGTAATCGGAGAGCGTGTCCAGCCCGAGGTCGCGCGGGTAGATCCCCGCCAGCGGAAAGCCGTGGCGCGCGAGGAAATGGGCGATCCGACCGACGTACTGGTGCGGCGATCCGGTCACCACGGCGAGCGCGGTCTCGGGACGCTGCGCTTCCACCAGACAGCGGTAGAAGCCCGGCATCCCCTCCACCACCGGCTGGGTGTCCGCGTCCTGCAGCAGCGCGGCCTTCAGCAGCTCGCGCCGGTGCACCACGTTGCTCACCGCCATGGTGTCGTCGAAGTCGGAGATGACGAAGAACGCGGCGCGGTCGTCGAGCACCTTTACCGTCGTCTTCGAGATGGCGCCCTGGACCTGTGCGGTCACCGGGTGCATGCCCGGCCGGAACGGCTGCGACAGCGGAGCGCGGAAGGTGACCTCGAACACGCCGTCGTGCCCGGACCGCGTCGTCTGGGTCTGCCCGTCGAAGGTGACCGCCAGCGCGGCGTCCTCCCAGTCCGAGGCGGTGAGCCGCCGCAGGTTCCTCGACAGCGGGTTCGAACCGGAGGTGGGCGCGTCCTTGAGCACGCGCCCGGACACCGTCACGGCCAGAGGCTGCCCCACCGCCGGAAACAGGAGCACCAGAGGCCTGGCCATCGCGGCGGTCGCCCACAAGACGAGCAGGAGAGCGGAACGGGCCATCGAAGAGGGGGGCATGTTACCGTCGCCCGAACGCTCCGACGAAGGATTGATTCCGTGCCGCAGCCCTTTGGGCAGCCATTCGGAAAATACGAGCTCTACGACCGGATCGCCGCCGGGGGAATGGCGGAGATCTACCGCGCGCGCTACCGCGCCGCCGCGGGCGTCACCAAGCAGGTGGTGATCAAGAAGATCCTGCCGCACTACGCGGGCAACAGTGCCTTCATCAAGATGTTCATGGACGAGGCGAAGATCGTCGTCGGCCTCAGCCACGGGAACATCGCGCAGGTCTTCGACTTCGGGGAGATCGACGGCGAGTACTTCCTCGCCATGGAGTTGGTCCACGGCCAGGCGCTCTCGAAGGTGATCCGCCGCGCCCGCGAGAAGCAGATGCCGGTCATCCCCACGCCGTTCGCGGTCTACGTGGCGATGGAGATGTGCAAGGGCCTGCACTACGCGCACACCCGGCTCGACGACCGCAACCGCCCGCTCAACATCGTCCACCGCGACGTCTCGCCGCAGAACGTCATCCTCTCCTACGACGGGCAGGTGAAGCTGGTGGACTTCGGGATCGCCCGGGCGCGCACCGCGGGGCGCAGCGAGACGGAGGCCGGCGCGATCAAGGGCAAATACGTCTACTTCTCTCCCGAACAGGCCCGTGGCCGGGACATCGACGCGCGCACCGACGTCTTCGCCACCGGGATCGTCCTGTACGAGATGCTCTGCGGCCGACTTCCCTTCGAGGGGAAGCTGATGGACGTGCTGCGGAAGATCGTGCAGTGCGACTTCCCGCGCCCGCGCACCGTCAACCCGGACCTCACGCCCGCGCTCGAGCGGATCCTGTTGACCGCGATGGCCGCGGACAAAAAGGACCGCTACCCCACGGCGCAGGCGCTCCAGGAGGCGCTCGCGGCCTATCTGTACACGCACGCGCCGACCTTCTCCGCCGCCGCGCTCGCGCATCTTCTCGGCTACCTGTTCGAGCCGGAGCTGGTCGCCGAGGGGACGCCGGTGCAGCTGCCGCGCGACTTTCTGGAGCAGCTGCCGCTGTGGCAGAAGCCGCTGCCGCCCGGACCGGACGCACCGGGCCCGAGCGGCTCCCACGATCAGGTCACCACCGCGGGCCGCGCCAGCGCGAAAGCAAAGCGGAAGTCGGGCCAGACGTCCCGGCCGAAGCTGGAGCCGCGGGACGGTTCCGGACGCGGGCGCAGCGAGGTGGAGACCCGCGCCGCGCCGGGCTCCGAGCCGCGTGCGCTGGACACGAAGGACGCCTGGGCCGCCTCGTCGCGTCCCCTCCTCTCGGGCCGCGCGAAGTGGATCGCCGCCGCGGCGGTTCCCATCATCGCCGCCGCCGGGGCCGGAGCGCTGGTGTTCTTCATCGGGAGCTTCGGGACGTTCTCCATCCAGCTCACCTCGGAGCCCCCGGGCGCGCTCGTCTCCGTCGACGGCCAGGCCGGCCGGCCCACGCCGGTGCTGATCTCCGGCCTGACCGCGAACGAGGAGCACCTGATCGAAGTCTCCGCGCCGGGCTGGAAGACGTCCTCGCAGCGGGTGAAGCCGGTGCGCGGCGCCACCGTGCCTCTGTTCGTGAAGCTCGAGCCGATCGCCCCGCCGCCGCAGCTCGATCTGGGCGGCGAGCCGCCCGCGCCCGAGCCACCCGAGCCCACGGCGCCGGACTCGACCGTCACGGCGAAGCAGGAAGCGAAGGCCGCCCCGGTGGAGCACGAGCTGCGCTATCCAACCAACGCCTTCGAGGTGAAGGCCCGGCATCACACCTTCCTCGTCCCGCCCTCCCGCGCCGCGAGGGTGCGGCTGGATCCGAAGAAGACGTACACCATCTGGGCCGAGGGGACGGTCTCCCTGGGCGGCTTCGTCGATCTGATGCGGATCAACGAGGTCTTCTACTTCGTCGAGGGGACGTCTGCGCTCTCCGCGGACGAGGCCTTCGGCGAGCTTTCGCCCGGGCGCAAGAACGCGCGCACCATCCGGCATGCGACGGCGCTCTACGCCTTCATCTTCGACGGGCGGCCCTTCGACAACAGCGGCGGAACGCGGATCCGCATCCAGGAGCGCGGCGAGAAGCGCTTCACCACGTTGATCGTCGAGCCCCGGGCGAACGCGGTCTACCCGGATCTGGACCAGGCGATCGCCCTGCACGGGCTGACCGTGGGCGACACGTACGAAGTAGCGCTCCGAGAGGCGGCCACGCCGGCGGCGATCCGATCGGGCAGGCGCGGCCGCGCCACGAAGCTCGTGTTCCTCCAGGACACCAGCCAGCTCTTCCTCCGCGGCCATCCGCTCGACGACTACGCGCGGGTGGTCAAGGTGGGCAGCACCTTCCGCGTCACCGCCACGGAGACGATGCGCTTCTTCTTCCTCGACGACTCGGTCGAAGACAACACGGGCGGCGTGATGGTGGAGGTCACCCCGGCGCTCGGCACCGGCGGCAACCTCAGCGGGATCTTCCGGTAGCGGGCCGTAGCCGGCTGTAGCCAGAAAGTTGATCGTCCGCCGCGTGGTCCTACTCTGTAGGCAAACGTGGTCAGCGCAACCTGCGCTGGGGAGACGGCAGATGAAGAAGCTCTTCGCGGTGGTGATTGTCGGCGGTGCGGTGGCGGCGACGGCGGCCGTGGCAGCGCGCGAGCCCTCGCGCACCGAGCGCTCGGAGATCCGGGTCGATCTGGATCAGGTCAACGCGAAGATCGACGCCCGGCTGCACGCGGTGCTGGGCGAGCTGATCGCCCGGCGCGCGAACTGAGCCCCTTCGGGCAGGGTTCCGGGCGGTGAACGGCCGTCCGCAAGCTCGTAGCGTCCACACAGGAGTGGTGTTAAGCCGCAGGGCTCTGGAACCGAGGGAGGGCATGGAGCTCGCTGCCGGCGATCGCGTCGTGTACCCGAACCAGGGCGTCTGCCGGGTCACGACCATCGATGAAAAGGAAGTCGCAGGACAGAAGCTGGTGTTCGTGTCCATGCAGCGCGAAGAAGACGGCGCGCGCGTGATGGTCCCGAAGCAGAAGCTGGAGTCCATCGGTGTCCGCAAGATCTCCTCTCCGGAAGAAGTCCAGAAGATCTTCGCCTTTTTGCGCGCAGACACCGAGAAGGCCGACCTCGACTGGAAGGTCCGCGCCCGCACCAACCTGGACCGGATGACCGGCGGCGGGCTGCAGGGGTTGGCGGAGGTGGTCAAGGGGCTGCAGGTGCTCTCCGAACTCCGCGCGCTCCCCACGAAGGAGCGCGAGCTCTACGACAACGCGCGGCACCTGCTCGTCGCGGAGATCTCCGCTGCGCTGGACATCCCGGAGTGCAACGCGGAGGACGCGATTGACATCGCCCTCTTCCCGCCCGGCAAGGAGCGGCCCAAGCGCACGCCCCAGGAGTTCGCCCGCGGCGGCGCCGAGGACGAGGACATCGATCTCGGCGACGACGTGCTGGGGCTGGAGGGAGCCGACCTCGGCCTGCCGGAGGAGGCGGAGGCTCCTGAAGAGGAGGAGGCCGGGGCCGAGGCCGAGGGCGAAGAGGCCGCGCCGGCGAAGAAGTCCACCCGCGCGGTGCTCTCCGACGACGAGGAGACCGTGGCCGCGGGCGCACCGCTCCCCGAGGAGGCCGCTCCGGTCAAGCGCAAGCGCGGCCGCGCGCCGAAGCCGAAGCCCGCCGAAGGGGCGGAGCCCGCGCCTCCGAAGAAGCGGGGCCGCCCGCCCAAGCCGAAGCCGCCGGTGGATCCCAACGCGCCGCCCCCGAAGAAGCGCGGCCGGCCTCCGAAGAGCGCCGCCGCGAAAGCAGAGACGAAGTCCGACACGAAGAAGAAGAAGAAGTAGCGAGGCCTGACCCGTGATCCGCGTCGTCACGCTGGACGAGTTCGAACCCAGGCAGTTGGAGAACTTCACCAAGGCGCTCTACCAGGCCTTCGGCGTGGGGTCGGAGCACACGGCCACCCTCCCCGCCCCGGCCGGGCTGAACGAGCCGTACGACGCGGTCAAGCTCATCGAAGCGATGCCGCGGGTGCCCGCGTACGAGGACGACAAGGTCCTCTTCCTCACGTCGAAGAAGCTGGCGGATCGCGACCTGCCCACCGGCAAGGCCCCGACCTCGGGGTTCGCGCTTCAGGGCCGGGACAAGGCGGTGGTCAGCCTATTCCCAAAGAAGAACCTCGAGGAGGGTTTCAAGTTCGCCGCGCGGCACGCGCTCCACCAGGTGGGGCACCTGTGGGACCTGCACCACTGCCTCGATCCGCGCTGCGCGATGTACCCGCCCTGGACGCCGTCCTTTCCCAACGGCGAGCCGATCTTCTGCGCGTTCTGCCGGGAGAAGAGCGAACAGAAGATCCGGATGACGAAGTCGTAGCGGATGGACACCACCAGCCCCGACCCCGCCTCTCCACCGCCCCGAGCGCTCCGGTTCGTGTGGCCCGTCCAGCTGGCGGTGATCGTGGCGCTTGCGCTGTGGGCGCTCGTCTTCCAGGTGCGCCTGCCCTCGAAGCTGCCCACCGCGGCCGACTACCGGGCAGTGGCCGACGTGCTCGAACGCGAGGCGCGGCCGGGAGACGTCGTCTTCGTCTACCCGTGGTGGGCGGACCGCGTACGCACCTTCATCCCCGATTCCATCCCGGTCGTCGGCTACCTCGATGACGAGGACGATCCGCTGCTGCGCCACCGGCGGATCTGGCTGCTCGCCCAACCGAACCTCCCGAAGTCGGACCTCGACGGCTTCCTCGCCATCTTCGGCCGCGGCCGCACCCGCGTGGGCACCGAACGCGCGTTCGGCAACCTCGTCCTCTCGCTCTGGGACAACGGGCGTTACCGGCCCATCCGCTTCTCCGCTCCGGATGCGCTCGGCACGGGGCGCGTCTACCTCGAGCACCCGGACGGCGAACGGGTGGACTGCCCGTGGCGCGGCGATCGCTTCGTGTGCCCCGGTCCGTGGTACCTGCACGTCAAGACGGGCTGGCACGAGGTGAAGTTCCAGCCGCGGCGCTGCATCTGGATGCACCCGCCCGGCGGCGACGCGCGGTTGGTGCTCGAGCTCCCGGGCGCGCTGGAAGGCGCGAAGGACGCGCTCCTCGAGACCGGCTACATCTGGGACACGGGCTTCCGGCACGGCGCCGGCAACACCACGACGTACGTCCGCGCGGACGACGGCGCCGGCCACCCGCTGGCGGACGTGGCGCTTCCCCCGGGGCTGGAGGGGATGCAACGCGCGGTGCTGGCGCTGACGCCGGACAGCGGATCCACGCTGCGGGTCAGCGTCCAGTCCCGCGACACCGACGCCCGGTGGATCTGCGTGGACGCGCTCGCCTTCGATGCCGGCGGATCCGCCCCGCCCACCTCCGGGGGGGGCGCGCCATGACCCCCTTCGAACCCGTCCGGGAAAAGGAGCGCGCGGACACGGTCATCGCCTGGGTGTTGTTCACCGGCGCGTTCGCGGTGCTGTGGGCCACCCAGCGGGCGATCGGCTTCCCGCGGGACGAGAGCTTCTACTTCTACGCGGCGCAGAACCACGCCGGCTGGTTCGAGCTGCTCTTCTCCCACCCCTCGCGCGCCCTCGAGGACGGAAGCATCACCCGCTTCTTCGACTACAACCACGAGCACCCGGCGCTGATGAAGAACCTGTTCGGGCTCTCGTGGCTCCTGTTCCACAAGACGCTCGGCTGGCTCCCGCCGGCGGCGGCCTTCCGCATCCCGGCGCTCCTCGTCGCATCTGCGATCGCCCCGATGGTGTACCGGATGGGGAGCGCCGTGTACGGCCGCGCCGCTGGGCTGTTCGCGGCGATCTCCTTCTTCCTCGTGCCCCGCCAGTTCTTCAACTCGCACCTGGCGGCCTTCGACGTGCCCGTGGCCGCCGCATGGCTGTTCGTCGTCTACGCGTTCTGGCGCGCGCAGCACCACCCGGGGTGGTTCATCGGGTGCGGGATCGCCTTCGGCCTCGGGCTGGCCACCAAGCACAACACCTTCTTCGTGCCGGTCGTGCTGGCGCCGTTCGCGCTCTACCTCGCGTGGAAGCACAGCCGCCACAAACCGGAGGCACGCGCGTGGGCGGTGCGGCTGGTGGCGCTGTACCTGGCGGTCGCGGTCGCGTACGCGCTTTTGTTCCTGTTCATCGCCTTCGCGCCGCCGGGGAATGCCCCGCGGATCGTGGGGGACGTTCGGACCGACGCCTTCATCGAGCGCTTCACGCTGCTCAGCCCGGCCACGCTGCTCTACGGGCTGGCCGTGGCGGGCACGGTGTGGATCCTCGTGCGGCTGCGGCGGGTGGACGAGGCGACGTTCCGGCCGCTGGCCGCGGGCGGCGCGATGCTGGTGCTGGGCCCGCCGGTGCTCTACCTGTGCTGGCCATACCTGTGGCACCACCCGGTGCAGCGCGTGGCGTGGTGGATCAACTTCCACGCCCAGCACAACCACTACGCCTGGTTCTACCTGGGCCGGCTGTTGCGCGAGCCGCCGTTCCCGCTCGAGTACGTCGTCGCCGTCACCGCGATGACCGTCCCGGTCAGCCTCTTCGCGCCGATGGCGCTGGGGTTCTTCACCGCGCTCGGGCGCCTGGGCGCGGTGGTGCTGCGGCGCAGCGGTTGGGCCCGCGCGGCGGACTGGCAGGACGCGCTCTGGGTCGCCAACGCGTTCGCGTCCATCGCCCTCATCAGCCTGCCCAGCGTCCCGCACTTCGGCGGCGTGAAGCACTGGTTCCCGTCCATGCCGTTCCTCGGCGTGCTCGGCGGGATGGTGATCGCGAACGCCTCCGCGTGGGTCGTGGAGCGGCTGCGCGCCCGCCGCACGCTGACCCGGCCGGCGATGGTGGCGTGGGCGCTGACCGGAGGCGTGATGGCGCTCTTGTTCGCGCCGGCGCTCGTCGCCAGCGTGCGCATCCATCCGTACGGGACCGCGTTCTATTCGGAGGTGGCCGGCGGCGTGCCCGGCGGGGCGACGCTCGGCATGCAGCGCCAGTTCTGGTCGAGCCACATCACCGGCGTCCTGCCGTGGCTCAATGAGAACGCGCCGCAGGGCGCGCGCGTGTGGCTGCACGAGGTCACGGGCCTCGCGTTCCGCGACTACCAGGAGAACGGCACGATGCGGACGGACCTGCGCGGCTTCGAACCGCGCGGGCCCAGCGCCGATGAGATCCGAGCGGGCGCCGACTTCGCCGCCTATCAGTACCATCAGGAATTCCGCGAGCACGAGATGGCGATCTGGGAGGCGTTCGGCACGACCCGCCCCGAAACCGGGCTATACGTGGACGAAACGCCGCAGGTGCTCCTGTACCGGAACGCGCGGCGCTGAGCGGAGGACACGATGGATCGCCTCGTCGCCGTGGCGCTCGCAGGCACGCTCCTGGTCGGGTCCGGCTGCAGTCATCCCCAAGAGGAGCGGCCGCCGCGCGCGGAGCTCCGGCGGATCACCGGCAACACCTTCGAGCTCCTCCCCACGCAGGCCGCGGTCCCCACCGGAAAGGACGGCCAGCGCTACTGCCTGGTGTTCACGCAGGCATCGACCGGGGTCATCCGCCAGCTCACGATGACCCAGGAGAACAAGTCGGTACGCTGCGCGCCCGGCGAGCCGATCGGCCATGTGCGCTACCGCATCCCGGTGGAGGAGGGGCCGGTCCGCGTGCACATCTTCTTCTCCGACCAGAAGCTCAACGCGGGGTCGATCGCGGCGCAGCTCTACGAGCACAAGGGCGATCCGTCGTTCCACCCGATGGACCTGCGCCTGCCCGGGGACGTCGTGGTGGAGACGCTCGAGTTCCGCCCCAAGACGCCCGGCGGGAGCGCCCCGGAGGTGGGTGCGCGGGTCGGCCCGAGCGGGGAGATCGAACGAACGGCCACGGTGCCCGCGGCGGGAACCGCGGACGGCGGCCGCTAGAACGCGCTCCGGGCGATCGCCAGCAGGTCCTCCTCCGTGCACCGGCGCGGGTTCGTCTGATGCGAGGCGTCCTCGAACGCCTTCTGCGCGATGCGGGGCAGATCCTCCTCCTTCACGCCCACCTCGCGCAGCCGCGGAGGGATCTGCAGCTCGGCGCACAGGCTGCGCACGCGTTCGATCGCGTTGCCCGCGAGCACGTCCTCCCGGATCGCCGAGCTGTCACCCATGGCCACCGCGACGCGCGCCAGCCGCGCCGCCACCGCGCCGCGGTTGAACTCCATCACCGCGGGCAGGACGATCGCGTTGGCGAGGCCGTGGTGCACGCCGGAGATCGGCGTGAGCGCGTGCGCCAGCGCGTGACAGGCGCCGAGGCCCTTCTGGAAGGCCGTCGCGCCCTCCAGCGCGGCGACCATCATGTCGGTCCGCGCGAACAGGTCGGTCCCATCCCGGAAGGCCACCGGCAGCGAGCGCGCCACGCGCTGGATGCCGTCGATCGCCACCGCGTCCGCGAGCGGGTGGAAGCCGTTGGCGAGGTACGCCTCGACGCAGTGAGTGAACGCGTCCAGGCCGGTGGCGGCGGTGAGGTGCGGCGGTAGCCCGACGGTCAGCTCCGGATCGCAGATCGCCGCCTTCGGCAAAAGGTACGGGCTGAAGATGACCGTCTTGCGCCCGGTGTCGGGCAGCGTGGCCACGCCCGCGCGGCCGACCTCGGATCCCGTCCCCGCGGTGGTGGGGATGGCGATCAGCGGCGGCAGGTTGTCCTCCACGAAGCGATCGCCGCCGGTGGCGTCGTCGTACCGCGACAGGGGCGGCGGGTGCGTGGTCAACAGCTGCACCAACTTGGCCGCATCCAGCGAGCTGCCGCCGCCGAGCGCGACGATCCCATGGCAGTTGCCCCTGCGGTACGCCGCCAGCCCCTCGTCCGCGTCCCTGTCGGTGGGGTTGGGCTGGACACGGTCGAATACGTCGAACGGGACGTCGGCCTTGCGGAGCACGTCGAAGATCCGCTGCGCGAGCCCGGCCTTCACCACGCCGGCGTCGGTGACGACCAGCGGGTGCTTCATGCCCAGCCGCGCCACCTGCGCGGGCAGCCGCTCCACCGCGCCCGGCCCGAGCACGATCCGCGTGGGCCACGCCATCTCGGTGATGCGCAGCTCGTGCGGAAGATCGAAAGGCTTCATCGCTTCATCTCCCGGCGCCCGAAGCGGGCTCAGACCAGCTCGAAGTACCGCTCCAGCTCCCACTGCGTGACCGCGCGCTCGTACTGGCGCACCTCCCACTCGCGGGTGCGGACGTAGTGGTCAACGAACCCATCGCCGAGCAGCTCGCGGGCGCGCGTGGAGCGCTCGAGCAGCTCGGTGGCGTCGCGCAGGTTCCGGGGCAGCGTCGCCGCCTGCGCCGCGTAGCCGTTCCCGGTACACGCGGGAGGCGGTTCGATCTCGTTCTCGATCCCCCACAGCCCGGCGGCGAGCGACGCGGCCATCCCGATGTACGGGTTCATGTCCGCCCCGAGCTGCCGGTACTCCACGCGCATCGACTTCGGCCCGTCGCCGATCACCCGGATCGCCGTGGTGCGGTTCTCGCGGCCCCACGTCGCGGTGGTGGGGGCCCAGGTGTTCTCCACGCTGCGCTTGTAGCTGTTGATGTTGGGCCAATAGAGCGCGGACAGCTCCGGCATCAGCGCCACCTGCCCGCCGATGTAGTGGCGGAGGATCCGGCTCATCCCGTCCGGCTGCGACGGATCGTGAAAGAGGTTGCGCGTGCCCTTGAGGTCCCACAGCGACTGGTGCACGTGCCCCGAACACCCGGGCAGCTTCCCGTTCCACTTGGCCATGAAGCACGCGGTGACGCCGTGCCGGGCGCAGATCTCCTTCACCGCCGTCTTGAACAGCGCGCTCTTATCCGCGGCGGGCTCCAGCTCGTCGAAGAGGATCGCCGACTCGTAGACGCCGGGTCCGGTCTCGGTGTGCATGCCTTCGATGGGGATCCCGAAGGCGTTGCAGCCGTCGAGGATCGCGTGCACCAGGCCGGCGTTCGCCGAGGACCGCAGCCACGAGTAGCCGAACATCCCCGGCGAGAGCGGGGTGAGGTTTTGAAAGCCCTTGGCGCGCAGCGAGTCCGGCGTCTCCTTGAAGAGGAAGTACTCGTACTCGCTCCCGAACTTCGGCAAGAACCCGAGCGCGCGCGCCCGCCGGCCGATCCGGTGCAACAGCTGCCTCGGCGAGGGCTCCCAGGGCGAACCGTCCGGTTTGACGAAGTCGAGAATGAACGCGGCGGTGTCCGGCTCCCACGGGATGATCCGTGCGGTGCTCAGATCCACCGTGGCGTGCGCATCCGGGTAGCCGGTGTGCCAGCCGGTGACCTCCGCGTTGTCGTAGAGCTCGTCGGCGAGGTCCCAGCCGAACACCACGTCACAGAAGCCCAGCCCTCCCTGCGCCGCCGAGAAGAACTTCTCCGCCGAGACGTACTTGCCGCGCCAGACACCGTCGATGTCGAACGCGCCCAGCTTCGCCTTCTTGAGCCCCTTGTCGGCGAACCAGGCCTTCCACCGGTCGACATCGACCGCGCGCTTTGGCGCCGTCACGCTGCCCCGCGTCCTGCGAGCACTGGCCCGCTTCATCTGACCGGTCCGCGCCTTCACGTCCGCCATCTTGCGCATCCCTCGCTCCTTTTCAGGCAGCTGGAGTCGGCAGTCCGCGGCGCCCGCCCGTTATCCGTTAAAAGACACCGGACGCAGCATCCGGAACTGTAGGCACCGGTACCGGGTGCCGCAACCGTGGTACCGAACGCATGTTGGCGACGCGAATCGAGGATCGGAGATCGGCATGAGCAGGGTCCTGCTTCTCAAGTGCGGCACCGCCAACCCGGCCGTGAGCGCGCGCCTGGGCGATTACGATCGCTGGTTCGTTCAGGCGTTCGGCGGCGAGGGTCATCACTTCGAGGTCTGGCAGGCGTGGCTGGGCGAGAAGGCGCCACGGGCAGACAGCTTCGACGCGGTGATCGCCACCGGGTCGCCGCTGTCGGTGACGGCGTTCTCCCCGTGGATGCAGGACGCCGCCGGCTGGCTGCTGGATGCGGCGGGCGCGGGCGTCCCGGTGCTGGGGGTCTGCTTCGGCCACCAGCTTCTGGCCCACGCGCTGGGGGCGCACGTTGCGCGGAACCCGAATGGCCGGGAGATCGGCACCATCACCTGCGAGCTCACCAACGCGGGCGCGGCCGATCCGCTCTTCGAAGGCGTGCGATCCAGCTTCGCCGTGCAGGCCACGCACGAGGACGTGGTGGACCGGTGGCCGGACACGCTCCGGCCTCTGGCGAAGAACGCCAACACCGCGCTGCAGGCGTTCGCCTTCGGCGAGCACGTCCGCGCCGTGCAGTTCCACCCCGAGATCGACGCGGCGGCGATCAAGGCGTTGATCGAAGCGCGCACCTCGCGGTTGGAGGCGGAGGCGCGGGCGCGCGGCGCGGATCCGAAGGAGCACCTGCGCGCGCTCTACGCGGGGATCCGCCCCACTCCGTCCGGGCCGCAGATCCTCAAGAACTTCCTTCGGCACTTCGCCCGGCGTTGAGCCGTCGCCGCGTCCGCGTTTTGCACCCCGCTGGCGGCGGGCCCTATCGTGAAGAGCCGTGGGGATCGGCACCATCTATCGGCGCGCGCGCCGGGAGCTCCAGTACCTGCGCGGGTACTTCGACTTCGATCGCAAAGGGAACGAGATCGTCCGCCGCACCGACTTCACCCGCTGCCCGCGGCCGGTGCTGCTCCTGTACGGGCACATGGCCACCCGGCGCGTGTTCGAGGTGCTCGAGGCGCGGCTTCGGCGCGACGGCTTCGGCGTCTTCTCGGTGAACCTGGGCGGCCTGTTCGACGCGTTCAACACGTACGGGATCGACCGACTCGCCGAGAAGGTGCGCGACAAGGTGGAGCGGTTGTACAGCCGCTACGAGCTCGGCCCGCTCTCCATCATCGGCCATTCGAAGGGCGGGTTGATTGCGCGCTACTACGTGAAGCGACTGGGCGGGGATGCGCGCGTGCGGACCCTCATCACCCTGGGCACGCCGCACAACGGGACGCCCAGCGCGTACTTCGGCATCCTGACGGTGGGGCTGGTGGCGCGGGACGTCTGGCAGATGACCCCGATGTCCCCGTTCATCCGCCGGCTGAAGATGGGCGCGTTCCCGCGGCACGTGCGCTTCACGTCCATCTACTCGAAGGAGGACCAGGTCAGCCCGTTCCCCTGCTGCATCCTGGAGACGAATGGGCAGGAGAACCTCGCCAACGTGGAGGTGGCGGGCGCCTCCCACCGCGAGTACCTGTGGAAGCGGCACGTCTACGACGTGATCCGCCGCGAGCTGCTCGTCGGCTACGGCGAGCGGCCGCAGCCAGCACCGGATGCGGTGCCTCCGCTCGAACGCGTGCGATAGAAGACGGCCATGCCGTCGCGCTGGGAGCACCTGCTCGAGACGAAGCCGATTCCTCTCATCGACCACCTCCTCGAGGAGGTCTCGAAGCTGCTCGCGAGGGATCTACAGAAGTGGCCGCTCCCCGTACAGGAGCTCGACCTCGACACCGGCGGCAAGTTCGCCGAGCTGCTTCGTCCGGACGCCAAGCGCCCCGAGCCCGCGGCCTTCGAGGAGGCGTTCAAGGTGACGCGCTGGGAGCTGGAGCGGGAGATCGAGGCGTCGGCCGACTACTTCCGCAACTGCCGCTGGCGGGAGCACGGCCTTACGGATCAGACCCGTATCGAGATCCTCTTCATCAGCCGCTGGCTGGTCGAAGAGCTCCTCTCGCTGCGCGAATACACCCACAGCCGCATCACCCGGCCGCAGCTCGTGGATCTGCTGGAGCGGACGATGCGGCGATACAGGCTGGCCGCTCAGTCCCCGTAACCCGGCACCTTCTTCGCCAGCTCCCGCTCCGCCGCGCGGTAGCGCACGTAGTTCTCCGGCGGCGAGGCCGGCGGGTGCGCGAAGAAAGAGGCCACGATCGCGTTCAGGTACACGCCGAGCGGCCGGTGGTGGAACCCGAGCTCGTGTCGCGCCAGCCCCGGGTCGAGCAGCGACATCCAACGGGCCTGGCTGAACGGGGAGATCTGCCGATCCGGCAGCTCGCCGAACAGCTCGCGCGGCACCGGCACGCGGTTGTCCGGGCTGCCCACCAGGTCGATCAACATCCCCAAAAGGTCGAACACCGTGGGCGCCTCGTCCTGGCAGAGGTTGTACGCCTTGCCGTACGTGCGCTCGTCGCCCAGCAGCGTGGCCAGCGCGATCGCCACGTCCACGCCGTAGACGTGGCGGGCGATCTCCCGCCCGCCGTCGGGCAGGAGGATCGGCCCGCCATCCACCATCCGCCACAGGTAGGACTCGATCCGGCGCAGGTAGTCGCGCTCGCCGTTCACCATCGGGATCCGGATGCGGGTCGCCTTGAAGCCGCTCTGGGAGGCGGCCACCAGCGCCTCCTCGCAGCCGCGCTTCTTCATCCCGTATTCCCACTCGTGGTGTTCGGCCGGATCGTTCGGTTCGGGCATCAGCGGGCCGTCGAAGTCGGTCTCCTTCGCGGGCCGCGGGACCTCCTGACGGACCAGGTAGACCTGCCCGGTGCTGATGAACACGTAGTGGCCGACGCGATCACCCAAAGAGTCGATCACCGTCCGCACGTCGCGTGGATCGTACGCGGCGAAGTCCACCGTCGCGTCGAAGCGCTGGCCGTCGAGCGCGCGCACGAAGTCCGGCGTGGTCCGGTCCACCCGCAGCCGCTGAACCCGGTCTCCGAATGGATCCGGAAGGTTCCCGCGGTTGAGCAGCGTCACTTCGTCCCCGCGGACCAGCAGCCGCCACGCCAGCAGGTACCCGACGAAGCGGGTGCCACCGATGATGAGGACCTTCATCGTCTCGCCTCCGTCCCTGGTTCCGTGGGCGCGCTCCCCTGCTTCACTCTTTGGCCCGGGCCGCCTCCTGGTCGAGCTCCCGATGCAAATCTTCGTCGACGAAGTTGCCGCTCGCGTCGATCGCGCCACCCATCCGCTTCGCCCGTTCCTGGGCCTCGCGCCGGCGCGCGGCGTCGAGCTCGGCCTGGATCTTCCGGGCTTCGGCCTCGATCGCCTCCTGCCGCGCCCGCTCCTTCTCCTTGATCGCCTCGTCCCACGCGCGGTTGCCTTCGCGGACCATGTTCCGGAGCTCCCGCTCCTTCGCGCACGCCACCGGGTCCGCGGCGCACAACCGCTGGCGCTCGGTCAGCTCCACATCCAGGCGGCGGATCTGCGCCGCGACCGGATCGTCTTCTTCGACTGCCGGCTCGGATGCGTCCGCTGGTGTTTCTTCTGGCTTGCGTGCTGCCCCGGCCACCCGATCGTCGGGCGGCGCGTCCGTCACGGGCGCCGCTGGCTCTTCCGCATCGCCCGAAAGCAGCTCGTCGGAGTTCGGAGCTGTCTCGGCCGCGGCCTGGCGGTGGGCGCGGATCCGATCTAGGTCGGCCGCGTCATGGTTGAACTCCCGCCGCTCGCGCTCCCAGTGGCCGAGCGCGGCCTGCATCTCCTCGATGGCGCGGTCGAAGAGAAACGCCGTGGGCCGGCGCACCCGCTGCGGGCGCACGGGCCGTTCGTCGAGGAAGTCCCAGCTCCGGCTCCCCGCGGTGGGCGGGGAGACGGAGATCATCAGGCCGAGCAGTGCGCCGAACACCACGCGCGTGCGGCCGTTACGGGTTCTGCGGACCCGGCATGTCGATGTTCATGGTCCGGCTGGTCGGGGTGCTCATGCCCATCGGCCAGTCATCTTCGGGCGTGATCGGCGCGAGCAGCTGCGGGTACTTGGTGGCGTCGTCGTAGCACCGCCACTCCATCCGCTTGCCCTTCGGGTAGTGCGTCGAGGTGGCGACCTTGTCGCTCCACAGCTCCGCGAAGACCAGGAAGTCCGAACCGGTGGTCACGTTCGAGACGAGGATGATCGTCGTCTGGCCCACGGTGCTGTTAACGGACTGCGATTCGAAGGCCAGGTAGTTGAACCGTCCGGACTTCTCCAGCGCGTCGGCGTCCTCCGGCGTGTTCCCGCCGGCGATCGAGTTGATCAGATCGCAGTTGACCGCTGAGCCATCCACGGCGGTCTTTTTGATCAACCGCACGGTTGCGCCCGGCGTGGCGGTCGACAGCCCGGACCAGCCCAGCCCCTTCTTGAGCTGGATGTGCAGGTCTATCGCCTGGCCGTCGGTGACGCACTTCTTCGCGTTGTCGCAGCGCGGGATGGGCTCGTTGATGTAGTCGAAGTAGTCGTAGGTCGACGAGAAGCAGTCGGTCTGCTTCGAGCACTCCGGCGGCGCCTCGCACGCCACATCCGCCGCGCAATCCGGATCCGCGCAGTCGATCAGCCCGTCCTGATCCTCGTCCACCTGGTTCCCGCACTGCTCGATACCGGGCTGAGGGCCCGGCCCCGAACAGCCAAAGACCCAAATCCCAGCTGCGATGATCGACCACTTCGCGTTCACGAACGACCTCCCGAAACGTCCGGGATGAGCCCGAACGCGCCGCGGAACCTAGCCCAGAACGCGGCGCGGATCCTCCACTGGTTTCCCGGCGCTACGGACACTTTCCCGCACATCGGCGGTCCGACGGCACGCAGACACTCTGAGTGCCGCCGCTGAGGCCCAGGCAGGCGAAGCCCTGCGGACACTCCACGCCATTGGTGCCGCAGAACTGCGCGCAGAACGTGGAGCCATCATCGGTGAGCACGCAGGCGCCGCCCGGGCAGGCGTTGGGGCCGGGCGTACACGGCTGGCAATGCGGGAAGCCACCCAGCTTCGCGGAGACACACTCGGAGCGCGTCGGGTCACAGACCTCGCAGGTGTTGCACGCCGGAGTCGCCTGACAGGTCCGTGCGGTACCCACCACCGGGCCTTCGCACACCTGCTGCGCGGTGTTGCAGCGCTGGTCGAGCGGGCAGTTGGCGTTGGTGGCGCAGCCGGGCGTGCACCGGTAGCGGTTGTCCTCGCCGCGCTTGCAGATCTGGCCGATCGGGCACTCCTGGTCGGTCTGGCAGAACGGCACGCACTGGCCGGTGGTCTGCCCCACAGGGATGCTGCACACCTTGTTGGCCGGACACTGGTCGTCGGCGGTGCACTCGTTCACCGGTTCGCACACCCGGTTCACACAGTGCAGCACCGGGTCGCCGCAGTCCGCGTCCGCCGAGCACTCGGCGACGCAGATCTTCGCCCGCGGATCGCACACCGTTCCGAACGGGCAGACCTGCTCGATGGCCACGCACCTGCCCTGCGCGGCGTCGCAGCGCTGATCGCCCAGCTCGGCGCAGTCCGCGTTGCTGTTGCAGGTGCGCAGCGAGTCCGGGGTGCATCCTTTGAAGGTGCGGCACGTGGAGGGTTCGTTCGGCGTGATCGGGTTGGGCGCCGGCCAGCACTGGAGGATGCCGTTTTTGTCCTGGCAGGAGGCACCGCGCGGGCAGTCCGCGTCCCGGGTGCAGGCCGTGGCGCAGAACATGTCGCCAAGGTTGGGATCCTCGATGCAGTGGTCGTCCACGCCGCCGCACTCGTGGTCCGCCGAGCACGGCGCGCAGAAGCTCTTCTTCGGGCGGCACGAACGGATCGAGCTGTCGCAGTACTCGGTCGGATCGCAGTCGCTGTCCGAACGGCAGCCGGAGATCTCCTCGACGCACAGGCCCGTGTAGTTGTTGCAGTACCTGGGCGGGGCGTTCGGGTCGGCGACCTTGCAGGATTCGTCGGAGAGGCAGATGCACTGGTGACGGATGGTGTCGCAGCGCAGATCCCCGCACTCCGCGTCCACGTTGCAGGCGCGACCCACGAAATCGGACGGCGCGCCCCCGTCGGTGTTCTGGTTTCCGTTCCCGTTCCGGTTCGGGCACCCCGTCCAGATCAGCGCGCATACCAGGGCGAACGACGGAAGTAGAACGCGCGGCATGAGGACGAATCCCTCCAGAGAAGAGCCGGGTCTCTTAGCAAGCGGCTTGTTGCGCGGTCAACGCGTCTGCCGTATGCGGCCACGGCATGAACGAGGGGCAGATCGTGCCAGTGCGGAGCCGCCGCCGCCGCGTGCTGCTCCTCGCGGGGTTGTGGCTCTTCGTGGCCCTGGTGCTGGTGGCGTTCCGTTCGGTGGTGATGTTCTTCGCCGCCGCCGCGTTGATCGCCTACCTCGTGGCGCCGCTGGTGGACCGCCTCACCCACCTGCCGATCGGCAAGCGCCGGCTGCCGCGCTGGACGGCGATCCTCCTCATCTATCTGGCGTTCTTCACAGCGGTGTACCTGGCGTTCATCGCGCTCGTGCCGCAGCTGTACCGCGAAATGGCGCGGATCAGCCGGGACGCGGTCGCCTGGTCCAACACGCTGACCCCCGAACGGATCCGGGAGATCTCCCGGGACCTTGAGGACTGGCTCACTGCTCGCGGATTGCCGGTGGAGATCTCCTCGCGCGCGCTGGAAGGCGCCGCGGGCGAGGAGCCGCCCGGATCCGAACGGCCTCAGTTCAGCCTCTCGGTGGATCTGGAGCGGGTGCTGCAGAAGACGATCGCCCGGGTGGGCACGTTCGCCCGCGACAACTTCGGAGACATCGTCGGCGTCTCCCGCAGGGTGGTCACCGGCGTTCTGGCGGGCATCTTCGCCCTGTTCTTCATCCTGATGGTGGCCGCGTTCTTCTCGATCGACACGCAGACCATCCGCCGCTACGTGTCCACGCTGATCCCGCCCGAGTACGGCGGCGACGTGGTCACCCTCGCGAAGATGATCGACCGCAAGCTCGCGGGCGTCGTGCGCGGGCAGGTCACCATCTGCCTCATCAACGGCGTCCTGACCTTCATCGGGCTCCTGCTTCTGGGCGTGAAGTTCGCGTTCCTGCTGGCGACGCTCGCGACCATCCTCAGCCTGATTCCGATCTTCGGGACGATCGTCAGCTCCGTGCCGATCGTCGCCATCGGTCTGTCCCAGGGCTGGAAGACCGGCATCGGCGCGCTCTTGTGGATTGTCGGGATTCACGCGCTCGAGGCGTACTTCCTCAACCCGAAGATCATGGGCACCGCGGCGCGCATCCATCCGATCGTCATCGCCTTCGCGCTGATCGCCGGCGAGCGCACGTACGGGCTGGTGGGCGCGCTCTTCGCCGTGCCGTTGGCCGCCGTGGTCGTGGCCTGCTTCGACTTCCTACGGCTCAAGGCCCAGCCGCCCGCCGCGCCGGAGACGGCGATGACCTCCGAACGCTGATCCATGGACACGCCCGCGTCCGCCCTTCGAATCCGCGACGCCCGTCCCGAGGACGACGTCACTGTCGGCGAGCTTCTGGTCGAAGCGTTCGTCCGCACCTACGCGGAGAAGATGCCGCACGTGGTGGTGAGCGACCAACGCAGGCGCGATCTGCGAGCGGTGGCCGAGAAGCGGGCCGTGGCGCGCGTGTGGGTCGCCGAGCTCCGTGGCGAAGTGATCGGCACCGTGGCGCTGTGGCCGCCGGGTGCACCCGGCTCCGAG
Organism: Myxococcaceae bacterium; assembly: GCA_019686135.1. Lineage (GTDB taxonomy): Bacteria > Myxococcota > Myxococcia > Myxococcales > Myxococcaceae > JADGHL01. The sequence continues at coordinate 1,194 of JADGHL010000079.1, read as the reverse complement.
GCGTGGCTGCCCCGCGCCGCGGATCTCCGACACCTCGCGGTCTCTCCCCGGCACCGCGGCATCGGCGCATCACAGGCGTTGCTCGATACCGCCGAAGCGCACGCATGGTCGCTAAACGCCGATGCGATCTGCCTGCACGTGCGACGCGGCGCCACCGGCGTCGCCCGGCTGTACCAGTCGCGCGGCTACGTTCGGGCTCCCGAGGGCGACCTGGACAAGCTCCCCGAGGTGTTCCTCGAAGCGTACGTGCTCCGGCGTCAGTACTGACGGAGCAGCGTCGCCTTCACCTCGAAGCCGGGGTTCGCGAGGTCGAAGACGTAGAGGTCCATCGTCGACTCCTCGAACGGCGCGCCGGAGAAGAGGCTCAACGCGCTCATCGCCGCCAGGTAGGCCGCGTCCCTCGGCGAAGTCACCTGGAGGTTCCGGAGCTTTTTGCGCAGGATGAACTTCCCCCGGAAGGCCCACACCGTGCGGATCTCTTTCGGATGCGTTGTCCGCACCCGGTCCGGCAGCGCGGGTGCCGCCGCCACTCCCGCCGGCACCGACGCCATCACCTCGCGATCGAACTGCGGGTTGCCGGAGCCCTGCAGCAGCGTCGCCTCCAGCAGGTGCCCATCCGGCGCCTGACGGAGCTCGACGATCGCCACCGGTTCGACGCCGTACACACCCTCGATGGCCTTGCGCACGCCGCTCGTCTGCACGAACAGCTGCTCCCGCGCGCGGGCGATTCCGAGGCGGCCGTCGTCGATCGGCACCGGCGCCAGGGCCGGGTCGGGCACGTCGAGCCCGGGATTTCCGGTGCGCCCGTACGCCTCCGCAGCGGCGAGGTAGGAGGCCACGGCCTGTTCGAGGTCGCGCTTCACGTCCACCGCCAAAGGCAGCTTGAAGTCCGCCTTCGCCTCGAGCGCGGCGCGCAGGTCGTGGAAGTACGCGTCCACCGCTCCCGTCTGCGCCCGGCGCTCGGCGAGCATGTCGTCGATCCACGCCCAAACCCGCGCTTCAGCCTCCGCCGCCGCGGCGCGCGAAGCCTCCGGCGAGCGAGAAGGATCGGTCCCGTCGTTGACGATCGTCCGACCAGCCATCTGCCCGGGGTTCGTGTTTCCGCCGCTCCCGAGCCGCTCCGTCACGGACAGTTGCGGCGCGTCGGCGTGGCGCGAAGTGAGAGGCGACGTCTCACTGCGCGACGAGGCGACA
>JADGHL010000078.1 GCA_019686135.1 Myxococcaceae bacterium | reverse complement strand
CGCCACGGGGTGGACAACCCTCTGAGTTCGCGGCCGGCGCGCCCGCCCTCGATCGCCCCGCCCACACGCCCGGAGCAGTGTCACTCGCTTGGCGCACCACAGAACCGCCGGAGAGAACCCGTTGGTGGTCGTCACGTCAGGTGGTCCCAAGTGCCTGGCGAAACCGCCAGAGCCGGTCCCATGATGCCGGAGACGGACGTTGCGCATCGCGGGCGGGCGTCGCGAGACCTGCGCCGCGAGCCCTGCGTCACTGGCCATCCGCCGGAGCGGTCCCTTGTGTCCGGCGCGGTGCGTGCCCGGTCCTGAGTGCGCCGCAGGGTCGACGCCTGGGCTCAGCACAGCGCGCGGAAGTCGACGAGCTCGGCGCCGGCGCAGGCCAACAACTCCCGTGCGCGTGGATCGACGAACGTGGCGAGCTCCACCTCGCGCTGCACGGAGTAGCCGCTCTTCGTCTCCGTTGGCGCATAGCCGGGATGGCACATCCACTCGGTGATGCCGTCCTCGAGCTCGCCCGCGTGTGCGGCGAGCCGGTCGAAGGTCCAGTACGCCGTGGCGCCCGCGTCGCCGACGAAGTGATCGTTCGTCCGCACGCCCCGCGCCTTCAGCGCTTCGCGCATCGTCGTCGTGATCGACCGCACCGGCAGATCGCGCGCACGTGCCGCGGCGCAAAGCCCGTCGAGCACGTTGGCGTGGATGTGCAGGTGCTTGTGCACGTCCACGTGGGTGGCCGGTGCTCCGAGCAGCGCCTCGAGCCGTTCGAGCTGGGCGAGCGTCTCCTGCTCCACTGCTTCCGCGGGCAGCGCCCCGGCGCGCTGTTCGTCGAAGGCGCCGCCGGACAGAAGCGACGGGGGAATCGCCTTCGACACCGGCGGGTGCCGCGCGAGGTTGAGGTGCAGTCCGATCGCCAGGCCGCGGGCCTGTTCCGCCGCGGCCTCGGAGAAGGGCGTGTTCACCATCAGCGTGGCGGAGGTCACCACGCCCGTCCGCATCGCCTGGAGGATCCCGCGGGTGACGGCGGGGTCGTAGCCGAGATCGTCCGCGTTGATGATGAGCCGCTTCATCCGCGCCTACCCGCCGCACTGCCGCTTCAACGCCGCCGCGCGGTCCTCGAACTTCTCGTCGATCAGCTTGTGGAGCTCCGGGAGATCGTCCTTGCGGTGCGTCTGCATGTACAGCTCGCAGAGCGAAAGCACCGGCCGGGGATCGTCCGGCGCAAGCGCCATCGCCTCGCGGTAGGCGCGTTCGGCGCCGCGGGCATCGCCAGTCCGGTACAGCACCGCGCCCAGATAGTAGTGCCCGGCCGCCAGCTTCGGGTCGGCACGCAGTGCCCGCTTGAGCAGCGCGAGCGCGTCCTGCGGCCGATCCTGGCGGTACTTCACGAACGCGAGCTCGGCGGCGCTCTGCGCGTCGAACTGACGGCGCAACACCGCTCCGAGCGTCGCCTCGGCTTCTTCCAGCCTGCCGGATTGGGAGAGCAGCAGGCCCTGCCGCCGCGCCACCTTGAGCGACGACGGATCCTTCTTCAGCGCTGCGGCCAGGGCGGCGGAGGCGCCGGGCAGATCGCCCTGCAGCTCCTTGAGGTCTGCGAGGACCAGCTCGGGTTCGGGCGACTTCGAATCCAGCGCGCGCGCCGCGTCGATCGCCGCCTCGGCGCTTTTGCCCTGGCGCAGCCCGATGCACGCCCGCGCCTCGAGCAGCTTCGCGGCGGCCACCTTCGGCGCGCGGCGTTGCCATTCGGTGGCCAGCTCCAGCGCGGCGTCGTACGCGCGCTTGTCGAGCAGAAGCTCCCCAGCGCGTTCGAGCTGCGCGTCCGTCGCGTCGGGATCGTCGGCGATGCCCGACAGCAGCCCGGCGCGCGCCTCGCGTTCGTCGGCGCGCTCGGCGAGCGCGAGGCGTTCGGCGGCGGGGATGGGCTCGCGGGAGATGGCGACGTAGGCGGCGGCCGAGAGCGCGGCCACCGCGCCGATGGCCACGGCCAACACCTGCACGCGGAACTTCCGCCGCGGCGGCACGCGCGGAGTGGGCGCCGGAGGCGGCGCCGGCAGGCCTCGCTCCACTCTGGTGGGCGCGCTGGAGGAGGGCGTCGGCGTCGGCGCTGGGCCTCCGGGTTCACCGGCCAGCCGCGGACGGGGCGTCCGCGCCGAGAGGGGGATCTCATCCGATCCGGCCGCGCGCGGCACGGACGGGTCGAGCAGCCGCGCGTTCGCTACCGCAGCGGCGAGCGCGTCGTCGCCAGGCGGGAACAGCCGTGCGCAGTACGCGCGGAGCTCGTCCTCTGTGGCGAGCTCCGCGGCGCCGCGGATCGATTCGATCGCGTGGATGAACTCCTCCAGGCTCCCGAAGCGTTCCTCGGGGTGCCGCCGCAGCGCCTGCAGGCAGACGGCCTCCAGCGCCGGAGGCACCGACGGATCGAACTCGGTGGGCCGGCGCGGGCGCGCCTGGGAGATCCGGTCCAGCACCTCGTCCGGCGTGGATCCGGTGAAAGGCCGGCGGCCGCAGAGCTGCTCGTAGAGCATCACGCCGGCGGCGTAGAGGTCGGCGCGGTGGTCGACCGGGCGGCCGGCGATCATCTCCGGCGACATGTAGAAGAACTTGCCCTTGAGCGTGCCCGGCTCGGTCCCCGCGCCCAGGTTCTCGGCCTTGGCGATCCCGAAGTCGATCACCTTCACTCGCCCGTCGTTGCCGACGTGGATGTTGTCCGGGGTGAAGTCGCGGTGGACGATCGACAGGTGCCGGCCGTTCTCGTCCTGCACCCGGTGCGCAGCGTCCAGCCCGCGGCACGCCTCGGTCAGCACGCGCAGGGTGATGCCGAGCGGCACGCGCTCGCCACGGTCCGCCGCCTTCTGCCGCAGCTCGGCGAAGGAGTGGCCGATGAGCAGCTCCATCGCGATGTACGGCTCGTTGTTGTGGTGCCCGAGGTCGAGCACCCGGACCACGTTGGGGTGGTCGATCTGCGCGGTGATGCGCGCTTCGTTGAGGAACATCCGCACCACGGTCGGGTCGCGGATGAGGTGCGGCATCAGGCGCTTGAGCGCGACCAGCGGACCGACGCTGCCGTCCGGGCCGATCCTCCGGGCCGCGTACACCTCGGCCATGCCGCCGGTCGCGATGCGCGCGGAGAGGCGGTAGGGGCCGAACTGGGTGAGCCCGTCGAGCGGAAACGCCACGGCGGTGGAGTCTAAGGGCAGAGCGGGGATTTACGGAGCGGAGGTTGTGCACGCATCCCGGCTAATGTCCGTGTCATGGACTTCGTGGGCTGGATCCTCAGCGCGCTGATCACGTTCCTGATCACCTGGCCTTTCGAGTACAGAAAGCTCAAAGCGGCGCGCCGCCTTCAGAACGACCCCTGGGTCACGCTCGCAGCGCGCTGGGAGGTCGTGCTGAGAACCCGCCCGCCTTTGCGTGAGGCACGCGTCCGCAACATCTGGGGGAGCTCAATCCGACGATACCGGTGGTTGGCCAAGGTGCCGGCGCCGGCGCTGGCGCGGTTCGCGCCAATGTCCTTCTTCGCCTACCGGCTCGACGAGCTCGTCTTCAAGCCGCCTCCACCGATCGGCGCTCCGGAGCTCGATGCGCACTTCGCCATCGACGTTTCCGGCGACGACTTCCGGCGGCGCCTGTTGGAGTCTCCGGCGCTCCGGCGCGCGCTGGTGCGGCTCTTCAGCATCGGTCCGAGCGACGTGCACGTGGACCGGGGCGGCATGGTCCGCGTCCTGGTCGCACGTCGACGCGACGATCTCCAGGAGCAGATCTGGGTGCTCGTCGCCGCGGTCGAGGTGGCGGGGGCGCTGGAGCAGGCGTTCGCCGAAGCGCCACCCGGTCCGACAGACTCGGCCGCGGTCGCCTGAGCGAGGCGGCGAGTCTGGTAGGCTTGCCCGTCTCCATGGATCATCTCCGCTTCTGCCTGAACGATCGCTGGATCGACCTGAAGGACATTTCCCCCACCACGACGGTCCTGCGGTACCTGCGCGATCACGCGCACCTCACCGCCACGAAAGAAGGCTGCGCGGAGGGCGACTGCGGCGCGTGCACGGTGGCGGTCGCGGAGGAGCGACCCGACGGCAAGCGGACCTATCGCGCGATCAACGCGTGCCTCTTGCTTCTGCCGATGGTGCAGGGCAAGCGCGTCTACACGGCGGAGGCGCTGAAGCGGAACGGCGAGTACCACCTCGTCCAACGCGCGATGGCGGAGAACCTCGGCTCGCAGTGCGGCTACTGCACGCCGGGGATCGTGATGGCGCTGTTCGAGGCGTGCTACCGCGACGACCTCGATCAACCGTGGAAGATCGACGCCCAGATGGCCGGCAATCTGTGCCGCTGCACGGGCTACCGCCCCATCCGCGCCGCGGCGAACGAGGTCGCCGGAAAGCGCCCGGACGATCACTTCGCGCAGGCGCTCGGGCCCGGCGTGAAGGACGAGCCGATGCAACTGGCCTACACCTCGCCGCACACGCAGCAGCGCTACTACAACCCGGCCACCTTCGAGGAGCTGTGGGACGTGCTCGACCGCGAGCCCGAGGCGCGCATCGTCGCGGGCGGGACGGACCTTTCGCTGGAGGTGACCAAACGCTACGCGGACCCACCTGTGCTGGTCTCGCTGGAGGCGATCGCCGGGCTCAAGGGCGTGCGCCCGGGCGCGGGCGGCGGACACGTCTTCGGCGCCACCACGCCGGTGACGGATCTGGAGGACTGGGCGTCCGCGCATTCGCCGCCGCTGGAGCGGATGCTCCGCTACTTCGGCGCGCGGGCGATCAAGAACCGCGCGACGGTGGGCGGGAACCTCTGCAACGCCTCGCCGATCGGCGATCTCGCGCCGGTGCTGATCGCACTCGGGGCGGAGGCGGTGCTGCGTTCGCGCGCCGGCGAGCGCCGGATGCCGCTGGAGGACTTCTTTGTCGCCTACCGGAAGACCGCGCTCGAGCCGAAGGAGATCCTCGCCGGCGTAAAGGTGCCGCCGCTGCCGCCGCACGCGCGCGTGAGCGCATACAAGGTGTCCAAGCGCCGCGAGCTCGACATCAGCGCGGTGAGCGCGGGGCTGTGCGTGACGGTCGATCCGACGAGCCGGCGCGTCACCTCTGCGCGGCTGGCGTACGGAGGGATGGCGGCCACGCCGGCGCGCGCGAGGAAGACGGAGGCCGCGCTCGTCGGTCAGGTGTGGACGGAGGACTCCGTGCTGGCGGCGGCAAAACAGCTCGCGGAGGACTTCACGCCGCTGAGCGACCACCGGGGCTCGGCACCGTACCGCGCGCTCGTCGCGCGCAACCTGCTCCTCGGGTTCTTCGAGGAGACGAAGGCGCAGCCCTGCCCCCGGCTGCCGCACCCGCACACCGCCACCGTGGAGGTCCGTTGATGCGCAAGCCCAGGGAGCTCGAGCCGCCGTCCACTCCGCCGCCGTCGGCTTTGACGGAGGTGCGCGTCTCGCCTTTGCACCAGCCCGCGCTGCACGAGAGCGGCCTTCGGCACACCTCCGGCGAGGCGCTGTACGTCGACGACCTGCCGCATCCGCCCGGGATGCTGGTCGCGTGGCTGGTGACCTCGCCGCACGCGCACGCGCGGATCACGAAGCTGGACACCACGAAGGCGAAGGCCGTCCCCGGCGTCCACGCCGTCCTCACCCACGCCGAGGTGCTCGGGCTCAACAATGTCGGCCCGGTGGTGCACGACGAGGAGCTGTTCGCGTCGACGGAGGTCCACTTTCACGGGCAGACGGTGGCCTGCGTCCTCGCGGAGAGCTACCGGGCCGCGCGCGAGGCGGCGGCGCGAGTGGAGGTCGCGTACGAACCGCTGCCGGCGATCCTCACCATCGAGGAGGCGATCCGCGCGGGGAGCTTTCTGGGCGACGCGCACGTGATGCGCCGGGGCGACGTGAAGGCGGCGCTGGCGGCCGCGCCGGTGCGCGTCAGTGGGACGGTCGACAACGGCGCGCAGGATCACTTCTACCTGGAGACGCAGGTCTCGCTCGCCGTGCCGGAGGAGGGCGGGGCGGTCAGGATCCACAGCTCCACGCAGCACCCGTCCGAGGTGCAGGCGATCGTCGCGCACGTTTTGGGCGTGGGCCGGCAGCGCATCACCGTCGAGGTGCCGCGGATGGGCGGTGGCTTCGGCGGCAAGGAGACGCAGGCCGCGGGCTTCGCGGCGATGGCGGCGCTCGGCGCGTGCGTCACCGGACGGCCGGTGAAGGTCTGGCTCAATCGCGACCGCGACATGATGACCACCGGGAAGCGGCACCCGTTCCACAGCCGCTTCGACGCCGGCTTCGACGAGGACGGGCGGCTTTTGGCGCTGGACGTGGACATCTACGCCAACGGCGGGTTCTCCACCGACCTCACCGGGGCGATCCTCGATCGCGCGCTCTTCCACCTCGACAACGCGTACTTCATCCCCGCGCTCGAGTTCCGTGGCCGCGCGTGCCGGACGAACCTGCCCTCGAACACGGCGTTCCGCGGCTTCGGCGGCCCCCAGGGGATGCTGGTGATCGAGGAGGCGCTGAACCGCGCCGCCGAGCGGCTCGGGCTGGACCCCGCGGAGGTGCGCCGGCGGAACTTCTACGGCGCCGCGCCCCGGAACCGCACGCCGTACGACCAGGAGGTGAAGTTCGAGGACAACCGGCTCCTGCGGCTGTTCGACGAGGTGATGAAGAGCGCGGAGTACGCGCGCCGGCGCGAGGCGATCGCCGCGTTCAACGCGTCGTCGAAGTACCAGAAGCGCGGGCTGGCGTTTCAGCCGGTGAAGTTCGGGATCTCCTTCACGACGTCGCACCTCAACCAGGCCGGCGCGCTGGTCAACGTCTACGCGGACGGGACGGTGCAGCTGTCCCACGGCGGGACGGAGATGGGGCAGGGGCTGCACACCAAGATGCTGGCGGTCTGCGCGCACGCGCTGGGCGTCCGCACCTCGGCGATCCGGGTGATGAACACCGCCACCGACAAGGTGCCCAACACCTCTGCGACCGCGGCCTCGAGCGGCGCGGATCTGAACGGCCAGGCGGTGAAGGCGGCGTGCGAGCAGATCCGCGAACGCCTCCGGCCGATCGCCGCGCGGCTGCTCCACGCCGACCCGGACGAGGTGATCTTCGAAGACGGCGAGGTGTACGCGCGCGGGCGGCCCTCGGCGCGGGTGCCGTTCCGCGAGGTGACCGCGCAGGCGTACCTCGCGCAGGTGTCGATGTCCGCGACCGGCTACTACCGCACGCCCAACATCCACTACGACCGCGTGGCCGGGAAGGGAAAGCCGTTCCACTACTTCGCGTATGGCGCGGCGGTGGTGGAGGTGGAGGTGAGCGGCCTGACCGGCGAGCACCGCCTCAAGCGCGTGGACATCGTGCACGACGTGGGTGCGTCGCTCGTGCCGACCATCGACCGCGGCCAGGTGGAGGGCGGGTTCGTGCAGGGCTGGGGCTGGCTGACCTGCGAAGAGGTCCTCTTCGACGATCAGGGACGGCTGCGGACGCACTCGCCCGACACCTACAAAATCCCTGCGTTCGGCGACGCGCCGCTCGACTTCCGCGTTCAGCTTCTGGAGAACGCCGCCCAGGACGATGTGATCCACGGCAGCAAGGCCGTCGGCGAACCGCCGCTGATGCTGGCGATCGGCGCGGTGACCGCGCTGCGCCACGCGATCGCCGCCTTTGGTCCGCCGAAGCACGAGGTGCAGCTCCGCATCCCGTGCACGCCGGAGGCCGTGCTCTTCGCCATCGAGCACGCAAAGCGGGCCGCCAGCCGCTGAGTCGCCTACGCCTGGAAGGTGCCGGGGAGGGTGCGCATCGCCACCACCACCCGGTTCCAGGTGTTGATCGCCGCGATCGCCCACACCAGGTTCGCCAGCTCCTCGGGCGTGAAGTGCTTCGCGGCGAAGTCCCAGACGTCGCGTGGGACGCGCCCTTCGATGCGGGTCACCTCGTCCGTGAGCGCCAGCGCGGCGCGCTCGCGCGGGGTGAAGAACGGCGCCTCGTGCCACGTGGCGACCGCATAGAGACGCTGTTCGGTCTCGCCGTCCTTGCGCGCCAGCTTGGTGTGCATGTCCACGCAGTAGGCGCAGCCGTTGAGGATCGACGCACGCACTTTGATGAGGTGGCGGATGGTGGGCTCGACCTGGATCGTGCGCTCCAGCGCCTGCATCGCCTTGTACGCCTCAGGCGCGACTTCGCGGAGGGACATCCGCGGGGATTCAATCGTCTCGTCGTGGTGCATGCGTGTCTCCGATGTCCCCGTTGGTTAGCGGCCGGTGCGGCGCGCAGCAACGGAAGAGGGCACGCGGGCGAACGCCCGGGCTGCGGTCTGATAAGCCGCGCTCATTCATTGGCCGGGGGCTGAGCAGGACGCTCCCCGCTCAGGCCGATCCGCCCATCCTCCGTCGCAGCGGCCACGCGGGCCGCGAGGCGGTCATGGCGATCGCCGACCAGACTCCGGTCGCGGCGAGGCTGCTGGCGGAGACACGGGTACGGCCCGCGTTCGAGGCGCTCGCCGGCGTGCGCGAGGTGCGCATCCTGGGCGGAGCGCGCGAGATCGTGCAAATGCGTGTCGATTCCGGACGGAGGGCGGCCTTCGGCGTGGTGTGGAGCGAGATCGAAAAGGCGATCCAGGCAGCGCTCCGAGAGCGGCCTTCGCTCACCGAGCTCAGCCGGATCCTCATCGGCGAAGCCAACGACCGCGCCCTGTACCTCAGCGACGTGGCGCAGGTGGAGCGGACCGCAGAGGCCGACGGCTGGGCCGGGCTCGGCGCACACGCGGCGGTCGTGGTGGAGATCGAAGGAGACGAGCTCGACCCGGCAGCGTTCGAGGCCACGCCCGGGAATGATTCAGACGCTCGAGGGCGTCGAGTCCGTTCGCGAGCGATGGGCTGACGCCCACCTCGGCGTCTTCCCGCGCATCGATCCCCGGGACGTTGCCAAAGTCCTCCGGTCCGTGGACGGCGGCAGCCGTGTCGGCACGCTGGTCGAAGGAGAGCGAACGCTCGACGTGCGCCTCACGATCGACGAATCGGCGCCCCCGATGCCGGAGCGCCTCGAAGCGCTGCAGGTCCGCGGGACCGCCGGACCCGTCGCGCTGCGAAGCGTGGTCGCGCTTCAGACCGAGGCACTCCCCGCCGGGATCCACCGGATCGACCGCGAGCGCGCCGCTGCGTTGGACGTGCGGTTCGACCCGGGGTGGATCGCCGTGGCCTCTGTTCGTCGGCGGGAGCCGTGGTCGCGCTCGGCGGCGGCGCTCCGCGGAGGAAGCAGCGCCAGCGCGCGTCCGCAAGCTCATCTCGGAGGAGCCACTCCCGGCCGGCATCCGCGTAAAGGTCGACCAGCCGCATTGAGGCGCGCCCAGCCTGCCGCACCGTGTCCGCTGGCGCACGCCCCGTTCGCCCCCAAAGCACGGTGCGTCAGCGGCCGGGCGTTTGCATCTTGTGCGCGGGATGCTGGCCACGTTCACAGTGCTGATCCTCGCCGCGGCGCCGATGCCCCGGCTCTGGGTCCCCGGCGTGGAAGGGTGGAACGCGCGCGACATCGCGCTTTCGCCCGGAACCCCGGCGCTGGCGCTGTGCGGCGACCGGTTGGAGCAGATCCTCGTGCAGGTCCGTGCCGGCCGGCTCGACGCCGGCTGCGATGCGACGTTCGTCGTCTCCGGGCTCGGCTCGCTGAAGCCGCATCGCGTGGCGCGGGCGCATTGGCGCGCGCGGCGGTGGCTGCGCAGCTCGCCCGCAGGGCCTGCTTCCGTGGTGCTTCGTCTGGGGGAGCGGACGTGGCGGATCGATCGCATCCGCGTGTCCTCGACCGGCTATCGCCTCGTCTTGCGCGCCGTCGGCGAGCGCTCGGCGCCGGTCACGCTCTATGAAGCGCAGAGCACCGACGCCGCCCGTTGGCAGGTCCTGTGGGCGGGCGATCTCGACGGCGATCGTCGGCTGGATTTGCTCATCGAAGCGTCGGACGCGGCGGACTGGCGCGAGCTGCACCTATTCCTCTCGCGCGGCACGGAGGAGCTGGTCGACGAGGCCGCGTGGAGCCGCGTGCGCAGCGGCTGAACGCGTCGGCGTCTTCTCGCGCGTGCGGTGGTGCGGGCGCGGCAGCGTTCCAGTCAGAGCCGGCGCTCACTCCATCAGCGCGAGGTACGCCACCGTGTCGCCGACCCGCCCGCGGAACACGCCCTTCGCCCCGGCGCGATCCGCGGCGAGCAGGGCGATCTTCGTGGCGAACCCGGGCTCGCATGGGAACCGTTCGCGCCACAGCGCCGCCAGCCCCGGCGCGTGCGCGTCCGGGTTCACCGCCTTCTCCACCAGCTCGGTGCACCCCGGTTCGACCGACGAGTTCGCCCACGCCCACAGCCAGCTCTCGTCGTCCGGGGACCAGGTCCCGAGCAGCTGCGCCGCGACCGTCAACGCCGGGCGGCCGTCTCCGAACTGGAACGTCACCCGGCGCTCGGGCTGGCTGTAGCTCCAGCCGGTGTAGCCCGAGAGCCTCGCCTCCAGCGCCTTCTGCGCGGCCTCGAGGCGCGGCTCGGCTTCCGCGAGGGCCGCCAGGAACGTATCGGAGAGAAACAGCGCGTCGAGGAACTCGCGCGGCACGCTGATGGAGCTGGCCGGGCGCGCGTCGCGATTGAACAGCGTGACGACCAGCTGATCCGGCGCCGGCCGGGAGAGGGTGGCGCGCGCGCCGTCCCAGTCCACCCCCTCGTGGTGGAGCAGGTGGAGCAGATCGGTGAACGCCGCGCTCATCCCACCCATCCGCGCGGCGGGATCCATGCCCAGCTCCGGCTTCGGCGGCGGCGCCGCGTCCAGCCGCGCGTCCAGCCCGGTGACACGGAGCTGTCCGCCGCGGTTGTCCAGCCCGACCTCGATCTTCTTCCAGCCGCGCGGCGCGAGCACCGCCGCGGCATCCGCGAGCTCACAGCACAGCCCGAGCGCATCTGGCGAGGTCACCGGCATGCGGGGCGCTCTATCGCGCCGCGGGCCGGGTTCAATGCCTTTCGTGCGCGCCCGGCGGGCGATGAGGCGGCTTCAGGTCGCGCGGCGTCGCCGCACACGAACGAGGGCGAGCAGCCCGAGCGCCGCCAGCGGTCCGGAGCCAGCCGCGGCGCAGCCCGAGGCGACGGGCACGTGATCGATCTTCGCGCGCTGCAGGAACACCGGCCCCTTCGGCCGGCTGTTGTTGTTGTTCGTGTTGGACGTATTCGAGCGGCAGTACTGGATCCCGCCCTGGCCGAACTCGCAGCTGGTGCCATTGGGGCAGTCCGCGGCGGTCGTGCAGGGGAACTCGCAGTGCATCGCGTCGCTGGTGGGGCCGGTGCACACCGTCCCCCCGGTGCAGAAGGTCGCGCCCGGCGTGCAGGGATCCTGGTAGCCCGCGGGCGGAAGCTGGCGGTGGATGCAGACGCCGTTGGAGCACTCCATGTCGCCCGGGCAGTCGGTGGTCGTGCTGCAGGGCCGCGAACAATAGAAGGTGGGGTTCTGCGGATCGCTGATGCAGGTCCGCTGCGCGCACTGCAGTTCGCTGGTGCACGGTTCGCCGATCCCGGCGCAGTCCTCGTCGATCTCCGGGCAGGGCTCGGTGGAGCACACGCCGTTCTTCACGCAGTCCTTCGGGCAGTCCGGATCCTGGAGCAGGCTGGGGCAGCGCGTGTCACAGATGCCGTCGGCGACGCAGGAGCAGTCGGCGTCCACCGGTGTGCAGCCCATCTTGCACGCGCCGTCGTTGCCGCACTGCGGCCCCTCTTTGTCGATGAACCACTGGTTGATGAAGCTGGCGTAGGCGTCGGTGCGGATGTCGCCGCCGAAGGTGCAGTTGCCGTTCGCGTCGTAGGAGTGGATGGCCACCAGGCGCTCGACGCCGTCGGGGAACGTGTAGAACGACGGCCCGCCCGAATCGCCGTGGCAGATGCCCTTGTTGACGTTGTTGCCGACGTAGATGTGGGTCGAATCGACCTGGTTGACGACCAGGTTCACCTGCCGCTTGATGCCCGAGTCGTTGCTCGAGTTGCTGGTGATGCCATAGCCCACGGCGCGCACCGTCTTGCCGGCGAGGTTGGAGATGCTCGCCGAGTTCCACGGCTTCTTCGGCGCTGTCGGCGCCCGGTCCAGAAGCAACAGCGCGATGTCGTTCGCCAGCGACCCCGAGTTCGGGTTCCAGCCCGGGTGGATGCGGCGGTCGACGACCTCGTAGTAGTCGGACGGGTTGCCGGATTCCTGGGTCTTGTTCATCGCCCAGATCTGCGAGCTGGTGGCGTTGCCGATGGCCGGATCCGCGCAGTGCGCGGCGGTGGCGATGGTCCGGTTGCCGATCAGCGTCCCGGTGCAGCCCGAGCCGGTGTTGTTGCTGTAGACGATGACCAGCTCGAAGACCTCGGGGTCGCCGTTGTCCACGGTGCCGCCGACGATCGGCCTCTGCAACGTGGCCAGCTGCTCCGGCGTGGGGCCTTCCGCTCCCGGTGCGGTGGGACCGCAGCCGCTCAGCGAGACGGCGGTGACGACGGCAAGCGCACCCGCCTTACGGTGACGGCGGGCCAACAATCCAACGGCGACGATGAAGAGAGCCAACGCCCACACGGGTGAACCTCCAGACGAGCTGCAGGACGAGGTACTTCGGCCTTCGACACGCACGTGCGGGAGAACGTCTCTTCCGCCCAGGCTGCCACCTCCCCCGTTATCAGAGGTGCGGGGGGCTGCGCAGTACCTCCCGCCGATCGCACCCTGGAAGCAGGTTTGATGGGCGTCAGGGCAGGCGCCCGTGGGCGAACAGGGCAGCGCGCAGCGCAGCTCTCCAGGCCGCGCGCCCGCGCAGATGCCGGCCCCTTCGCAGACGGTTGCCTCGTCGCACGGCTCGCCAATCGCGGTGAGGGGCCGCTTCGGGTACCGGCAGGTGGAGGACGCATCACAGACGAGCGGGGCCGGACAGTCCGCCTGCGCGCTGCACGGCTTCGAGCAGTAGAACGCCGGGTGGTGCGGATCGTCGAGGCACAGCCGGAACTGACAGTCCTCGTCTGCGTCGCAGGCCTCGCCGGGTGCCGTGCAGTCCGGGTCGGGCACCGGGCACGTTGCGACCGCGCACACGCCGTCGGCGCCGCAGTCGATCGGGCAGTCCGGATCGTTCGAGAGGTTCGGACAGTCGGCGCTGCACTGCCCGTCCGCGGCGCACGCGCAGTCGGCATCCACAGGCGTGCAGCCGGGCCGGCAGCGTCCGTCCGACGAACACTGCGGCAGCTCCCACGCGGCCATCGTCGGCTCGATGAACGAGGTCGCGTAGACGTCGACGCGGGTGTCGTGGCCCTCGCGGAGGCAGCGCGCATCCCCCCACGAGACGACGCCGATCACCGTCTCCCGCGCCTGCCCCGGCAGCGCCGCGAGCGCGGGTCCGCCCGAGTCGCCGAAGCACGTCTGCCGTCCGTCCGCGCCGGACTCGAACGACGTCGCGTCGACCGCGCGGAGCTCATAGGTCACCTGGCGTTTGGTGTTGCCGCCTTCGCGCGTGTCCGCGTCGATCACCCCGAAGCCCACGTGGCGGATGAGTCGCCCCACGTCGTCCGGCCCCAGTGGGAGCGCGTTGGGTTGCACGGGCGTGGTGCCGGTCACCGGCGCGGCCAGCTTCCACAGGGAGATGTCCGCTTCGAGCGATTCGGGGTCGTACCCGGGGTGCGGAATCTGCTCGGCCACCTTCATCGCGCGGAGCGGAGCGAGCGTGGAGGTGCCGAACACGGCCCACGCTTCGCGGGATGGATCCACGCAGTGCGCGGCGGAGAGCACGGTCTGCGGAGCGATCAACGTCCCGGTGCAGAAGACCGCGTACGCGCCATCGCCCAGCGGCACCGCCAGCGCGACCACCGCCGGATCGGCGTTGTCCACCTTGCCGCCGACGATCGCGCGGATCGTCCGGCCGGTCCCGGGCAGCTCGTGATCACCGGGCGGCGGCGCGGGCCCGCACGCCAGCCCGAGCGCAAGCACGACTGCGGGGGGGACGTGGCGCACGGGGGACATGACGGAATCCCTGAGGAGAGCAATCGGTATGCCATGGTGGGACAAGCGGAGATTCGTGCGGCTTCTGCGCACCCAAAAACGCGTCGCCCACTTGCAGCCGACACAGCGTGCCCGTCGACGGACTTCGTGTCGTGCGGTGCGGAAGAGGCTTTCGGCATTTGCGGCGATCGGTCAAACTTTTTCCGCGCGTGGGAACGATCCTCAAGGGCGCGACGCTTGTGGAGTTCGAGCCGGCGGCGGTCGAGGTGGGCGATCTCCGGATCGAGGGCTCGAAAATCGTCGAGCGGGGCCCGTCGATCCAGCCCCGGGAAGGCGACGAGGTCATCCCGCTGGACGGCAAGGTGGTGATCCCCGGGCTGGTGAGCGCGGACCATCACCTGTTCGGCACGCTCGCGCGCGGGATGCCCGAGGGCGCGCCCTCCCAGGACTTCGAAGAGCAGCAGCGGCGATCGTGGTGGCGCCTGGAGGACGCGCTGGATCTCGACGCGTCCCAGGCAGCGGCCACCGCCGGCGCGCTCGAGGCGCTCATGTGTGGGACCACCACGCTGTTCGATCGCCACGCGTCGCCGCGGGCGATCCACGGTTCGCTGGTCCGGGTGGCGCGGGGGATCAACGAGGTCGGGCTGCGCGCGGTGCTCTCGTACGAGGTGAGCGATCGCCACGGCGCGGTCGGCCGCGAGGAGGGGCTCGAGGAGACGGTGTCCTTCGTGAAGAAGGCGCGCGGCCGCTTCCGCGGGATGGTCGGCGCGCACGCGTGCTTCACGCTGTCGCACGACGCGCTGAGCGGCCTCAAGGCGGCGGTGGACGAGACCGGCGCCGGGCTGCACATCACGCTCGCCGAGGATCCCGCGGACGAGCGGCTCTCCTTCCAGCGCTACGGTGAGGTCCCGGTGGCGCGGCTCGTGGGCCAGCAGCTCCTGACGCCCAACACGCTCGTGTCACACGTCGTCCACCTCTCGTGGCCCGAGCTCTCGCAGGTGATCAGCGCCGGCGCGTGGATCGTCCACAGCCCGCGGACGAACATGGAGCGCCAGGTGGGCTACGCCCCGGCCGGCAAGTTCGGCTCCCGCGCCACCTTCGGGACCTCCGCGGGGACCGCGGACGTGTTCACCGAGGCGCTGCTCGCGCACCACCGCGCCCGCGACGCCGGCCAGCCGATCCCCGTGCTCAAGTACCTCGCCAACGGGCACCGGATCGCCTCCCAGGTGTTCGGCGAGACCATCGGCCCGCTCTGCGAAGGCGCGATCGCCGACCTGGTGGTGCTGGACTACCGCCCGCCCACGCCGATCACCCCAGAGAACCTGGCCTCGCACGTGGTGGGCGGATTCGGACCCCGCTGCGTGGAGTCGGTGATGATCGACGGCGTGTGGCGGCTGTGGGCGCGGCGCCCGCTCTCGGTGACCCCGGAGACGGTCTTCGCCAACGCCCGCGAGGCCGCCGCCGCGGTGTGGGCGCGGATGGAAGCTGCCAACGCCCAGGCGACGGGGTAGAACGGAGGCACGATGCGCGCGGCGACTGCGATCCTGCTGGTGGCGGCCCTGGGCATGTCGGGTGCGGCGTGGGCACTCGACAAGGGCGAAGTGGCACCGGACTTCACCGCGCAGGACACCGATGGCCACACCCTCACGCTGTCCGAACGGGTGAAGGACCGGACGGTGGTCGTCGCCTTCTTCCCCAAAGCGTTCACCCCCGGTTGAACGGCCGAGATGAAGGCGTTCCGGGACCGGTACGCGAGCATCGAGAAGCAGGGCGCCGAGGTGATTGCGATCTCCATGGACGATCGCGAGACCCTGGCGAAGTTTAAGCGTGAGCTGGGCGCGCCGTTCTCCTTCGTGTCCGACGCGGACGGACGCATCGCCACGCAGTTCGGCGTCCGGGATCCGGGCGACCGCCACGCGTCGCGCAAGACCTTCGTGATCGGCGAAGGGCGCAAGGTGCTGGCGGTCGAGGCGGGGATGTTCGCCATCGATCCGGACGAGGCGATCGCCGCCTGTCCGCTGCGCCCGCGCAAGCCGGCGCCTGCACCGGCGCCGGCGACGACGCCGCAGACGACCGCGAAGCCGGCCCCGGACGGGGGCACGCGCTGAGCCGGAATCTCGCGGTCACTCGAAGACGGGTTCGCCCCCGCGGCGGGCCGCGTCCAGCATGTCGGTCATCCCCATCGCCAGCTCGGCGGGGAGCTCGTCCTCGCGGAACAGCCTCACCTCGCGGATCTCCAGCGGGTTGACCGGTGGGCGCGCCGGCGCGCCGCAGATTCGCCCCCCCGCCCCGCGCGTCACCCCGGGCAAGCGCAGCTACCGGTCCGGGCGCGAGAAGACGCCGACCAAGCCTTTGAACGTGGACCGCTCCACCCCCGCCTCCTCCAACAGCTCGCGCTCGAGGGACGCCTTCAGCGTCTCGCCCCACTCGAGCGTCCCGCCGGGCAGCGCCCAGGTCCCGGTGTCGGCGCGGCGAACGAGCAACCAGCGGCCGTCATCGGTGTGCGCTGCCGCGGCCACGCCAATCACCGGACGCCGCAGGACGTGCCGCGCGGCCTCCTTTCCCAGAGTGAGGACGGACTTCGGCAGGCGCGAGAGGATCATGCCGCGCACGTATCACGTTTGCGGCTTGCGCAGCTTGAACCGTTCCAGCACCCGCGCGACGACGGGGGTCAGCACCACCGTGGCGCCGATACGCAGCGGCAGGGTGAAGCGGAAGGCGATGTACGCCACGCCGAAGGTGCCGGCCTCGCCGGCGGCCGACTCGGGCTTCCAGCCGAACTTCACGGCCAGGTACAGGCCACCGAGGACCAGCACCCAGATCACCACGAACACGCCGATCGCCACCAGGCCGTACTCTTCGAACAGCCGCTTCAGCTTCTCGCGCGCGGACGGCTTCGTCCCGGGGGTGGAGGGCTCCATCGGTCCGCACAGCTAACACGCAAGGCGCCCGGCTCAGAGCGGAATGATGAGGTGGTGTCGAAGCGTCCGGCCCCTGAGCGCGTGCGTGCTGACCAGCTCGCTGTGGCGCTCGAGCTCCTTCAGCAGCGCCTCGCGCGGCACCTCGGTCCCGCGTTCCTTCCGGCCGTGCTTGCCGGGCAGGGTGGACAGCAGGCTTATGAGCCGGCCCGCGCCGCGCGCAGGCGACCTGTGGCGGAACAGCCGCCAGAGCGACTTCGGGGTGGCGTTGAGGCTGCCGTGGTGGCCGACTTTGTAGACGTGGACGTCGGCGAGCAGCCGCTTCACCTCCTCGCGGTTCTCCGCCCGGCGGAGCGCGTACTCCCAGCTTTCGATCTGCGCGTCGCCAGGGAACAGCAGCTTCTTTCCGCCCACCTCGAAGAGCAGCACCAGGCTGGTGTTGTTCATCGCTCCATCCAGCACGCGCACCAGATCCAGCAGCGACTCGCCGCGAAGGTTGCGCACGCGCGGGATGAACCAGCGCACCTGGGGCGGCGCTGCGTGCGTGCGCAGGTCCAGCGCGCCCTTGAACAATGCCCGAGGCCGCCGCGTGGAAGGCGCCGAGGACAACGCCTGCAGGTGCCAAAACTCGGCCTGGTCGACGGCGCGAGCGCGGTGAAGGTCCCCGGCCTGCTCCAGCGTGGGCGGCCCCAGCACGTGCACCGTCACGCCGGGCAGCACCCGCGCCAGCCCGGCGTCGGAGCCCGCGTGCGCATAGACGTGACGCCGCCCCATCGTCATCAGGTTCCGCACCGCCGCGTCGTTGCGGAGGTTGTCCTCGCCGAGGAACTCGAGCTGCTGGCGGATGTTCTTCTGAACGTCCGCGCGCATCCGCTTCGTCTCCGCCAGCGCCGCGGCGGCCACCCGGTGCATGTCCGAGAGCGCGCGGGTGAAGGCGCGTGCGGTCTGGTGGGAACCCGGGGTGCGCGGTGAGCCGGGTGCGGCCGCTCCGGCCGCCAGCGCCGGGTCCTCGGTCCACGGTTGCAGCACCACGTCCGGATCGCACGCCTTGAGGATGTCGCCCGGACCGCGGCCGTCTTTTCGCGGCTTGAAGCCGGAGAGGTGATCGCGGTGGCGGTGGGTGACGATGACCGCGTGCAGCTTGCCGCCGCACTGGTCGCGGATGTCCTCCACCACCCGCAGCATCGGCGGTCTACCCTTCGCCGTGTGGGACCGCGGGAAGGCCACCGTGCCGCAGTCGATGAGCACGTGCCGCGCCTCGTCCGGATAGTGGAAGGTGAGCAAAAAGCAGTCGCCGAACCCCACGCGGTAGGTCCGCAGGGTGAGCGCGGTGGGCTGGCGTCGTTCGCTTTTTGCCGGCATCACCACTCCTCGCGGACCTGGCGGGAGAGGCCCAGCGCGCGCGCCCGATGGATGGCCGCGAAGCGGCGCGGGTGCGAGGCGCCCTTGCGGAAGTGGCCGAAGTCCCAGAGCGCCTGCAGCCGCCGCGACTGGCGGGCGGCGTCGTCGATGGCGTTTTGCACGTTGAACTTGAGCCGGCCGTACTCGTCGAACACCAGCGTCATCCCGCCCTCCAGCCGGACCTCGGTCTCCGGGTCCATCCCCCGGGGCGCGCGCACGCCCAGCTCGCGCAGCTCGCGCGCCTGCACCGTGAGGATCTGCACGCACTCGGCGACCACTTCGCGCAGCACGAACCCGTCGGGACCGACGCGGTGGCACGGGCGGACCGAGAGCACCCGGCTGTACGCGCCCTCGTACAGGCCGAGCGCGGCGCGGTTCTCCCAGACGAAGCGGAAGACCTCGTCGCGGCTTCTGGACATCGACTCGAAGTGGCTGCGCTCGTAGACGAGCTCCGCGTGCGGCGGCGCCCACAGGCCCTTCTCCGCCCCGCCGCCCCGCGAGGCCGGCTGGATGCCGTACGCCGCGAAGCTGGACAACAGGTGACGCCGCAGCCGGAAGCGGCTGTCGTCCGGACGGATCTCGTGGTCGGCCGTCAGCAGCGCGCTGAGGAAGTCGCCGAACTCGATGTGTACCGGTGGCGCGTAGTCGAGCGCGCGGATCGACATCGTCAGAAGCGCGTCGGCGATGTCTGCGCCCTCCTCGGCGACGCGGTCGCGCGACAGCCGTCCCGGCTCCTGATCGCCCAGAGTCTGAAGGCGCGCGCTCCACACCGAGACGAAGGCGTCCATCATCGCCGCCACCAGCACCTCGCCGCGGCGGTGCGGGACCTCGTACTCGGTGGCAGCAAGGTGCGCCGGGGAGGGGCGGAGCGCGGCGGACCGGCGCAGTGGCTGACCGCGCACGCGCGAGAGCTCCTGGCCCATCTGCTGCGCCAGTCCCAGCAGCACCGATTCGCGCAGGCGCTCGGGCGTGATGTCCTCGCGGCGGACCAACGTGTCCGCACCGCGGCGCCGCCTCTCCGCACCGCGCGGCTCGTCGCCCGGCCGCCGGTCCACCAGCGCGCGCACGACCTCGCGCAGCGAGAACACCGAGAGCAGCGCGACGACGTCGGCGAACCCTTCGTGGAACGCGGCCTGATCCGGGGACGACGGATCCGTGTAGCGGCCGCGCAGCCCGTCGACGAGCGCGTGGGTCGTCTCGTGCACCACCACGTCGTGGGACAGGCAGCTGTACACCATGTCCCCGCTCTCGCCGGGGAAGTAGCCGAACAACAGCGCCTGATCGCGCTGCGTGTAGAACGCGTTCGCCTCCGCGAAGGCGTGCGGCGCCACCTTGAGCTGGTGCCCGTAGAAGCCCCAGCTCACGCGCCGGCCGAGCGCCTGTTCGAAGCGCGCCAACGTGCGCATCACCAGCGCATACACGTTCTGCTGGTGGAAGCGCGGATCGTCGATCGCCGCCTTCGGCGAAGCGCCCGCGAACGGATCGCCGTTGTCCGCATCCGCGCCCGTCGCCGGCGTCCACGCGGGGTAGAGCACGTCCGCGGTGGCGTCGTAGTCGATGACGTGCACCCGGTAACCGCAGGGCCCCGGGCCGAGCGCTTCTGCGGGCACCTCCACCTGCGCGGTGACCGGCTGTCCCCGAAGAGTGACCGATGGATCCTGGGCGATGACCGTGAGCGTGCGCGTCCGCGTCGGCGCCAGGCGCGAACGGGAGGGCGGAGGAGGGCTGTGTTTCCCGGGGGCGGTCACGGCGCGGCGTGGATACTACGCGCGCCGTCCGACCTTGCGCGTCAGCGGACCACCAGCACCGGCACGTGTGACAGGTGCACCACGCGATCGGCCACGCTGCCCAGAAGCACCCGCTTCACCGTCCCCAGCCCGCGGCTGCCGACGACGATCAGATCCGCTTTGCGCTCTTCGGCCGCATGCACCACCTCGGTGCCCGGCGCGCCCACCCGGATCTCCGTGTTCGGCTTCTTCCCCGTGCGCTTCGCCAGCTCGTCCGCGGCGTCGTTCAAGAGCCGCACGCCCGCCTGCTTGAGCGGCTCCAGCCAGTCGATCCACGCGTAGCCGGGCACCTCGATCGCCGGCGAGTACGGCTCGACGACGTAGACGAGCGTGAGCTCCGCGTCGGTCTGCTTCGCCAGCTCGGCCGCGGCGAGCGCCGCCTTCATCGCGTGGTCGGAGCCGTCGAACGCGCACACATAGGTCTTCATGGCGTCCTCTCCAGCCAAGATGCGCATCGCGGGGAGCACACCTGCGCCGTTCGCCCGCACTCCGGGCGCGGCGGCGGACGCACGGTGTGGCCGTCCCGTCCGGCTCAGGGCGCCCAGGTCTTCGAACGCACGCGTGCGCGGATCAGCACCGACAGGCCCGCCGCCAAAACCCAGGGCAGCACGTGGAAGAGCGCGAGGTGGGAGACGGTGCCGATGGGGCAGTGCAGGTGCAGCGCGAACAGGCCCGCGGCGCCCGCGGCCAGCCCGCCGACGAACATCCGCGTCGGATCGAACGCGAAGCGGCTGAGGACGAGGATGGCTCCGAGCGTCGGCAGAATCGCCATCAGCAGCTCGGCGCGCATGCACGGCAGGCCCTGCTGCACGAGCGGACGCGCATCCGTAACGCCGCTCCCGCCGAAAAGCACGGCGGCCGCAGCCAGCACCGCGAGGCCGATGAGGAGCTTCAGGCTGCCACGCCGTCCCGGCATCACCGCCGCCACGGCGCCGGCGATGAGCAGAAGGACCACCGGCGCCGCGACGGCAATCAACACCGCCGGCGCCGCCTCGTTGAGGACCAGGCCTCGGCGCCCGAGCGCGAGCGTGCACCCGGCGGCAACCGCCAGGTTGAGCGAGCAGAGGACGAGCGCGTCCTTCCACCACGGCCGCATCTCCGGCTCCTGCGCCAGCGCCTCGTGGGCCTTCAGACGGATGCGTTCGAGGGACGGATCGCTCACGCCTGTTCCTCCCAGACGCCCTGAAGCAGCTGGCGGAGCCGCTCGTAGCCCCGGTGGGCGCGGACCTTCACCGCGGCTTCGCTGGCTCCCACCGCTTCGGCGACCTCGGCCATCGACAGGCCTTCGAAGCGGTGCAGCAGGATGACCTCGCGCTGGTTCGCCGGGAGCTGCGCGAGCGCATCACGCACCGCGCGCTTTAGCCCTGCGTCGGAAGGCGGCGTCGGTTCGGCGGCGTCTGTGGGCAGCTCGCCCAGTTCGGTGAGCACCTCCGGCCGGCGGCGGCGGAGGTGATCCCGGACCGCGTTGGTGGCGATCGCATACAGCCACGGCCTGAAGAAGTGGCCGCGCAGAAAACGCCCGCGGGCGCGGACCAGCGACAGGAAGGTCCCCTGGAGCAGATCCTCGGCGGTGGCGGGATCGCCCGTGGCTCGGAGCAGATAGCCGCGGATCGGCGCGGCGTAGCGGGCGAACAGCGCGTCGAACGCGCGCGCATCACCGTCGCAGAACCGCTCCATCAGCACCTCGTCCGGAACGCCACCCGAAGGGGCGGGCTCTCCGGTACGCGCTGGAGGCGGGTGCGGTTTCAACGCGCGCGGACTGTACCCTCACCGCGCGCATGGGGGGCAACCCGGTACTACTGGCGCTTGAGCACGGGCGCCGGGGTGGGACCGGCCACCGGGCCGTCGGCGAGCGCGTCGCGCAGGCGGGCGCGGGCGGCCTCAGCCTTTTCCTTCAGCTTCCCGGTCGGGTTCAGCACCAGGCCGCCGGCCTTGAGCTCCGCGCGCTCCTCGGGCGTGTACTTGAGGAAGGCGTACTTGACCTCGTGCGAGGGGAGCCGCAGGTCCTTGATGATGCCCAGCCACGCAGCGACCTTGAGGCAGTAGTAGCTGATGTCGATCTCCCACCAGAACCAGCCCTGGTTGGCGGTGTTCTGGTGGTAGTGGTGGTTGTTGTGCCAGCCCTCGCCGCAGGTGATGAGCGCGAGCAGCCAATTGTTCCGGCTGGTGTCGGTCGTCTTGTAGCGGCGGGTGCCGTACACGTGCGACAGCGAGTTGATGGTGAAGGTGCCGTGCCACAGGAGCACGGTGCTCCACAGAAAGCCCACCACCAGCATCTGCCAGCCGCCGAAAAGCCAGATCGCCACGCCGAGGAGCGTGGGCGGCAGGAGCGAGTACTTGTCCAGCCACACCAGCTCCGGGTAGCGGGCGAAGTCGCGGATCGCCTCGAAGCGGGTGACGTTGTACTTGCGGCAGAGGATCCACCCCACGTGGCTGAACCAGAAGCCCTTCTGCGCTGGCGAGTGGATGTCCAGCGGCGTGTCCGACTCCCGGTGGTGGTGCCGGTGGTTCGCCGCCCACCACAGCACGCCCTTCTGCGCGGAGAGCGTCGCGCCGATGGCGATCAGGAACTGGACGAAGCGATTGGCCTTGAAGCTCCGGTGCGAGAAGTACCGGTGGTAGCCGATCGTCAGGAGGATCATCCGCCCGTAGTAGAGGGCGATGCACAGGCCGATCGCCTTCCAGGAGACGCCGGTGAAGAAGGCGGCGAACACCGAGAGGTGAACGGCGAAAAAGGGGATCGATCCGATCCAGTCGATCTTCTCGTCAGCGGGAGTGCCGGTCTGCGTGGGGGTCTTTGATTGGCTCACGTTCGTCTTCCTCGGCCCTCAGAGAGATGGGCACCGTCGTGAGCGATCAACACCCCCTCATGTCATCGTTCTGTCACGGTCGTGCAGAATGCTGCATTCGACGCAGCCAGTCATGGAACCCGGCCGTCTGGCGCAGCGCGGCGAGATCCGCGTCGCTCTCGGCGTGCGTCACATCCTTGAAGCCGAGACTGGCCGCGCGATCGAGCATCCGCTGCGCCTCCTCCAGCCTCCCGGCGCGGGAGAAGGCACACGCGGCGTTGTAGGCGAGCTCCGCGCTGGGGAACTGCTCGACCGCCTGGGCGCCCACGCGCGCCGCCGCGTCGAAGTCGGCGCGCAGGTAGAGGATATGGGCGGCGATCCGCCACGCCTCCTCCAGGTTCACGCCCGGAATCTGGCGCGCTTCGGGCACACGGCCCAGGCGGATGAGCGTCGCGGCCCACTCGTTGGCCACGGTCGCATCTCCGGTGGTGCGGTGGGCCAGCTCCCACAATGGCAGCGCCTTCTCGTCTTCGTCCACGAGGGACCAGGCTGCCGCGAGCGCCTGCGGTTCGGGCCCCTGTCCGCCGAGCTGCGAGAAGTGCCGGAGCGCCTCCTCGCCGCGGCCCTCCTTGATGGCGATCCAACCGAGCAGGTGATGGAGCCGCTCGCGCGCCTGGGGTGGCGGCGCCGGCCACGCGTCCAGCGCCTTCTCCGCCACCTCGCGCGCCTCTGGATACTGGCTCTGGCCGAACAGCGCGGCGCTCTGGGCGAAGGCGAGGTCGGCGGGGTGGGGCGGCGGCGCGTTCTTCTGGGCCTCGGTGCTCTTGAAGTACGCGGAGAGCACGCGCACCGCCTGGAAGGCGAAGAGCCCGAACAAAAACGCCAGCAGCACCGACCCAGTGGCCACGCCCCACGCGGTGAGCGCGGCGCAGACCACCAGCGAGAGCCCCTGCGAGACGACGAGCCCCTTCTGCCCGAAGATGCGGGTGAAGATGGTGTGGGCGATGTGCCCGCCGTCGAGCGGCATCACCGGCATCAGGTTCATCACCGTCCAGAAGCCGTTGGCCAGAACGAGGAACGCCAGCATCTGGGCGAAGAGCGGAGCCTGCTCCCGGTTGGCGTTGTCGAGATCCGCCAGGAAGTTGGACGGGCCCACCTGCGCCAGCCCGATCCAGCAGGCGATGCCGAGGGTCAATCCGGCGAGCGGCCCGGCGAGCGAGAGGATCACCTGCTCGATCCACGAGAGCTTCCGGGTGGCGTTGGGCGTAGTGTGGCCGCCGAACATCTCGATGACGATGCTCGGCGAAAACCCGTAGAGGCGGGCGACGAGCGCGTGGCCCAGCTCGTGGACGAGGATGGAGACGAAGACCGCCACACCGCCCAGCACCACGCCGGCGGCAGCCAGATCGCTCGAGCTGGAGCGCGCCGCAGGGAGCGCCTCGAAGCCGATCAGCGCGGCGAGGAGCAGGTGCGTCGGTCGCACCTCCACGGGAATGGATCCGATGCGGAAACGCAGCATGGGCGGAAGCGTAACCTCCATGCGCCATGATGCCAGCGGAACAGCCGGGCGGGCGCGCTGGCTGAACGATGGGCCCGCCGCGTCATTCCACGATCGCGGCGCGCGCCGTGCGGCATGACGAAGCGGCCGCGATCGGTTAGACGCCAGCACGATGCCGATGCCGATTGGCCCCTGGACGCTGAAGAACCCCTGGATGCTCGCGCCGATGGCGGGCGTGAGCGAGATGCCGTTCCGCGTCATCGCCTTCCGGATGGGCGCGGCGCTGTGTCCGACGGAGCTGGTGAGCGCGCAGGGGCTGATGCGGTCGACGCCGCGGACCCTCAAGTACCTCCGGCACGACAGCGAGGTGGAGCGGCCGTACTCGCTGCAGATCTTCGGCGGCGAGCCCGAGGTGATGGCGCGCTCGGCGAAGGTGGGAAAGGAGTACGGCGCGCAGATCATCGACATCAACATGGGCTGCCCGGTGAAGAAGGTGACGAAGACCCAGGCGGGCAGCGCGCTGTTGTGCGACGTCCCGCGGGCGGCGGAGATCGTGAAGCGGATCATCGACGCCACCGGGTTGCCGGTGACCTGCAAGATACGCTCGGGGTGGGACGCGAGCTCGAAGAACTACCTCGAGGTGGCGAACGCCCTTCAGGAGGCCGGCTGCGCCGCGCTGGCGATCCACCCGCGCACCCGGGCGCAGGGCTACTCCGGCCGGGCGGACTGGAGCGTGATCGCCGACCTCAAGCGGAACATCACGCGGATGCCGATCATCGGGAACGGCGACGTGAAGACGGTGGTGGACGCGCACCGGATGCTGCGGGAGACCGGCTGCGACTACGTGATGATCGGCCGCGGCGCGCTGGGGAACCCGTGGATCTTCCGCGAGCTCACCGGAGGGGCGCCGGCGACGCCCGAGGAGCGGCGCGACCTGGTGCTGGAGCACTTCCGGGCCCACCTCCAATTCGTGGGCGATGAGCTCAACGCCGTGCGCTCCTTCCGCAAGCACCTCGCCTGGTACGCGCACGGCCTCCGGGGCGCGTCGGTCTTCCGCAACCAGGTCAACACGCTCGACACCGCGGGCGACGTGCTCCGAGCCTGCGAAGCCTTCTTCGGCGCCGCGCTCATCGACGAGAACGACACCAGCGAGCAGGAGCTCGACTACCGCACCGCGCTCGGATGATCTGCGCGTTCGTAGTGAGAAGTGAGTCGTGCGTCGTGTGGCCGCGCCCACTAGGTCGGGGGGGTAACAAACAACACAACAAAACACTCACGA
>JADGHL010000210.1 GCA_019686135.1 Myxococcaceae bacterium | reverse complement strand
GTGTGGGTGGACGCGGCGGCGCAGGCGGGGCCGGCGGGAAGGGTGGCGTGGGAGGTAACGGCGCCGCGAACAGCGGCTACTCGAATGAGCAGGCGACCGGCGGCGCGGGCGGACCCGGCGGGAAGGGCGGCGAGGGCGGCAGGGGCGGTGACGGCGCCGGCGGCCCCACCGTGGCGATGTTCTGCGCCGCCGACGGCAGTGGTCACGTGAAGGGCCCCTGGCCGGAGAGCCATCTCCCCGGCGGCGACGGGGGCGTCGCCGGACCGTCAACCAACGCGCACGACTGCCAGCCGTAACGCGCGCCCCGCCACCACCTTCGCGCCGCAGCGCGAGCCCACGACTCGTTCAGCACACCACGGCTCGTGGCATCAGCCCGTGCGCGTCGCCCGTCAGCGTGAGTGCGTGATGCTCCCGTCTGTCCGCCGGCCGCCGGGGACCTACTCCTCTCTGCCCTGCAGGCCGAGCCGCCGCATCATCCGGTGCACGGACTGCCGGGGGAGCTTCACGCGTTGCGCGGCGCGGGTCACCACGCCGTTGGCGGCGCGGAGGTGCTCGTTGAGGTAGGTCTTCTCGAAGCTCTCCAGCACGCGCTCCTTCGCCTCGTGGTACGGCAGCGCGAACAGCGTCTTCATCATCTCGCTGCGCAGCCGCGCGTCCGAGGTCTCCTCCTCCGAGCTCTTCCCCAGCGCCTTGAGGAGCGCGTTGGCGCCGAGATCCGGAAACGCGCACAGCCGCTCCACCACGTTGCGCAGCTCGCGCACGTTGCCTGGCCAGTCGTGGC
This sequence comes from Myxococcaceae bacterium, assembly GCA_019686135.1. Classification (GTDB taxonomy): domain Bacteria; phylum Myxococcota; class Myxococcia; order Myxococcales; family Myxococcaceae; genus JADGHL01. The sequence continues at coordinate 4,976 of JADGHL010000210.1, read as the reverse complement.
GCGTGAGCATCTCGATGGTTTCGGAGGGGATGGGCTCTTTGCTCTTCATCTTCGACTCGAAGAGCCGCGCCAGCATCGGGATGTCCTCGGGCCGCTCGCGCAGCGCGGGGACGCGCACCCGGAACACCGCGAGCCGGAAGAAGAGATCCTCCCGGAAGCGCCCGGCGCGGACCTCCGCCTCGAGATCCTTCTGCGTGGAGCAGATCACCCGCGCGTCGACCTTCACGGTCGCGTTGCCGCGTTTGATCTCTCTGGACTCGAGCACGCGCAGAAGCCGCGCCTGGGTGCCGAGCGGGAGCTCCGCCACCTCGTCCAGGAACAGCGTCCCGCCCTCGGCCTCCTCGAAGGCGCCCGGGCGCACCACGCCCTTCTGCGCGAAAGCGGAGAGCTCGTGACCGAAGAGGTCGCTCTCCACCACCTGTTCGCTGAGCGCGCCCACGTCCACCACCACGAAGGGGCCCTCGGCGCGGGCGCTCTTCTCGTGGATGGTACGCGCCAACAGCTCCTTGCCCACGCCGGTCTCGCCCTCGAGGACGATCGCCGAGTCGGTGGGCGCGGCCTTCTCCAGCACCGCGAACACGCGGCGCATCGCGGTGGAGCGCCCGAGCGCCTCGCCAAACCGGTCGGACGCGGACAGCGGCCAGGAGATCTCCTGGCGTTCGGGCTCGAAGCGCAGCTCGGTGGCGCGGCCGAGGGTGATCCGCGCCTTCCCGGTGAGCCTCACGTCCAGCACCTGCACGTCCTCGATGAAGACGCCGTTGGTGCTCTTCAGATCGCGCAGGCGGTAGCCGCCCGGCCCGCCGCTGAGCTCGAAGTGGCGACGGGAGACGGCCGGATCGGTGAGCTTGAGCGCGCAGCCCTCGTCGGACCCGACCGTCACGGTCTGCCCTTCGAGCAGTACCTCGGCACCTTTGTCCGGTCCCTTCGCCACGTAGAGGCGCGCGCGGGGGAAGCGCGCCACCTCGGTCTGCAGCAACTCGGTGACACCGCCCAGTTCGGTCATGGGCGATAGGCTTACCAGAGCCCGCTACCAGAGGATGTCCTGATCCTCCGTCACCCCGCCGACGTCTTCGATTATCACGGCCCTGCCGTCGATCCGCAGCGTGCCGGAGAACAGGCCCAGCGGCTGCACGAAGTGGCTGCGCACCACCTTGTAGTCGCGCTCCTCCCGGTGGAGGTGGAGCGGCTGGAAGGACAAGGACAGCGCGCCGTCGCGGGTGGAGATCTTCCACGGGCGCTCGGGCGCGCCCTTGTCGAACTCGAAGCGCGCGCGGTCCAGCGGGATGAGGCGGTCTCCGAACCAGAGCGCGTTCTCGTTGCACCGCGGGGAGGCGTCGTTGAAACCCTCCACGAGGTTGAAGCCCAAGGCGGTGCCGTCGGAGAGGCGGCCGTTGCCCATCGCCCAGCGCCAGGCGGTGTGGCGGGCCAGGTAGCCGTGCGTGTAGTCGATCCCGGCCACGCCGCCGTCGAGCGTGTACAGATTCCGGCCGATCCGCAGGCTCCCGGACGCGCCTAGGCCGCAGCGCTTCTGCGTGACGTTGAGGATGCCGTCGCCGCCCACCGGGGAGATGACCGTGAGCGCAGGCGCGGCCCCCTCGGTCTGCAGCTCACCGGACCAGCGCACCCCGCCGTCCAGCCCGAGGAGCCGTGCGCCCCGCCCGAGCACTCCGTCGCCGATCAACGCACGCACGACCGCCCCATCCAGCCCCGAGCGCTGCGCCACCGTGTCCACCAGCGGCAGGGGCGAACCGAGCGACAGGTCCACCGAATAGGTGTCGTGCTCGCGGTCGATCGAAAAGCGCGTGCCGGGCCGGCGGAAGAGCGCGTGCAGCCCCGGGCCCGGCGCATCCGACACCTTCACCCGCGTGCCGGGCAGTCCGAGGAAGCCCTCGTCGAAGGCGACGCGGCGAGTGCGCAGATCCAGCGCGGCGAAGAACGCGTTGGCCGTGTAGCCGAAGTCGGCGATCGCCATCACCGCCACGACGTCCGGCGTCACCACCTGCGCGTACTGCCACTTCTTGTGCTTGAGCAGCCGCAGCGGGCGCGGGAGCTGGTACGGCCCCTTGAGCCGCCGAAGCGCGACCTCCGGGAGCTCGCCGACATAGGTGCCGAACCGCGGGTGACCGTGGTCGTCTTCGACCGCGGGAGGGACTTCCGGGAGGGACGAAGCGATAACCTTTTCGGGCGTCATGAGACGCATCGTGGCAAAGGTCGGGGCGGCCTGCGCGATCGTCCCCGGGTCGCAGTCACCGTCGGTGAACAAACCAACGGTCCATCGCGCGACGAAGGAGGAAGGATGAAGGCGATCCTGACGGTGATGGTGAGCGATCTGGATCGCTCACTGGACTTCTACACGCGGACGCTGGGGACGACGCAGACCGCCCGCTCCGGGAACGAGTGGGCGGAGGTGGCCACCGAGGAGGGCATGCGCACCCGGGCGGGCGGCGGCCGCGCACGCGGCACTCGCGGCACGACACGATCGGGATCCAGGTGGGCGATCTGGACGCGGAGGTGAAGCGCCTGACCGCCGAAGGCGTGGAGTTGGTCGACGCGCCCGAGGAACGCGGCGGACGGATCGCCCACTTCGTCGATCCGGACGGCAACCCGCTCTATCGGATCGAGCTCCGGCGGGGCTGGGTTCGCTCGAACAACGCGCCCGCCCAGGTGAGCCCGCTGCCCACGACCGCCATGGCGATGGCGTCACCCAGCTTCTCGTCGTCGTCCCACAGCTCGCTCATCACGGTGGGCGCGCCGGAAGCGCCGCAGTTGCCCCGGCGGTCGACGTTGTAGAGGTGGCGTCCCTCGGGGACCTCGCAGCGCCGCGCCACGCTCTCCAGCATCCGCAGATTCGCCTGGTGGCCGATGAACGTGAGGTCCGCCGGCGAGCGGTGCTCGCGATCGCCGCTGAGCCAGTATTCCTTCAGCGCGGTGAAGGTCTCGCCGGCGCGTTTGATGGCAAAGGCCTGAACGGCCGACCCCTGCTGGCGGAAGTGGCCCGCGCGCGGCACCACCACCTTGTCCGCGCCGGATGGATCGCCGGACAAGAGCGTGCGGGTGATCCGGAAGCGCCCCGGCACGCGCGGCGAGAGGATCGCCGCCGACGAGCCGTCGCCCCACAGCACCGCCGACGAACGATCCGAGTAGTCCACCACGCGGGTCGAGTTCTCCGGGTTCACCACCAGCACGAAGTCCGGCAGCCGCTCGGGGCGCATCCCCTCGAGGAACCACAGCTGCGCGCAGAAGGAGGAACAGGCCGCGTCGAGGTCCAGCGCCGGCGCGTCGATCCCCAGCGCCTCGGCAATCCGGCAGGCCTCCGCGGGGATGCACTCGTCCGGCGAGCAGCCGCCGGCGATCACCAGACCCACGTCTTTCGCGGAGAGGCCCGCGCGCCGGAGCGCCAGCTCGGCGGCGCGCCGCCCGGTCTCCGCGTTCGAGTACAGCGCCGCTTCGATCGCCGCGCGCGGGTCGCGGTTCTTCGTCTCGCGGATGTAGTCGAGCGGCAGGACCGTGTGGCGGCGCTGGATGCCCACGCGCTCGGTGATCCAAGCGTCGGTGGTGCCGATGTCGAGCGACTCGAAGAACGCGTTGTCGAGCACGTTCTCCGGGTGGAAGTGGCCAAGCGCGTGCAGAAACATGTTCAGGGCAACCGATGTCGGGCGACGGAACATCCGCCGCACAGTCCTGCTCTACGCCAGGCTGTCCGCATGTCCACCGGAAGCAGCCGCGCGCACCTCCGGCCCCTGCCACCCACCCTCAGGCAGGCCGTCCGGGTGCCCGCCCCAGGAATTTCAGGATCCTGGGAGACCGGGGCCCGTGAAACCCTCGGGTTTCACAGCGAGTTTTTGCTCCAGCCACGAAACTTCTCAGGCCGTGAGAGCGAAAACCCATGGCGACTCAAAGGGGCGACTCATCATCCTCAGGAACTCGGAATGAGCACGTATACGGTCCACTCCGGCGACACGCTCTCGCGGATCGCGGCGAAGTACCACACAACGGTCTCGGCGCTGGCGAAGCTGAACCACATCAAGAACGTGAACCTGATTCGCGTGGGTCAGCGACTCACCATCCCCGGGTCGACGTCGAAGTCGAAGCCGGCGCCGTTCAAGACGCTCAAGCGCGGGATGAAAGGCTCGGCGGTGAAGAGCCTGCAGTCGGCGCTGGTGCGGTTGAAGTTCATGACCCAGGCAGCGATGAACACCGGCCCGGGCATCTTCGGTCCGCGCACCGAGGCGGCGCTGAAGGCGTTCCAGGCGAAGCACAAGCTGCCGCGCACCGGCGTGTACGACGCGAAGACCGCGGCGGCGCTGAACAAGGCGCTCGCCTCTGCGCCGAAGCCCAAGACGCCGTCTAAGCCCAGCAGCTCCTCGAGCGTCCCGCTCTGGTGGCAGGGCGACTCGCGCTGGGGCAAGCGCACGCTGGGGAAGAAGTACACCATCCATGCGGCCGGCTGCGCGATGACCGCCACGGCGATGGCGATCAGCAAGATCTCCGGCAAGACCATCAATCCGGCGCAGCTGGACCACTACCTGGACACTCACCACGGCTACTCCGGCGATGCCCTCATGTGGGACGTGGCGGCGCGGTCGGTGGGACTGCACGCGGCAAAGGTTCCGTGGAGCCTCTCCACCATCAACGCGCAGCTGGCGGCGGGACGCCCGGTGGTGATCGGCGTGAACTACAAGCCGGGCTCCGGCGGCGGCGCCAACGGCACCGATCACTGGGTGACCATCGTCGGCAAGACAGTGAAGGACGGCAAGACGCTCTACAAGGTCCACGACCCGGGCACCGGCAAAGTCACCTGGCTCAAAGCCGTGAACGGCAAGCTCTACAGCGCCAGCGGCGGCGGAATCCGCCCCTACAACTCGACGGGACAACTCGTCGTCTTTCGCAAGTAGGTAGTTGCTGGTGAGGAGTGAGTAGCGTGGCCGTGTGGGGGTTGGGGCCCCCCCGGGGGGGGGGGTTTGGGGGGTTGATTT
>JADGHL010000209.1 GCA_019686135.1 Myxococcaceae bacterium | reverse complement strand
GGGCGAACCCGAAGGCGCCCGAGGTGCGGGGCGGCGGCGCGTGGCCGGAGAGCAGCTCCACCAGCCGGTCCTCGGCCAGCTCGGCGGCGCGCGCTTTGACCTTCTCGGTCTCCTCCTCGCGGACGAGCGCGATCGACGCCTCTACGAGATCGCGGACCATGGACTCCACGTCGCGGCCCACGTAGCCCACCTCGGTGAATTTGGAGGCCTCGACCTTGACGAAGGGCGCCTGGGCCAGCTTCGCGAGGCGGCGGGCGATCTCCGTCTTCCCCACGCCAGTGGGGCCGATCAGGATGATGTTCTTCGGGTAGATGTCTTCGCGGAGCTCGTCCTGGATCTGCTGGCGGCGCCAGCGGTTGCGCAGAGCAATCGCCACCGCGCGCTTGGCGGCGGTCTGCCCCACGATGTACCGGTCGAGCTCGCTGACGATCTCCCTGGGAGTGAGGCTGGCCACCGTCAGAGCTCCTCGTAGCTGATGTTCTGGTTGGTGTAGATGCAGATCTCCGAGGCGATCCTCATCGCGCGTTCGGCGATGGCCCGGGCGTCCAGGTTGGTGTTCTCGAGCAGCGCGAGCGCGGCCGCCTGGGCATACGGTCCGCCGCTCCCCACCGCGGCCAACCCGTGGTCGGGATCGATCACATCGCCGGCCCCGGAGACGATGAAGGTGCGCTCCTTGTCGGCGACGACCAGAAGCGCCTGGAGCTGGCGGAGGTACTTGTCGGTGCGCCAGTCCTTCCCCAGCTCGACGCAGGCGCGCGCGAGGTTCTTGTTGTACTCCTTGAGCTTCGCCTCGAACCGTTCGAACAACGTGAAGGCATCCGCGGTGGATCCGGCGAAGCCGGCGATGACCGAGCCATCGCCGATCCGCCGCACCTTCCTGGCGGTGCCCTTCATGATCGTCTTCTCGAGCGTCACCTGCCCGTCGCCGGCGAGGACGACCTTCCCGTCGCGGCGCACGCAGAGGATCGTAGTGCCGTGAAACATGCCGTGGGGCTTAACAAGCGAAGGCGTCCGGCGCTACGGGACGATCCACTTCGTGGTGACTGGTGAGGGGTGCGTCGGGCTTCGCCGGCGGGTCATGCTCGAGGGTGAGCTTTGTCGTAGGTCTTCTGGAGCAGGTCCCAGCTGACGGCGGTGTACTTCTGGGTGGTGGAGAGGCTGGCGTGCCCCAGCAGCTCCTGGATGCTGCGGACGTCCATTCCGCTGCCGAGCAGGTGCGTGGCGAACGAGTGGCGGAGCGCATGCGGGGAGACGTTCCGCTTGAGCGCCGCCTGCTTGACGTAGCGGTCGAGGTGCCGCGCGACGCTGCGGGCCCTGAGCCGTCCGCCGCGGTAGTTGAGAAAGAGCGCCGAAGGATCCGCGTCGTCCCCCGGGCGGGCGAGCAACTCCCCGCGCCGCTCCAGCCACGCACGGATCGCCTCGATCGCCTGCGGGTTCAGCGGGCAGAGGCGCTCCTTGCGGCCCTTGCCCATCACTCGGATCACCCGCGCGCGCAGGTCCACGTCGTCGAGCGACAGGCCACACAGCTCGCTGACACGGATCCCCGCGCCGTAGAGGACCTCCAGCATCGCGCGGTCGCGCAGGCCGAGCACCGCCTTCGCCGACGGCGCTTCGACCAGGGCGAAGACCTCATCCACTGGCAGCACCTTGGGCAGGGTCCGGGGCAGCTTCGGAGAACGGACGAGCTTCGCCGGGCTCTGCGGGATCGCGCCCTCCCGGACGAGGAACCGGTACAGCGCCTTGATCGCCGCGAGCTTGCGGGCGCGGGAGGTCTCCTTGTGGTCCTCTGCGAGCGTGGACATGTACGCGCGAATCACCGCATGGGTGACGCCACGGAGCGGCACTTGCTTCTGCTGCAGCCACGCCTCGAACTGCGCGAGGTCCGAGAGGTAGTTGCGAACCGTGTGCGGCGACGCCCGGCGCGTGTGCTCGAGCCAGGCCGCAAACCTCTCCACATCGGGAGATCTCGGAACCGTGGGGAGAATCTCTGTGTCCTTCAAAGGAACCGACCTTCGCGCATCACGCGTTGACGCCGGTGAATGCTACCGGCAAGCACCGCGCCCGCCAGTTTCATCCCTGTGCTCCCGGCCCCGAGCACCGTGGCGTGGAGCGGACGGTGAGCACGTGAGTGCCGCCGTCACCCGAGGTCGACGCGGGCCTCCTCCGCACCGCGGCCCACCCCGGCGTAGAGATCGGGCGCGTAGAGCGTGCGATCGGGACATTCGGCGAGCGAGGCCGACCGAACCAGTGCTCCGCTCTGGATGAGCGCTGTGGTGGCGTTGCTGGGGGCGGTGGAGCCGGACCCCAGCGGCTCGAGCGGGAGCGTCTCCGCCGCGAACATCTCCGGTTCATGCCGCGCAGACAGGTGCGTCGAGCGCCATCGCCAGGCGCCTTCTCAGCGACGCAGTCGCGGTCCCATTGCATGGGTGCCGTCGACGCTCATCGGCGAGACGCCGGCACGTGGCGGTCGTTCCCCAGGGCGGCACGGTGTCCCACTGCACCGCCCGTGACCGTGCAGGGAGCCGGCCGGAGCGTCCGGCCCCGGGTCACCGCACCGACAAGGCCACGATGGTCGCTGCCTGCAGGGAGCGCAAAGCCAGCGCAGCGCTCGGGCTTCCGGCCCGCTGCAGACGGTAGACGGCAGACCGAACGCTGCTACGGAATCTTCGACGCGACGTACACGCCCGGCGCCTGGTCGTTGCCGACGATGTAGACGACCTTCGAGCCTTCCCGGTCGAAGAGCGCGGGCAGCTCGATGAATTGCGCCACCGTCTTGCGTTCGTTCCGGGCGACGTTGAAGACCGCGGCGTCGTAGAGCTTCGTGTCCCGCCTGGCGTAGGTGACGAGGATCCGTTCGCCGTCCGTGGAGGGGCGGAAGGTGTAGACACCTTCGATGATCTTCACCGGCGGCTTCCTCGGCTCGGCGAGATCGAGCTTCATCAGGTCGCAGTACCGGCCCTGGTTCAGGCAGTTGGTGCGGAAGACGAGGTAGCGCCCCTTCGGGTCATACTCGTAGCCGAACACCCCCGGGTTGACCTTGAAGGCGGCCTCTTCCCCGAGCCGGTACAGCATCAGGTCCACGGAGTAGATCGGCTTGAGGAAGCGCGAGATGAACGCCACGCTCTTTCCGTCCGGCGCCCAGCCGAAGTTCGGCGCGCGGTTGCCGATCCGCTTGGGCTCTCCATCCGGGAGCGTGGCCACTCCCAGCACGCCGGCACGGGACGAGATGTCGAAGAGCTCCAGATACGCCACGGCGTCGGACGTGGGCGCGAAACGGAATTCGTTCACCCGCGTGGCGATCTTCTTTCCCGCGCTGCCGTCCGCCGGTCCGACGAACAAATCGCCCAGCTGATCCGGACGGCCGTTTTCGGTGCGCCCCAGCCAAGCGCTGTCGGGGCTGAAGGCGAACACCCCCGCCCCGGACGCGATCTGCTTCGCCTTCCACTCCGGCGCGCTCGCCAGGAACAGGTCGTAGGTGGACGGCACCTCACGGCTCCGCTGCGTAAACGCGATCCGCCGCGAGTCCGGCGAGCTCACCTGATCGCCAACCTGCTCGCCCAGCTTGATCGGCTCCTTCGATCCGTCCACCGGCCAGATGAACAGCCCACCCGCCGCGGAGAGCCGCCGCTTGAACACGAGCCACTTCGCGTCCGCCGTGAAGTCCGCCGTCTGCACCTGCCCGGAGATCTGCTTGAACGGCCCCTCGGGCAACGGCCCCACCGAGAGCACGCCGTTGGCGACGAACGCCACCTGGTGCGAATCGGGGCTGGCGAGGAAGTACGTCACGCCTTCGCCCAGCTGCACCGGCCGAAAGTCCGCGCTGGACAGATCCACCGCCTCCAGCGTGCCGGCCTGCTCGGCCGCGTTGTAGCCGGACAGGAACAACACCCAGCGCGAGTCGGCGCTGAACGAGAACCCGCCGGGCACGTTGGTGACTCCGTTGCCCAGCTTGCGCGCCCCACCGCCCGAGGTGGCCACCGCGTAGAGTTCGCCAACCCGCATCTCGGGCGGGATGCCGTTGATCCGTGGCTTCTGGCCCTCCTTCAGGAACAGCGCCGTCTTCCCGTCGGGGGACAGGCGCAGATCCGACGCTTCCGCGGCTGCGACCTGTTCGCCCAGAGCGAGGTAGGCCTGCTCGTTCTCGTGCTTCTTCTTGCAGCCGGCGCTCACCATCGCCACGGCGAGGAGAGCGGCCATCCAGGGGAGGCTCGGGGAAGATCGCGAAGGCATCAGTCGTGTGGCTCCGATGAGCGGGCGGCGTCCCGGCCCGCGACGTGCGGTCCTATCGCCAGACCTCAAACGAGGGAATGGATCGATCCGCGCCGACCTCGGGTCCGGCCGGCGGCGGCACAGCTTGAGTGTCGGGGAGCGCGGAGAGGACCGCCTGTGCCCAGGGCTCGAAGTCCGCGCGGCCCCGTTCGGCGTAGCGGGCGCGCTTGTCCTGCTTCTTCACCCGGCCCGGCAACGGCGGGAACAGGCCGAAGATCACGTTGGACGGCTGGTAGACGTAGCCCTCCGGGTGCGCCTCACCGGTGACGTGGCGGTACAGAGCCCCCATCGCGGTGGTCGCCGGCGGCGGCGAGAACGTCGTGCGGTTCAGCCGCGACAAGACCGCCAGCGCCACGAGGTACCCGCAGGCCGCGGACTCCACGTAACCCTCCACTCCGGTGATCTGCCCGGCGAAGAAGATCCGCGGCTCCGCGCGCAGCGAGAGGTCGCTTCCGAGCAGCCTCGGCGCATCGATGAACGTGTTGCGGTGGATCTGCCCCATCCGCAGAAACTCGGCGTTCTGAAGGCCGGGGATCATCCGGAAGATCCTCTTCTGTTCCGGCCACGTGAGCCGGGTCTGGAAGCCCACCATGTTCCAGGCGGTGCCGGCCCGGTCCTCCATGCGCAGCTGCACCACCGCATACGGCTGCTGCCCGGTCCGCGGGTCCTTGAGGCCCACCGGCTTCATCGGCCCGAAGGCCAGAACGTCGTCGCCCCGCTCCGCCATCACCTCGATCGGCAGACAACCTTCGAAGTACTTCGGTTCCTCGAAGGCGTGCGGGGCCAGCTTCTCGCCGCGGCGTACTTCGTCCACGAAGCGCCGGTACTCCTGCTCGTTCAGCGGCAGGTTCAGATAGTCGTCGCCACCGCCCTTGCCGTAGCGGCTCTGGCGGAAGGCGATGGACATGTCCAGCGAGTCGCCCGCGACGATCGGCGCGATCGAGTCGTAGAAGTAGAGCTTCTCGCCCACGAAGCGCTCGAGCTCACGCGTCAGCGCATCGGAGGTCAGCGGGCCGGTGGCGATCACCACCTCGCCATCGGGCAACGCGCCCACTTCGCCCGGGACGACGGTGATCCGCGGCTCGCTCCGGATGCGGGCGGTGACCTCGTCGGAGAAGCGCTCGCGATCCACGGCCAGAGCCTCGCCTGCCGGGACCCGGTGCAGATCCGCAGCCCCCAGCACGATCGACCCCAGCCGTCGGAGCTCGGCGTGGAGCATCCCGATCGCTGAATCCGGCGCGTCTGATCGGAAGGAGTTCGAGCACACCAGCTCGGCGAAGCCTTCGCCCTTGTGGGCGGGCGTCCGCTTGTGCGGCTTCATCTCGCGGAGCGTGACGCGCACGCCCCGCCGCGCGAGCTGCCAGGCGCACTCGCTCCCCGCGAGCCCACCGCCGATGACCGTCACCTCAGGCGCATTCATGATTCCACCCGCCTATCACAACTCGTCCGCGCCGCCGCCCATCCGCTCCGCCACCCGCTCATGGCGCGGCCCGCCGCGAGACCGCCTGCCCCTGACTCCGCCCGTCCCCCAGCGTTGCC
>JADGHL010000208.1 GCA_019686135.1 Myxococcaceae bacterium | reverse complement strand
GAGAACGACTGTCCAACGCCCGCGGCGGGGCCCTCGAAGGTCTTCTGCATCCGGGGATTGGACTCCTCGAGCGTCTTGCCGAACAGGACGAACACGCCGAGCAAGCTGACGGTGGCCCATGCTCGGCGCGGGCTTCGTCGTGTCAGGCGACAGCAGTCTTGATCCCCTGACGCCACTGAAACTGACCCTCTCCCGCGCTGGTTGCCCTCTCGGCGGCGGTGCGGCGGTTTTCGCGGACGCAGGAAGTGCCGCCCACGCTTGCCACGCGCTCATCGACATTGACGCGAGCGCGCCGTGCTAGCTGTTGCACCGGAGGTTAAGGCCGAGCGGAAGCTGTGTGAGGAGCTCGTATTTCCCGCTCCACTACGCGCACACCTTCACGGATCGCGTGGGCCACGAGTTCCCGGTCATTCAGTGCGACGTGGCGCAACGATCGGGAACGGTCAGCTGCCCACCGGGCGGGACGCACGCGTGCCGCGATGTAGCATGGCCAGCCGCCACCTGGCCGGCCGGTCCTGCGGGCCGTGGGTGCTGCACGGATCAGCTCCGGGTAGGCCCGACCGGCTTGATCTGCTAACAGTCGCGCCCTCGCCCACGGCCACGGAGTCCTCGTGCTGTCTTCGATCAAGGCGCGCTTCGCCGCCATCCCGGAAGGGATCGCCGCGCTGTTCTTCATCCAGACCTTCTCCACGCTCGGGTTCGCGGTCCTGTACTCGACGCTGGTGCAGTACTCGACCCGGCACCTGCACCTGAGCGCGAAGGAGGCCGCGACGTTGATGGGCGTGTTCGGCGCTTTCAACTATGGGCTGCACCTTTTCGGCGGCTATCTGGGTGGGCGCTTCCTCAGCAACCGGAACCTCTTCGTGGGCGGGATGGGGCTGCAGGTCCTGGGTTGCGCGTCCATCGCCGTGGGCACTGCGCCGCTCTTCTACTGGGGGCTCGCGCTGTTCCTCACGGGCAGCGGGCTGAACGTCACCTGCATCAACATGATGCTCACCCAGCGCTTCACGCCGGAGGATCCGCGGCGGGAGTCGGCGTTCTTCTGGAACTACGCCGGGATGAACATCGGGTTCTTCATCGGCTTCACCGCGGCGGGCTACTTCCAGGCGACGGAGAGCTACGGGAAGTTGTTCCTCTTCGCGACGATCGGAAACTTCCTGGCGATCATCTTCTCCGCGCTCACCTGGAAGTCGCTGGCGGATCGAAACACGCCGCTGCTTTCGGCGGACCGGAAGAAGTTCGGACTGATGTTCGGTGCGGGCACGGGGATCCTCGTGGGACTGGTGCCGGTGGTCTGGTTCCTCCTCCAGTTCCCGAGCTGGACCTCGTGGCTGATGAAGGGGATCGCCGGCATCGTCGCGGCGATCCTCATCGCGCTCACGGCCACTCACAGCGACCGCCGCGAGAAGCGCAACATGACCGCGTACCTGATCCTCGCAGTCGGGTCGCTCGCGTTCTGGTCGCTGTATCAGATGGCGCCGAGCGGTCTTCAGCTCTTCGCCGATCACAACGTCGACCGGATGATCGCCGGCTTCGAGATCCAGGTGCAGTGGATCCAGAACATCAACACGGTGGTGATCGTCGTGGGTGGTCCGATTCTGGCGGCGCTCTTCGCCCGGCTCCGAGCGCGCGGCTGGGCGATCGACATCCCGCAGCAGTTCGCGGCGTCGCTGCTTCTGATGGGGCTCGCCTTCCTGATCCTCCCGATCGGGATTCGCTTCGCCGATGCCAAGGGGTTGAGCTCGTTCTGGTGGCTCTTCACCAGCTACGTCCTGCAAAGCGTGGGCGAGCTGCTCATCTCCCCGGTGGGCTACGCGATGATTGGCAAGCTCGCGCCGCAGAAGTACCAGGGTGTGATGATGGGGAGCTGGATGATGGTGACCGGGCTGGCCTCGCTCTTCGCCGGCGACTTCTCCGGGATGGTCCCGGAGCCTACCGGCACCACCGCAGTGGCGACCAACCCGGCCTACTCGAGGCTGTTTTCGGGGCTCGGGTGGGGCAGCCTCTTAGTCGGCGTGGTGCTGGTCGTGCTGATCCCCGCGCTGCGGAAGCTCATCACCAACAAGGCGGAGGACCTGCCGGTGTCCTCGGCCGCACCGTCCGCCTAGTCTCGGGAGCCGCGCGCTCTCTCGAGTCAGCCGCGAGGAGCACCTATGTGCCGGAACATCAAGACCCTGCACCACTTCGATCCGCCGGCGACGGTGGAAGAGGTGCGCGCCTCCGCGTTGCAGTACGTGCGCAAGCTTACCGGGATGAACAAGCCGTCGAAGGCGAACGCGACGGTGTTCGAAGAGGCGGTCGAGCAGATCACCGCGGTGACGCTCCATTTGTTCGAGCACCTGGAGGTCCACGGTCCTCCGCGCACGCGCGAGGCGGAACGGCTCAAGGCGATCGAACGGGGCAGAAGGCGCGAGGCGCAGATGCGCGCCCGGTTCGCGCGTTCGCCCTGAAGAGGCCGGTGCTACGGCACCGGCGCGTCCTTCTCCGGGGCGGGAGCCTGTTCGGACTCGAGCTCCTCCTCCTCCGCGGCACGCGCCGCCTCTTCGGGCGTCACGCTCAGGCGCGCCTTCGCCTGCGCGAGAATCTGCGTGGCGCGTTCGGCCTCGGTTTCGGGCACCCAGAACTCCCACCAGTCGTGCGGCATGCCGGTCGTGGCGATCGACATCACGCCCGCGCGCGGATCCTTCGCGAACACGGGGGTGCACGCGGCATCCAGCACGCGCGAGAGCAGCTCGGCGGTGAGCGGATCCTCCGCGGTGCCGACGCGTACGAGCCGGACGTCGTTCAGCTCATGAGCACGCGCGCGGGCAGAGCTCCGGCGGCGTTCGAGCTCTTCGCCGTCGATCAGCTCGGACGCAGAGCAGGTGTCGCAGCAGGTGGCCTGCTCGTCGTACTCAATCCCGCAGTGGCTGCAGTAGCGCATGCCTCCAACGTAGGGGCGGCGACGGCAACCGGCCGCACGGCGCCGCCCGGGCGCCCGCTCGTTGGACGTGCCGGCGGCACGGGAGAAACCGCGGCGCGGCGGCCGGCACCGACGCGCGGAACCGCCGGGGCATGCCTTCGGATACTTACCGCCGAGGAAGGCACGGTTCAGGTTGCCATCGATGGTGGGGGCGCTGCTCGTCGTCGCCTGCGGGGCGCCGTCGGAAGTCCAGGCGCGCCAGCGGAGCAGGAGCGCCCGGACGCCGGCGACTTCGTCCAAAGCGAGCCGGACGCCGGTGGCCCCGATGGGGGCGACAATGCCGGCGCGTGCGGATGCCGGCGAGGAGATGCCTCCGCCGCCTCCTCCTCCGCCCATGTGCCCGGTCTTCGCGCCCAGGCCGGCGGACCTTACGGGCGTGAACAACTCGCCCGACTTCCTCGTGGTCTACGACAACAACGGGGAGAACCTGGAGGAGCCCACCGACAACTGCCCGGGCGACTGGCAGGACCTCTACTTCTGCATGAAACAGCACCCGAGCCCGGACGTGTTCTGGTCCAGCAGATCTCCGGGCAGGCGCAGCTCGACGACCTGGTCCAGTTCATGACTGCGAAGCTGCCCGGCATCTACGCGGGGGATCATCGCGGATCCGAATCCGGCGCCGCAGAAGTCGACCTGCCGCGAGCAGAAGCAGTACCAGACCAACGCGATCATCTACCGCACCGGCCGACTCACGCCGGTGGGCGCCAAGCACGTCTGGCAGTCGTACGCGTGGGTCAACGGCACCTGCCGCCGGAACTTCCAGGCGCGCACGCGGAACGTGATGCAGAAGTTCCACGTCAAGGTCTCCGGGAAGGACGTCACCATCGCGTCGATCCTCTGGTCGACGGCGCAGGAGACGGGACCGGGTCCGGCCTGCGCGGAGATGAACGTGGTGGAGGCCGAAGCGAAGCTCCGCAAGCCCGGCTATGGCGGCGACCTGCTGATCTTCGGCGGTGACGCGAACGAGCCGGACGTCCGCTCCGATGGCAGCTTCCGGCCCTGGTACAAGAAGGCGAACGGCGATGCCGGCGGCGCCCTGGGCTTCCGCGATCTGAACTACGCAATGCGCAAGCGCGCGAAGAACCCGGAGCAGTGCTGCACCGACAACTGGACCATCGGCAGCGACAAGCGGATCGACTCTGTCTTCGCGCGGCGCGGCGATGGATGCCTGCCCATCGTCCACCGCGCCGACACCGTGACGGTCGACGAAGCGGACGCGGCCGCGAAGCAGATCACCGGGGCGGACGCGCCGCAGAACTACTCGGATAAACCGGGCGATTCACGCGCTCATCTTCTACTGAGCCCGAAGGATCGACCCGACACGGCGCTAACGCACCGTCCGACCGGGACCGCCACGAAGCTGGCGCGCGTCATGTCCCGATCGCGCACGGAAACCCCATTTGCGCTCGATGGGGCGCTGGCCCGGCCCGTGCAGCCTGTGCTCCCGAGGAGGGACGCATGAAGACGACCCCAATCGCTTTGGCAATGTGGATGCTGGCGCTCGGCGCCGGTTGTGGCGGTGCTTCCACGGGCGGCCCGGACGCGGGCGTGCTCGATAAGGATGCGGGGAACGATCCGGTGGACTCGGGGACGCCGGATGCGGGGCTTCCGTGCGAGGGCGCGACGGTGCCGTGCACCGTGCACTGGACCGAGGCGGAACCGTTCCCGGTGCGCGTCGATCACCATACGGCGTTCGCGCACAGCTCGCCCGCGGGGGACTTCGTCTACGTCGCCGGTGGAGTGGTCGCGAACAACGAAGCGGTCGCGGAGATCTACGCCTCTGTGCGCCGGGCGAAGGTGAACGCGGATGGATCGCTGGGACCGTGGGAGTCGCTCGCGGACCTGCCGCGGCGGATCGCCTTCCACGCGATGGCGCTCACGGCCGAGCGCGTGTACCTCGTGGCCGGCGTCACGGGCCAGGCACCCGGCAGCATCACCACGCAGCGCGCGGTGCTGGTGGGGGACTTCGAGGACGACGGCACGATCACCTGGCGCGTGGGCCCGAACCTGCCGGAGAGCTTCCTCCACCCGAGCGCGCAGGTCGTGGGCGGGCGGCTCTACGTGATCGGTGGGTCAGGCGGGATGATGGATCCGAAGGACAAGGTGTACGTCTCCACGCTCGACGAGACGGGGATGCCGAGCGCCTTCACCGCCGGACCGTCGCTGCCCGAGCCGCGCAGCCATCACGTCACCCTCGTGCACGACGGGCGCA
The DNA here is from genome assembly GCA_019686135.1 of Myxococcaceae bacterium. Classification (GTDB taxonomy): domain Bacteria; phylum Myxococcota; class Myxococcia; order Myxococcales; family Myxococcaceae; genus JADGHL01. The sequence continues at coordinate 654 of JADGHL010000208.1, read as the reverse complement.
TCTATCTCGTCGGCGGGTTCCGCGGCGATCAGCGCCCGATCGACGAGGTGCTGCGCTCGGTCCACGACGGCACGGGTGCCGTGACCGGCTGGGAACTCGCGGGCGCGATGAAGAGCGCGCCATGGACCGCCGCCGGGTTCGTGTACGGGGAATGGATCTACGTGCTCGGCGGAGGAGAAGGGGGCCCCGGCCACGAGCGCTACGTCAATCGCGTGCGGCGCGGACACTTCAACGCCCTGGGAGCGATCGCCAACGGGTTCGAGGACGTCCAGAACTCGCTGCCGATCGCCCGCGCCCACGTGCACCACACGCCTGTCGTGCATGGCCACGTCTACTCCATCGGCGGGCGGGACGAGACCTTCAGCTCGCTGGACCGGGTCTTCATCGGCGAGATGACGGCTGAGTAGCTCACGCGGTCCGACCGCGCTCGACGCCGCCAAGCCACCGAGCGCCCGCACCTCGGTGAGGGCGCACACCGCCGACGAGATCGGATCCCGACTGCGGACACCAGGCTTCATCTGGCTGCCCTCCCGGCTCCGCTTTGGCGCAACAGGGGCGGTACGTGGGCGGCAGGTGAATGGGCGGGCGGGAGCAACGGGACGTTCGGGTCGACGGGCCCGAACGCTCGCATCGTTACTGGCCGCGGCATTGCGC
>JADGHL010000207.1 GCA_019686135.1 Myxococcaceae bacterium | reverse complement strand
AACGGGCCGCGCTGCACGCGCGGGCGAGTGGTGCGGCTGGGGAAGTGACGGGCAGCGGAATCGAGCGTGGATGTGACGCGCTCACAGGGGACCGCGGTGATGGTCGTGTGGCTGGCGTGCTGACACGCGCGCCGCGGAGCGAGAACGGGCCGCGCTGCACGCGCCGACGGGTGTCCGATGTACATGTGACCCGCTCGCACCGAGCCGCGGTGCCGATGATGAGACCGGTGCGCGCGGCCGGGCGCTGCAGCCGCCCGCCTGCATCCTCGGGAGCAGCGTGCGGGGGCTACGTCAGCAGCCGCTCGTACAGGTCGGCGATCCGTTCCGCGGTGTGGCCGTCCCACCGCTCGGGGATGCGGCCCTGCTTGCCTCCGCCGTCGAGGATCCGCGCCGCTTCCGTGCGGATGCGATCCGGATCCGTCCCGACCACGGTATTCGTTCCCTCCGCCACGGTGACCGGGCGTTCGGTGTTCTCGCGCAGGGTGAGGCATGGCACGCCCAGCGCGGTGGACTCCTCCTGCAGCCCGCCGGAGTCGGTGAGGATCAGCTTCGCCTGCGAGGTGAGGCAGAGGAACGCGAGGTAACCCAGGGGTTGGATCACCCGGAGGTTCCGCGACCGGTCCAGCTTCGGTTGCAGGCTCGCGGCGGCGATCGCCTTGCGCGTGCGTGGGTGGAGCGGGAACACCACCGGGATCCGTTCGGCGATGAAGGCCAGCGCGTCGAGCAGCCCACCGAGCCGGTCAGGATCGTCCACGTTGGATGGCCGGTGCAGCGTGCACACCGCGTAGTGCCCGGGCGACAGCCCGAGGTCGCGCACGGTGCTCAGCGCGGCGGCCTGCTGCCGGGAACGCAGGAGCGTGTCGATCATCACGTTCCCCACCGGGTGGATGCGCGCAGGGTCTATGCCCTCGGCGCGCAGGTTCTCGTCCGCGTCGCGCGAGGGCGTGAGCAGATGGTCGGAGATCCGGTCGGTGACGACCCGGTTGATCTCCTCGGGCATGGTGCGATCGAACGACCGCAACCCGGCCTCGACGTGCGCGATGGGGATGAGCCGCTTGGCCGCGACCAGCGCGGCGGCCATGGTGCTGTTGACGTCCCCGACCACCGAGACGAGGTCCGGCCGCTGGTCGGAGAACACGCGGTCCAGTTCGAGCATCACCCTCGCGGTCTGTTCGGCGTGCGATCCCGAGCCGACCCCCAGGTGCACATCGGGCGGCGGCAGGCCGAGATCCGCGAAGAAGACGTCGCTCATCTGAAGATCGTAGTGCTGGCCGGTGTGCACCAGCGCCTGCACGAGCCGATGACGCCGTGCCAGCTCCCGATGGATGGGCGCCACCTTCATGAAGTTCGGCCGCGCGCCGACGATGTGGAGGACCTTCTTCATGGCGGCAAGGTAGGCACCGTGTGCGCGCGCGGCAGGCGGGCGCGTCGTCGGCGTGACAGTGCACCGCGATGAAAGGCGTCGTGTGGCGAGGCGGGGGGCGATGTTCCGTGGGTCGGAGATTGGCCACTGTGTGGACGCGCGAGTCGCGATCGGCCCCGGCCACCCTCGTGTGCCGTGGCGTCTCCGTCGACGTGCCGGTGCGCAAACCCGCGGGGCACATCGTCTGTGGCCGAGGCCCATCGCCTCCGGAGATGCAGCGCGTCGTTCGTGACTCGCGAGCGGCGGACGTTCACCTCCGCGTCACGCAACCGTTTGGAAGTTGTGCGAGCGCTCTGTGTCTCCGGCTGGTCGTCCGCGTTGCCCCGAGGTCGCTTGCGCCGGGCGCGGCGACGTGGCCTCCTCCGCTCCGTGGGAGCGCTTCGCCGCATTCTGTCCTGGGACCAGGCGCTGTTCTTACGCGTGGCCCGGCTGCAGCGGCCCAGCCTGCGCAGCGGGATGCTCCTGCTCACGCGCATCGGAGACTGGTGGGTGTGGACGCTGCTCGCGTCGGTCCTCGTGTTCGTGCCGCGCTTCTCCGGAAGCCGAATGCTGGGGCTGGCGATAGGCTTCGGCGCGCTCTTCGCCGCCGCCTTCACCTACACGCTCAAGCGGATCAGCCGCCGCTCGCGTCCGGATGCGCGCATCGAAGGCTTCCGCGCGCTCGCCGCCAACCCGGACGCGTACTCCTTTCCGTCCGGCCACACCGCTGCGGCGGTGGGCGTGGCGGTCGCGGTGTTCTGTCAGGACACGGGCCTGGGGCTCGTGGCTGCTGCGCTCGCTTCGGCCATCGCCATCTCGCGCGTCTACCTCGGCGCCCACTTCCCGCTGGATGTCACCGCGGGCGCGTGCGTCGGCGCGCTCGCGGGCTGGTGCGCGCACCTGTCGCTGCTTGGGCTCGGGTGGGTCTGAGCGGTCGGCGTCACTGACAGCTCAGCGACATGCAGATGCCGCCGTCGCCGCACGGTTTCAGGTCGCAGCCCGGGTCCGCGCAGTCGATCAACCCGTCGCCGTCGTCGTCGATGCCGTTGGCGCAGTCCACCTCGGCCGGAACGCACTGGGGCACCGGCGGCCCGGCGTCGACGTCCGTCCCCGCATCGAGCGCGCCGCCGTCGAGGTCGCCCGCGTCCGCGACCTCTCCCGCATCGGAAACGTCGCCGGCGTCGGGCTCCATCCCTGCATCGGAGGTCCCGGCATCGGGCTCGCCCGCGTCGACATCGCCTCCGTCCGTAAGCTCACCGGCATCGCCATCACCGGCATCGGCGTCGCCCGCGTCCATCAGGTCGCCCGCATCGGGCTCGCCCGCATCGATGTCGCCCGCGTCGGCGAAGCCTGCGTCGGCATCGCCTGCATCGACGTTGCCTCCATCGAGGATGCCCGCATCGCCTTCACCGCCGTCCGGTCGCAGCGGCAGAAGCCCGCAGACGAAGTTGGGCTTCGACTCGGAGCATGCGCGGCCAAGGCAGTCGCTGTCGTCGCAGTCCGTCAGGTCATCCCCGTCGTTGTCGATGCCGTCATCGCAACGCCGCTCCACACAGCTCCCGAACGCGCAGATGGTCCCGCCGGGGCAGGCGTGGCCGCAGGCGCCACAGTTCGCGTCGTCGGCGGAGAGGTCGATCCCATCATCGGGCACGCCGTCGCAGTCGTCGTCGAGGTCGTTGCACTGCTCCTCGGAGGCGGCGACGTCCTGAACGCAGCGCTCCGTGCCGTCCGCGCACTCGCGATGTCCCTTCGCGCACACACCGGGCTTCGTCGTGTCGCACGTGGCGCCCGCCCAGGCGACGTCGTCGACGAGGCCATTGCAGTCGTCGTCGCGGCCGTCGCACTCCGTCTCGTTGTCCGCGCAGGCACCGATCGGGAAGCAGAGGCCGTAGTCGCGTTCGGCCTGGGGCCGGCACTCGAAGCCCGCGCCGCAGTCCGCCGTCTCGTCACAGCGGAACCGGTCCGTACCGTCGGGATCGACGCCGAAGCTGCACGCCGCGACCACCGCGAAGACGGCCGCGCTGCCCACCAGAGCCGCTTTCTTCGCCGCGCGCATCAGAAGCGCCCCTCGACGGACATGCCCGCGCCGTCCGGTCCGGCGGCGGGAGTGACGGTGGCGGGCGCGAGATCGCCGCCGACGTCGAACACGGTGAAGAGCACGCCCGCCGCCGCGGCCACGCCGGCCGCGCCGAAGAGGAGGTTGGCGGTGCGCGCGTCCTGCTGGCCCTGCAGCGCCTGCACGCGGGTGCCGGCGAAGGTGTGCGTCGACGAATCGAAGCCGTTGCGGAGCGTCTGCTCGGTCGCGTGGCTGCGGTAGCCGAAGTACCCGCCCACGCCCGCGGTGGCGACCGCCGCGCCGAAGGCGACCCACCCCGGCACGGTGACGCGGATCCCTTTGGCTTTCGCGGAGGTGCTCGCGTCGGTGGCGGCGGCGAGCGGCGGGAGGGCGGCCTCCTCCTCCGGGACGCCGCCGGGCTCGAGGATCAACCGGAACTCCTCCGCCGTCACCTGGTTCGCCTCCACGGTCGCCAGCCGCTTGAGCGGCAGGTATGCCTTCTTCTCCAACCGCACCTCGTACTTGCCGGGCTTGAGCGACACCTCCACCGGCGTCTTCCCCGCTGGCTCGCCTTCGATCCACACGCTCACGTTCTTCACGTTGGCGGTGATGCGGAGCGTCCCGCGCGCCTCGCGTTCGCCGCGCAGCATCCGCGGCACCGCCTCCTCCACGTCCTGCTTGAAGCGACGCGAGGCGATGAGGATCTGCCGATCGATGTCGGCGATCACCTCGCCCGAGGCGGCGTCGACCATCCGCAGCTGCACCAGGTAGTTCTTGTCGTCGCGCCCGATGCTGCCCATCACGACGCGTTCGGCGTTCGCGGGCCGCACGCGGGAAAGCACGCACAAGGTCTGGCCGTTGCATTTGCGCAGAGCTTCGGCGCCCTCGGGACCGAGCAGGGCCTGCAGCTCCTCCGGGCCGATCACCTCGTAGCCGAGCGACTGCGCCGACCGGACGATCGCCGAAGCGACCTGCCCGCCGAGTCCGATCATCGTGGGTGGGGTGACGAGCTCGACGACCACGAGTCGCGTGCCTTTCTTGATCGCCGGGGCGGTCGCAGGCGCCTCCTCCGCGGCGAACGCCTTCATCGGTGCGGCCGCTGCGAGGGTCAGCAGGGCGAGCAGCGCGCCGGGCAGCGCCCGGTACACGCGACCCGGGCTTGCGGGAGACACGCGGAGCATGCGAGGGAACATACCGGAATGGCGGAGGTGAAGCCCCCAGAGTTCGTGGACATTCCGTTCACGGTGGAGCCCAACTACGCCGGCTGGCGGCTCGATCGCTACCTCTGCCACAAGATCCAGCGGCTCTCGCGCAACAAGGCGCAGCTCATCATCAAGAACAGCCTGATCGCCGACCGGCCACTCAAGCCGTCGACGCTGGTGAAGCCGGGGCTGCACTTCAAGCTGCGCCGCCGCACGCTGGAGGAGCCGGAGACGCCCACCACGCTCACCGAGCTGTACCTGGACGATCACATCCTGGTGGTCGACAAGCCCGCCGGCCTGCCAATGCACCCGACCGCGCGCTACCACCGCGGCACGCTGGTGACGCTGCTCAAGGTCCGCTACGGCGAAGACTTCCGCGCGGATCCGGCGCACCGGCTGGACCGCGAGACGTCGGGGATCATCGTCTGTGGCCGCACGCTCGAGGCGTGTCAGCGGCTGATGCGGAGCTTCATGGGCGGCGAGGTCCACAAGGAGTACCTCGCCGTGGTCGAGGGTGCGCCGCCCGAGGACGAGTTCGAGGTCGACGCGCCGATCGCCGAAGGTACCGACGCCGTCCGCATCGCGGTGCGGATCGACCGCGTCGTGGGCAAGCCGTCGCGCACCCGCTTCCGCGTTCTCCAGCGCTTCGAGCGCGACGGCGAGCCCTTCGCGCTGGTCCGCGCGTACCCGATGACCGGCCGGCAGCACCAGATCCGCATCCACCTCCGCGAGGCGGGTTATCCGATCGTCGGCGACAAGATGTACGGCCCCGACATGGGCTACTTCGACCGCTTCTCGAGGAAGTGCCTCGAGCCCGAAGCCTGGGTCCGCCTGCGCCTGCCCCGTCAGGCGCTCCACGCCGCCGCGCTGCGGTTGCCGCATCCGCACACCGGACAAGAGATGCGCTTCGAGGCTCCGCTCCCGGAGGATCTGCAGGCGTTCCTCGACGGCCGGCGGGTGCTGCCCGACCCGGCGGGCACCAAAGACCCGGTCGGGGTGTCGCCAACCGTTTGATTCCCGGATGTTCCGGATGGCACGCCGTCTGCTGTCGCGCTGCGGCGTGACGGCGAGGCACGCGCTTCCCCAGACCCGTCGCTCCGGCTGCGCGACTGGCGCGGGTGCGCAAACTCATCCTGCTCGGGGAGACCTGCTGATGGCCCGTTCGCCGTATCCCACCCACGCCTTCGAGCACC
>JADGHL010000008.1 GCA_019686135.1 Myxococcaceae bacterium | reverse complement strand
CCTGGCGTACGGGAGGGCGGCGTGCGGGTGGGCAGCCGCTGGCTGTCGCGCACCGGCTTCGCCCCGGCGCGGGGCGTGCGGCCCGGGGGCGTGCGCGCGCCGGGCGTGCTGGGGCGGCGCGTCTTCGGCGACGGAGAGGCGGCCTCGGCCTCGTCGCGCAGCCCCTCGGCGGCGCGGGAGAGCTCGCCGTCGTCGCGGCTGGCCATCTCCAGGAGCGCGCGCGTCTTCTTCACCTTCTCCGCGAAGATCCGCTGCATGAACGCGGCCGCGCGATCCTCGTCGTAGATCTCCGGGCCCATCGCCGCGTCGATGGCGCGGGCCAGCTCCTTGCCGGTGGCGTAGCGGTCCTCGCGGTCCCGGGAGAGCGCCTTGAGGATCACCTGCGCGAGCGCCGGCGGCACCTCGGGGTTGATCGTCCGCGGATCGGGGATCGGCTTCTCGACGATCGCGATCATCGTGGCCGCGTCCGAGGGCCCGTCGAACAGCCGCTGGCCGCAGACGAGCTCCCAGAGCATCACCGCGGCGGAGAAGAGATCGCTTCGCTCGTCCAAAGGCTCGTTGCGCACCTGTTCGGGGGACATGTACCCGCTGGTGCCCTTCACCATCCCCGCCTGGGTGCGGTTAAGCCGGCCGCGCGCCTTGGCGATCCCGAAGTCGATCACCTTCACGTTGCCGTCGTAGGTGACCATCACGTTCTTCGGCGAGACGTCGCGGTGGATGACGGGCGCGGGCCTCCCGGAGGGATCGACGAAGTGGTGCGCGTAGTGCAGGCCGAGGCAGGTGTCGCGCACCGCCATCGCGGAGAAGCCCACGGGGATCGGCGTCTGCGTCTTCCGGCAGACCTTCGAGAGGTACTCGAGGTTCTGGCCGGAGATGAACTCCATCGCCAGGTACAGCTCGCCCTCCTCTTCGCCGAGGTCGAACACCTGGCCGATGTTCGAGTGCGAGAACGCGGCGGTGATCCGCGCCTCGTCCAGGAACATCTTCACGAAGGACTCGTCCTTCTTGATGTCCGGGAGGATCTGCTTGAGCGCGACGAACTTCCGGAAGCCGCCCGGCCCGGCGGTGTAGGCCAGGAAGAGCTCGGCCATCCCGCCCATCGAGAGGAGCGTGAGGATCTCGTACTTCCCGACCTTGCGGCCGGCGTGGAAGTCGGCGCCCGACATGAAGCGCTCATCCTACTTTGGGCCGGCGCGAGGGACGTAATCGCCCCCGGGGTGGAGCGCCTACGGAGAGTTACGCTGGTTGGCGATCACGTACGGCATCAGGTCGCTGAGCGTGCAGAAGGTGTCCGCGCCGTACCGTTGATTGCCCACGTTCACGAGCGTCCACGCCGCGCCGTCCGCCACGAGCGCGACGGCGTCCCCCGGCTTCACCTCCACCGCCTCGTTCACCGCGGCAAAGCGCGTGGCGTGGAAGAGGTTCTTGCCGCACTCGGTGTGCTCGCACCCGACGATGGTGTCCACCCGGGACACCGCGAACGGCGCCAGCTCCGCGCCCTCGAGGATCGCCCCTCCCTGCGCGGTGTCCGCGGCGAGCAGAAGCGTCCCGTCCCCGTCGCGCAGGGTGACCGCGCGGTTCTCCGGGTTCTCCTCCGTGGACAGATCCACGATGTGGACGGAGATCCGCTCGCCGGACTCAAGCGGGACCGCCACGCCCTCCGGGAGCGTGATGTCGATCCGCCCATTCACCTTCGACCCCGGCGCATCCGGGCGAAGGAAAACGCTCATCGTGTTGTTGGCGTAGGTCACCGAGCTCACCAGGCCCATCCCGTCCCAGCCCTGCCGGCCCGGGCCGCCGGTGTAGACGAAGAAGCCGCGGTCCTCGGGTTCGGCCACCGCCACCCGCCACGACGCGCCGATCGGCGGGAAGCCGGTCGCCGGGCAGGCGGTGGTGCAGCTCCCTGCGAAGCAGAGCTCATCCGGGTTCTGACAGTCCGCGTGGGTGGTGCAGGGCGCGCCGTGGCTCGGGGAGATCTCCACGAGGCCGTCGCGGATCTGGAACGGCTTCTCCACGCAGCTCACCGATGCTTCGGGCAGCGTGCCCGGCACCGCCACGCCTGCGTCCGCGTCGTTGGCGCCCTGTGAGGACGGCGCGTAGCAGAGCTCCAGGTGGAAGGTCTCGTCCACCGAGGGGATCTCCGGCGTCAGGCAGTCGCGCCCCGGCTCGAGCACCGAGCACGACCGGATCCCGCTCACCTGGACGTAGCCGGTCCACGTGCGCTCGAAGGTGCTATCCGGATCCACCTTGAGCACCCTCTGCCGGGTCTCCTCGTCGCAGATGCAGCCGCAGATCTGGTCGCACGTCTGGCACTCGCAGGCCGGCTGTTCGACGAACGGGAGCCACTGGCCCGCGACGTTGCGCTTGACGTGCAGGCCCATCCGTCCGTCGGTGGCGTCCACGAACAGGGGCGATGAGCTGTCGTTCCGGATCCGGAAGGTGACCGCGGTGGGCGCGCCCGGTTGGCACTGACAGGCACTGACGGCGACGGCACAGAGCGCAAGAGGAAGGAACGCTTTCATCGCCCCGCTGAAGGTCGCACGGCGGCCAGGCATTTCCAAGTCGGGGCGCCCACCCGCCGCCCTTGCGAGCCACCCCTCCTTCGAAGATCCTCCTCTTCCGAATGGCGCGCGCTCCAAAGAAGTGGCTCCGCACGGCGACAGCCGTCGCGCTGAGCGTGGCCACCGCGCTCACCCTGTCCGGCTGCGATCCGGTGGGGTCGGAGTCCGGGCGCGGGCAGGCGCGGCCGAAGGTGGCGCCTCCCACGCTCGCCCGGGTCGAGGTGCTGCCGCCGAAGGTGGACCGGCAGGTGGTGGGCCGCGTGGAGGTGCGCGATCCTTTGGCGATCGCCGCCACGCAGGTGGACGTGTTCCGCCAGACGGACGGGGTGGTCGACATCCTGTGGGTGATCGACGACTCGGGCTCGATGAAAAACCAGCGCGCCACGCTGTCCGGCAACTTCAAGCGCTTCATCGACGAGCTTTTGGCGCTGCAGGTCGACTTCCACATCGGCGTCATCAGCACCAACGCCAACGACCGCGGCGAGCTCCGCGGCACCACGAAGATCATCACGAAGAACACGCCGGATCCGCAGAAGGTCTTCGTGGAGAACACCACCTTCCCGGACTCGCGCACCCGCTGGGAGCAGGGCCTGCGGATGATGCAGATCGCCCTCACCCCGCCGGTGATCAACGAAGCCAACCAGGGCTTTCTGCGGCCGAACGCGGCGCTGGCGGTGATCGCGGTGAGCGACGAGGACGATTCGTCCTACGGCGATCCGGCGTACTACGCGCGCTTTCTGCGGGGGGTGAAGGGCAAGGGCAACGAGAACCTGACGTCGTTCTCGGTGATCGGCGGAACCACCCCGAACGGCTGCTATCCTCCGGGCGAACAGATCTACTACGGCGGCCTCGCCGAGCCGGCCTTCCGCTACGCAGCGGTGGCGACGAAGACCGGCGGCGTGGTCGGGTCGATCTGCGACGCCTCGTTCGAGGACACGCTCGTGCGGATCGCCCAGGCGCTCAACACGCTGCGACGGACCTTCCCGCTGTCACTCGTCCCCGACGCCGCCACCCTCACCGTCACGGTGAACGGTGTGAAGATCCCTCGCGACGTCGTCAACGGGTGGCAGTACCGGCCGGACACCCAGAGCATCGCCTTCCTCGGAAACTACGTGCCGCCGCCCGGCGCGCAGATCCGGATCGAGTACGCGATTGGTGAGTGAACGCACCGGCACGAGGATGGACCTGTCCGGCGCACGCCGGTGGGGCTGGGCCGCGGCGGCGGCGCTGGCGTTGTGCTGCGCGTGCGCCCGGACCGCGCTCGCCCCACCCTGTCCCCAGGGCTACACGCAGGACGGTCAGGCGTGCATCTGCATCTCCGACGAGGGCTGCCCCAGCGGACACGCCTGCGAAGACGGCGTCTGCGTCTGCCGCGCCACCGGGTGCTGCCCCACGGGCTATGAATACTCCGAAGACTCGCAATCCTGCGTGTGCCGCGACTCCGCGTGCTGCCCCGCGGACCACGTCTGGATCGAAGAGGCGCAGCGGTGCGCGTGCGGCGCACAGGATTGCTGCCCCGACGGCTACACCTACGAGGAGAACCGCGGGGCCTGCGTCTGCACCTCGGACGCGTGCTGCCCGCAGGGCTTTGGCTACGACCCGCTGCAACAGGAGTGCGTCTGCGCCTCGGATGGCTGCTGCCCGGTCGACTACCGGTGGGACGAGGTGAAGCAGGACTGCGTCTGCGCGCGCGACGAGTGCTGCCCGCCGGATCACACCTACAACGAGAGCGTGAAGGCCTGCGTCTGCAACGGTGACTCCTGCTGCCCGCCCGGCTACGTAAAGGACGCCAACCGGGAGCGCTGCGTGTGCACCGCGGCCGCCTGCGGCCCGAACGCCTTCTGCGACGCGATGACCGGCGCGTGCAAGTGCCTCAACGACGCCGGCTGCAAGAGCGGCCAGTTCTGCAACGGCTTCGGGTTCTGCCAGTCCACCGCCGCGTGCAGCTCCAACCAGGAGTGCCCGGCGACGATGTTCTGCGACATCACCAGCAACACCTGCCTGCCCCCGGGCCCGTGCACGCTGGATGAGCAGTGCCCGTTCGGGCAGATCTGCGACGGACCCCTCGCGCAGTGCGTGAACGGCTGCCGCCGCGATGCGGACTGTCCGCTCCACCAGTCGTGCGTGGCCGGCCACTGCCAGGCGTTCTGCCGCAAGAACGCGGACTGCGACGTGGGCGAGTTCTGCGATCCGGGCACCGGCACCTGCGCCACCCGCCCCGGCCGGAGCGACTGCCGGGCGTGCGACGCCTTTAACCCCTGCCCGTTCACGCCGGACGGACAGGAGGTGGCCTGCCTCACCTTCATCAGCGAGGGGTCCGAACAGTCCTTCTGCGGGATGCCGTGCAGCACCCAGGAGGACTGCCCGTCCGGGTTCGACTGCACCGGGGTGATCTTCACCTGCAACGGCGGCAACGCGGCGTGCCCGCCGGACGACGCCGGCCAGCCCACCACCTGCACCGTGTTCCTGGTGGAGAACGAGGGCGAGACCCCGTTCTGCGCGGACGGCACCGGTCAGCCGCACGTGTTCTTCCAGTCCTGCGCGCCGAAGTCCGGCTTCTGCCCCGCCTCGCCTCCGCCCTGAGCCGCGCGTTCAGTCGAGCCCCACCTGGACGAGGAAGTCCACGCTGTGGAGCCTCCGCCCGAGCTGGTGCGCGATGAAGCGGTTGAGCACCTCCCGCGCGCGCTGGCGTTGATCGGCCGGCATCGGGGTGCGGGCGCCGCGCTGCAACCCCACGAGCGCCGCGGTCAGCTGCGCGTCCACGCGCACGCCGCCCGTCATCCGCCCACGGTCGTTGTGGCAGACCACGCCGCCGTGATCCGGGTCGAAGACCGCGTCCCCGCCCACCGGCCCGCCGCACACCGCGCACGAGTCGAAGCGCGGCATCAGCCCGGCGTGGGCGAGCGCGTCCAGCTCGAAGGCGATGAGCGAGGTCGGGCCCGCCTTTCCCTCCTCCAGCCGGCCCAGGTAGTCCACGAGGAGGGCGAACAGCGCCGGGTGCGGCTCGTGCTCGCGGACCAGCTCGCGGCACAGCTCGAGGCAATAGAGCGCGCGGGAGAGCCGGGGGAGATCCGTCCTCAGCGCGACGTACGACCGCTCGATGTCCGCCCCGTCCAGGCGGACCGTCGTCCCGTGGCGCTCCACGAGCCGGGCGTGGATCAACGTGGTGGGTTCGAGCGCGCCGGCGAAGCGCCGCCGGCTCTTGCGCGCGCCGGCGGCGAACGCGCTCATCCGGCCGCGGCCCTCGGTGAAGAGGGTGACGATCCGGTCCGCCTCCCCATAGTCGACGGTGGAGAGCACCACGGCGCGTTCGACGAAGCGGTCCATCGCGTCGCCCGGGGCGCCTCAGTGGGGCACCGGCCGGTTGAGCCACACCACGGCGCCCACCAGCGCGGCCACGCCGAGCAAAAGGAGGCTGAGAATGGTCCACGCCTTGCGCCGGCGCCGGCGCTCCTGCTCCACCGGGGTGAGCAGCGTGTTCGCGCCCGTGTAGATCTCCTCGTAGCGGAGCACCGCCTCCTCCGGTGCCAGGCCAATCGCCTGCGCGTAGGCGCGGATGTAGTTGAGGACGAAGACCCGCTCCGGCAGCCGCTCACGCTGACCCGTCTCCAGGGCGAGCAGGACGCTCTTCGGGATCTTCGTCCGCTGCGAGATGTCCTCCCGGCTCATGCCGCGCAGCTCGCGCTGCTGCGTCAGGTACCTGCCGAACTCGACGTGATCCAAGGGAACGCTATTGCAGCTGCTCACCGAGGCGGTGGCAGTTGTCCTTGAGGTCGCCGACGGGCGCCTTCGCTTCGCACTGGGCGAAGAGATTCTTCGCATCCGACACGCGGCCCAGCTTCGCCACGCAAAGCGCCTCGCGGTAGTAGGCCTCGGCGGCGTCGGGGCACTGCTCGCGGAAGTGCGCGAACTGCTCGCAGGCTTTCTCTGTCCTGCCGGTCTCGTCGTAGATGGTGCCGAGGTTCCGGTAGCCGAGGCAGAACTTCGGGTTCAGGGTGATCGCCGAGCGGATCGCGTCGATCGCCTGATCCACGTTGCCGCGCTTGTATTCGGCCCACCCCAGGTTGGCGCGGGCGATGTACGGGGTCGGGTACCGCATGTCGTTGAGGGCCTGCTCGTACAGCTCGATCGCCTTCGCGTAGTCGTTCTGGTCCAGGTAGAGGTTGCCCAGGTTCACCCGGGCGTCGGTGAACGTGGGATCGATCTCGAGCGCGCGGAGGTAGTGCTCCTTCGCCTCCTTCACCTTGTGGTACTGCAGGTGGAGCAGCTGGCCGAGCGCGTTGTGGGCGCGCTCGTTGTGTTCGCACAGCTTGAGCGCCGAATCGAACTCACCGTAGGCCTCCTGCATGTTGCCCTGGGTGAGCGCGTTGACGCCGAGATCGTAGTGGATGTCCGAGGTCTCGCACTCCTTGGCTGTAGGCACGTGCCTGCACCCGGAAAGGAGCGAGAAGCCGACGCAGGCGGTGAGAACGACGCGGGATGAAGCGGGGTGCATGGAACCTCGGTTCAGAACGACGCGAACAGCCGGCCGAGCGCAGCCGCCGGAGAGGGCTCGGCGGCCTTCTTCGGCTGCGCGGCGGCAGGCATCAGCTTCGGATCCTTGAGGAACACCGGGAGCGTCTTGAGCAGCCGCTCCTGGTCGGCGACGGACAGCGTGCGGAAGTTCAGGTTGTCCATGATGAAGCCCATGGACTCCACGAAGCCGAGCGCTTCGGCCTCTTCGCCGGCGAACTCCTCCACCGAGAGGTTTCGGCGGTCCGGAACGTAGACGGCGCAGTCGGCGGTCTCGGCCAGGTAGAGGTAGACGTACACCGCCAGCCCGGCCGAACCGCGCAGCCCCACGATGAAGGCCTGGGCCGGCCCGGCCTGCTTGCCGGGGATCGCCAGGTGGGGCGCGTTGATCGACTGGTAGACCGCCACCACCTGTTCGCGGCTCGCCGGCAGGCCCCGCAGACGCTGATCGACGTTGAACACGCGTGCTCCTCTATCCCATCACCGGGTGGTGAACGTGACCTCTTTCGTGAGGTCGTCCTGATCCGCGGCGGTGACCTTCCAGTCCACCACCGGCCGGTCGATCATCACGTTGTCCCCGCCGATGTTGCCCTCGCCCACGATCACCCGGAACACGTGGGACGGTGAGTAGCTGGAGCGCGAACCTCCGGGGATCTTCTTCGCCACCAGGGTGACCGTGTTCCGGCCCGGCTGCAGGTACTTCGTGACGTCGGTGTAGATCTGCTCCTCGTTGTTCTTCAGCTTCCGAATCCACTTCGAGTTGAAGTAGACGTCGATGTCGTAGTCGGTCATCCCCGGCGCGGTCTGTTCGGTGACCAGGAAGTACCGCTTCGTCAGCCGGGGCGCCTCCGACGAGTCGTCGACCGACGACGCGGATCCCGCACCGGACGCCCCCGGCTCCACCACCTTCACCTGATACCCCGGCGCGTCGATAAAGATGTCGCCCTTCTCGTCGATCCGCACCGTGACCTTCTCGAACTTCATGTTCTTGAGGGCCACGTTGTCGATCTTGATGTTGTTCAGATAGACCGACTTCGCCCATGCGCCCGCCGGGACGATCGTAACGAACACGGCCAGAAGTGAGAGTGCCTTGCGCATGCATCCTCCGAACGGAGCGGCCCGTCCGAAATTTCGCCCGAGGAGAGGGGGAAGTCGAGGGAAGTGACTGCGGTCTACCGTCTGCCGTCTGCAGCAGGCCTTGAGGGGCCGACGCGGCGATGGCTTCGGCGCCGTGTCGTCCGCGATGTCCCCGTGGGCGGGACGGATTCAGGCGGACTCAGCGGCCCAGAAGGCGCGGCTCGTCGCGGAGCGCGAACGCCCAGTCTCCTTCGAGCCCCTGGCCCCTGCGGAAGCGCCAGTAGTCGCGGCGCACCAGATGCGGGTAGCGCCGGAAGGGTTCGAGGTTCCGGTCGCGCATGGCCTGACGGATCCGCGCAGGGCCTGCGTTGTAGGCCATCAGCGTGAGGTCGAGGTCCTTGAAGCGGTCGTTCAGCCACCGCAGGTAGCGGATCCCCAGGCGGACGCAGAGCGCCGGATCGCTCGCCACCTCTTCGCGGGACAGTTTCAGCCCTTCCCGCTGGGCGAGGAAGTAGAGCGTGGAGGGCTTGATCTGCATCAGCCCCCGCGCACCCTTGTTGGAGACCGCGTCCTCCAGAAAGTCGCTCTCCACGTCGATGATCGCCAGGATGAGCAGCGGGTCGTAGCCCGCCTGCCTCGCCTCGTCGGCGATCGCCACGCCGAGCTGCCGCCTGAGCGTCAGCCCGAGGTTCGGCGCGCGCTTCTGGAGCACCTCGTCGATGAGCGCGAAGTCGGCGTCTGGGGGCAGCGCGAGCGCCGCCAACGCCGGCGGATCCGCGGGTTCTGCCGGAGGCGGCGGCGCGGCCACCCCGCCGAAGCGCGCCACGCCCACGAGGGCGAACGCTCCCACCATCGGGAGCGTGGCGCACCCGGACGACAGACGGTGAAGCGCTGCGAAGAGCCGCCTCACCGTCACCGCTTCCCTTCGAGCTCGCTCAGGCGCCGTTCCACCCGGTCCAGCCGCTCCGAGAACTCCTGCAGCTGCTCCCGACGGGGGAACTTCACCTTGCTCAGCGAACGCTGGACCGCGTCCTCGACGCTCTTTTCCAGCTGACCCCACGTCTTCTCGACGAGATCCGTCAGCGCTCGCTTTCCTTCTGCCATACCCTTGCCTGCCCTTCTGCCGCTTCAGGGGCACTGAAGCACGACGGGAGCGGCGGAACCAAGCCCTTCCGCACCTACCGTGTAGGCAAGTATCGCCCAGGGCGCCAACTAGTTGCGAATCTCGCCCCGCGCGCCGGCCTTCTTGCCCACCAGGGCGTCCAGCTTCTTCGACAGCTTGACCAATTCCTTATTGATCTCGCGGACCTGCGCCTGGCTGGCCACGCCCACGCCGGAGATGACCTTTTCCTGCAGCTCCTCGAACCGCTTCTTCATCTCCGCGGTGGCAGCGGTGGCGCGCTTGCTCAGCTTCTTCATGGAGGCCGAGTCCAGCGGGCTCAGCTCGCGCAGCTGCTCCAGGCTCTCCTGCACCTTCTCCAGCCCGTTGAACCGATTGAGAAGGTTCTCCACCTCCCGGCGGGACTTTTGCGCCCGCTCGGTCAGGTTCCCGAGCACCTTCTGCGCCTCGGCCTCGAACGCGCCCAGCTTCTCCTGAGCCTCCACGATCCGCTCCTTCACGAACCCCTGCAGCGGCCTGGTTCCCTTCGTTCCGTTCTTCTTCGCGGTCGCCATCTCGTTCTCCTTCTGGTCGTCCCCTCGGACGTACACCGATGTAACGCAGCGCACAAAGAACGTCAACGCGACGCGTCACAAGAGGAAAATTCGCACCACGAAGAACGGAAAAGCCGCCTGGGTGGGTAGTCCCGGACGGCTTCGACCTTCTGCTGCTGTCTGCGGCGCGGGCGGCCCCCGGGACCCTCGGTTGGGGTCCCCGGCTCCGGCCGCAGTGCCCTCTCCCGTCCGTGGGATAGGGACACCCTTTTAGGCTACGCCGCGCCGGTCTCGGTGCCGCTGCGCTCGGCGCCCGTCTCGATCGCCCCCGGCGGCGGGAGCGCCGTCTCGCCGTGGGTGGCGGCCAGGGCGGCCTCCATGTCCTCGATCTCGTCGGCCGGGCTCTCCACCTCGATCTCGAGGTGCTTGTACTGCGGCAGCCCGGTGCCCGCCGGGATCAGCCGGCCCATGATGACGTTCTCCTTGAGCCCGCGCAGGTAGTCCACCTTGCCCTGGATCGCGGCCTCGGTGAGCACCTTGGTGGTCTCCTGGAAGGACGACGCCGAGATGAACGACTCGGTGGAGAGCGACGCCTTGGTGATGCCCAGAAGCAGCGGCTCGCCCACCGCCGGCCGGCCGCCCGCCGCCATCACCTTCTCGTTCTCCTCCTCGAACACCCACTTCTCGACCTGCTCGTCGATGAGGAACGAGGTGTCGCCCACATCGGTCACGCGCACGCGGCGCAGCATCTGCCGCACGATCGTCTCGATGTGCTTGTCGTTGATCTTCACGCCCTGCAGCCGGTAGACCTCCTGCGTCTCGTCCACCAGGTAGCGGCTGAGCTCCTTCTCGCCCAACACCTTGAGGATGTCGTGCGGGTTGGCAGCGCCGTCCATCAGCGGCTCGCCGGCCTTCACCCGATCGCCCACGTGCACGCTGATGTGCTTGCTCTTGGGGATCAGGTACTCCTTCGCCAGATCCGGCCGCTGCTCGCCGTTGATCTCCGGGGTGATGATCAGCTTGCGCTTGCCCTTGGTGTCCTTGCCGAACGACACCACGCCGTCGATCTCCGCGATGATCGCGTGATCCTTGGGCTTGCGCGCCTCGAAGAGCTCGGCCACGCGCGGAAGACCGCCGGTGATGTCCTTGGTCTTCATGGTCTCGCGCGGGACCTTGGCGATCACCTCGCCCGGAGAGACCTCGTCACCGTCGTTGACGGTGATGATGGCCCCCTGCGGGAGGAAGTAGCTGGCCGGCTGGTCCACCGAGGTCAGCTGCTTCACCTCGCCGTCCGCATCCCGGACGGTGATGCGCGGCCGGGCGTCCGGATCGCGCGACTCGATGATCGTCCGCCGCGACAGGCCGGTGACCTCGTCCAGCGCCTCGGTCATGGTCACGCCTTCGATGATGTCCTCGTACCGGACGACGCCGCCCACCTCGGTGAGCAGCGGCATCGCGAACGGATCCCACTCGGCGATCATCGTGTTGGCGTCCACCTTCTGGCCGTCCTTCACCAGGAGCTTGGCGCCGTAGATCACCTGGTACCGCTCGCGCTCGCGGCCCGACTCGTCGACGATGACGATCTCCCCGTTGCGGTTCATCACCACCAGGGTGCCGTCGTTGCGCGTGACCGTGTTGACGTTGTGGAACTTCACCACGCCCGCGTAGCGGTTCTCGAGCGACGACTGCACCGCGGTCTTGGTGGCGGTGCCGCCGACGTGGAACGTCCGCATCGTCAGCTGGGTGCCCGGCTCGCCGATCGACTGGGCAGCGATCACGCCCACCGCCTCGCCGATGCTCACCTTGCGCCCGCGCGCCAGGTCACGGCCGTAGCACTCCACGCAGATCCCGCGGCGCGCCTGGCAGGTGAGCACCGAACGGATCTTCACCCGGTCCAGGCCCGAGGCCTCGATGCGCGCCACGTTCTTCTCGTCCAGCTCCTCGTTGGCGCGGACCAGCACCTCGCCCGTCACCGGATCGAGGATGTCGTCCAGCGCCACGCGGCCCAAGATGCGCTCGCCAAGGTGTTCGATCACCTCGCCGCCCTCCACCAGGGCGCCGATGTACAGACCGTCCATGGTGCCGCAGTCGTACTCGGTGATGATCGCGTCCTGCGCCACGTCGACGAGGCGGCGGGTCAAATAGCCCGAGTTGGCGGTCTTGAGCGCGGTGTCGGCGAGGCCCTTGCGCGCGCCGTGGGTCGAGATGAAGTACTCGATTACCGAGAGGCCTTCGCGGAAGTTCGCCATGATCGGCCGTTCGATGATCTCACCGGACGGCTTGGCCATCAGGCCGCGCATGCCGGCCAGCTGACGGATCTGCTGGGCCGAACCACGGGCGCCCGAGTCCGCCATGATGAAGATCGGGTTGAACGAGGCCTGGGACCGGGTCTCCTTTTTGCCCTCCCGGTTGATCCCGGTGACCTCCTCCACCTTGATCCGGGACATCATCTCGGTGGCGACCTTCTCGGTGGTCTCCGCCCAGATGTCGATGACCTTGTTCTTGCGCTCGCCGTCGGTGATGAGGCCCTCGAGATACTGGTTCTCGATGTCGTCGACCTCCTTCCGCGCGTTCGCCAGGAACTCGGCCTTCTTCTCCGGAATGAGCATGTCCTTGAGCGCGATCGAGATGCCCGCGCGGGTCGCATGCGTGTACCCGAGCGTGCGGATCCGGTCGGCCAGGAGCACGGTCTCCTTCTCGCCGGTGAGGCGGTAGCACAGGTCGATGAGGTTCCCGAGCTGCTTCTTGTCCATCACCTTGTTGATGGCGTCGAAGGTCAGCTTGCGCGGAACCACCTCCCACAACAGCACGCGGCCGGTGGTGGTCTCGTAGCGGTTGCCGTCGATCCGGCAGATGATCTTCGCCTGCAGGTGGACCTCGCCGTGGTCGTACGCCGCGCGGACCTCCTCCGGCGAGGCGAAGACGTGGCCCTCACCCTTCGCGAACTCGCGCGGGCGGGTCATGTAGTAGAGCCCCAGCACCATGTCCTGCGTGGGGACGATGATGGGCTTGCCGCTTGCGGGGCTGAGGATGTTGTTGGTGGACATCATCAGCACGCGCGCCTCCATCTGGGCCTCGATGGAGAGCGGCACGTGGACGGCCATCTGGTCGCCGTCGAAGTCCGCGTTGAACGCCGTGCACACGAGCGGGTGCAGCTGGATCGCCTTGCCTTCGATCAGCACCGGCTCGAAGGCCTGGATGCCGAGGCGGTGCAGGGTCGGGGCGCGGTTGAGGAGCACCGGGTGCTCGCGGATGACCTCCTCGAGGATGTCCCAGACCTCGGGGCGCTCCTTCTCCACCATCTTCTTCGCGCTCTTGATGGTGGTGACGTAGCCCTTCTCCTCGAGCTTGTTGTAGATGAACGGCTTGAACAGCTCGAGCGCCATGATCTTGGGCAGGCCGCACTGGTGGAGCTTGAGCTCCGGGCCGACCACGATCACCGAGCGGCCCGAGTAGTCCACGCGCTTGCCGAGCAGGTTCTGGCGGAACCGGCCCTGCTTGCCCTTGAGCATGTCGGAGAGCGACTTCAGCGGCCGCTTGTTGGGGCCGGTGATCGTCTTGCCGCGGCGGCCGTTGTCGAACAGCGCGTCCACCGCCTCCTGCAGCATCCGCTTCTCGTTGCGGATGATGATGTCCGGCGCGTTCAGCTCCTGGAGCCGCTTGAGGCGGTTGTTCCGGTTGATGACGCGGCGGTAGAGGTCGTTGAGGTCGGAGGTGGCGAACCGGCCGCCGTCCAGCGGCACCAGCGGGCGCAGATCCGGCGGGATGACCGGGATCACGTCCAGCATCATCCAGTCCGGCTTGTTGCCGGAGTTGCGGAACGCCTCCGCCACCTTGAGGCGCTTGGCGATCTTCTTGCGCTTCGCCTCGCTGGTGGTCTCCCGCATCTCCTTGCGAAGTTCCTCGCAGAGCTTCGGGATGTCGATGTTCTTGAGCAGCTCCCGGATCGCCTCGCCGCCCATCGCCGCCACGAACGAGTCCTCGCCGTACTCGTTGATCAGGCGGTGGTACTTCTCCTCGCTGATGAGCTCGTTCCTCTCGAGCGGGGTGGACTTCGGATCGAGGACGATGAAGCTCTCGCAGTACAGGACCTTCTCCAGGTCCTTCATCGTCATGTCCAGAAGCGCGCCGATCCGCGAGGGCAGCGACTTGAGGAACCAGATGTGCGCCACCGGGGTGGCGAGGGTGATGTGGCCCAGGCGCTCACGCCGCACCTTGGACTGGATCACCTCCACGCCGCACTTCTCGCAGACCACCCCGCGGTGCTTCATGCGCTTGTACTTGCCGCAGTTGCACTCGTAGTCCTTCACCGGCCCAAAGATGCGGGCGCAGAACAACCCGTCCCGCTCCGGCTTGAAGGTGCGGTAGTTGATCGTCTCCGGCTTCTTCACCTCGCCGTGCGACCACTGGCGGATCTTCTCCGGGGACGCCAGCCCCACGCGGATCGCCTGGAAAGAGAGCGGGTCCTTCGGCTTCTCGAAGAAGTTGAAAATGTCTTTCACGTTCGCTCCGGACTGCTGAACCTGGGTTTGAAAAACGCTCCGTGAAGGGGAACCCGGAGGCGTCCGTTACGCCTCGGTCCCGGTCTTCGTCTCCGCTTCGAAGTCGCCGGCGAACGCGGCGCGCTGCCGCTCCGGCGGGGCGTTCTCGAGCAGCTCCACGTCCAGCGCCAGCGACTGGAGCTCCTTGAGGAGCACGTTGAAGGACTCGGGTAGGCCCGACTCCAGCGTGTTCTCGCCCTTGACGATCGCCTCGTACATGCGGGTCCGGCCGACCACGTCGTCGGACTTCACGGTGAGGAACTCCTGCAGCGAGTAGGCCGCGCCGTAGGCCTCCATCGCCCAGACCTCCATTTCGCCGAGGCGCTGACCGCCGAACTGCGCCTTGCCGCCGAGCGGCTGCTGGGTGACCAGCGAGTAGGGCCCGATCGACCGCGCGTGGATCTTCTCGTCCACCAGGTGGTGGAGCTTGAGCATGTACATCACGCCCACCGTCACGTTGCGGTCGAACGGCTCGCCGGTGCGGCCGTCGAAGAGGATCGACTGCCCGCTCTTCGAAAGCCCGGCCATGTCCAGCAGGTTGTCGATCTCCGACTCACGGGCGCCGTCGAACACCGGGGTCGCCACGTGGATGCCCTTCTCGAGCTTGCGGCAGAGCACCTTGACCTCGTCGTCCGGGAGCTTGTCGAGGAACTCGCCGAACGCGGGATCGTCGTAGATCTTCTTCAGCTGGGCGCGGAGCTTGTCCGCCGACCAGTTCTCCTCGATGTACCGGTTGAGGGCCTCGCCGATGCCCCGGGCCGCCCACCCGAGGTGGGTCTCGAGGATCTGCCCGATGTTCATGCGCGAGGGCACGCCCAGCGGGTTGAGGACGATGTCCACCGGCCGCCCGTCCTCGAGGTACGGCAGATCCTCCTCGGGGAGGATCCGCGACACCACGCCCTTGTTACCGTGGCGTCCGGCCATCTTGTCGCCCACGGACAGCTTGCGCTTGATGGCCACGTACACCTTGACCATCTTGATCACGCCCGGGGGCAGCTCATCGCCCTTCTTGATGCGGGCGATCTTCTCCCCGAACGCCAGCTTGATGGCCTCGCGGGTCTCCTCGAGGTTGCGCAGAAGGTCCCGCACCTTGCCGTCGGTGGGGTCGCCCACCGAGATCTCCGGCCAGTACTTGTAGGGGATCTGGTCGAGCAGCTCGTCGTTGAGGACGTCGCCCTTCTTGAGCAGCTGCCTGCCCTTGTCGTCCACCAGCTTGCCCTGGGCCTCCTTGCCCGCGAGCAGCTTGCGGATCCGCCGGTACGCCGAGTCCTGGATGATGCGGATCTCGTCGTTCTGGTCCTTGAGGAGGCGGGCCTCCTCCATCGACTCGATCTGCTTGGCGCGTTCGTCCTTCTCCACGCCCTTGCGCGAGAAGACCTTGGCGCCGATCACCGTGCCGCTCACGCCCGGCGGGACCCGGAGGCTGGTGTCGCGCACGTCCCCGGCCTTCTCGCCGAAGATCGCGCGGAGCAGCTTCTCCTCCGGCGACAGCTGGGTCTCACCCTTGGGCGTGATCTTGCCCACCAGCACCGCCCCCGGCGTCACCTCGGCACCGATGCGGATGATCCCCGACTCGTCGAGGTCCTTGAGGGCCTCCTCGCCCACGTTGGGGATGTCGCGGGTGATCTCCTCCTTGCCCAGCTTGGTGTCGCGGGCGATGCACTCGAACTCCTCGATGTGGATCGAGGTGAAGTAGTCCTCGCGCACCAGCCGCTCGCTGAGCAGGATGGAGTCCTCGAAGTTGTAGCCCTGCCACGGCATGAACGCGACGACCACGTTCTGCCCGAGCGCGAGCTCACCCGCCTCGGTGGCCGGGCCGTCGGCGATCACGTCGCCCTTCTTCACCCGGTCGCCCTTCTTGACGATCGGCTTCTGGTTGAGACAGGTGCTCTGGTTGGACCGCGTGTACTTGATGAGGTTGTAGATGTCGACCTCGCTGGCCACGTCGCTGAAGGCCGCGGGCACATCCGCCTTCACCACGATGCGCGAAGCGTCCACGCTCTCCACCACGCCGTCACGCTTGGCGACCACGGTGACGCCGGAGTCGCGGGCGACGATCGCCTCGATCCCGGTCCCCACCAGCGGCGCCTCGGTGCGGATGAGCGGCACCGCCTGACGCTGCATGTTGGAGCCCATCAGCGCGCGGTTCGCGTCGTCGTTCTCGAGGAACGGGATCAGCGAGGCCGCCACCGACACCAGCTGGTTCGGCGAGACGTCCATCAGCTGCACGTCCTCGGGGCGCACCTGGACGAACTCGCCGGCGCGGCGCGAGGAGACCAGGGCGTTGACGAACCGGCCCTTCTTGTCCACCTCCGCGTTGGCCTGCGCGATGGTGTGCTTCTCCTCCTGGAGCGCCGAGTAGAACGCGGTGTCCTGGGTCACGCAGCCGTTCTCCACCTTGCGGTACGGCGTCTCGATGAAGCCGTAGTCGTTCACCCGCGCGTAGGTGGACAAGGACGCGATGAGGCCGATGTTCGGACCTTCCGGCGTCTCGATCGGGCAGATGCGCCCGTAGTGGGTGGTGTGGACGTCGCGGACCTCGAAGCCCGCGCGCTCGCGGGTGAGCCCGCCCGGCCCGAGCGCCGAGAGCCGCCGCTTGGTGGTGACCTCGGACAGCGGGTTCGTCTGGTCCATGAACTGCGACAGCTGGCTGGACCCGAAGAACTCCTTGATCACCGCCGTCACCGGCTTGGCGTTGATGAGGTCGTGCGGCATGAGCGTCTCGATCTCCTGGAGGCTCATCCGCTCCTTGATCGCGCGCTCCATCCGCACGAGCCCGATCCGGTACTGGTTCTCGAGCAGCTCGCCCACCGCGCGGACGCGCCGGTTGCCGAGGTGGTCGATGTCGTCGATCTGGCCCTTGCCGTTCTTCAGATCGATCAAGTAGCGGATGGTCTCGAGGATGTCCCGCTTGGTGAGGATGTGGTTGTCGAGCGGCTCCTCCAGGCCGAACTTGAAGTTGAGCTTCAGCCGGCCGACCTTGGAGAGGTCGTAGCGCTCGGGGTTGAAGAAGAGGTTCTGGAAGAGGTTGGTGGCGGTCTCCGGCGTCGGCGGATCGCCCGGGCGCAGGCGCCGGTAGATCTCCATGATCGCCTGTTCGGGGGTCTCCACCTTGTCCATGAGCAGCGTCTCACGGAGGTAGGGGCCCACGTTCAGGTTGTCGATGAAGAGGACCTTGAACTCCTTGATGTTGCGCTTGAGGAGCTCCTCGACCTTCTCCTGGGTGACCTCCTCGTTGACCTCCAGAATGACCTCGCCGGTGGACTCGTCCACCACGTCGTAGGCGGAGACCTTGGTGAACAGCTCGTCCGCATCGATGGGCAGCGTCTTGATCTTCGCCGCCTCGAGCTTCTTGATGGCCGCGCGGGTGAACTTGCGGTTCTTCTTGACGATCACCTCGCCCGTCTTCGGGTTCTTGACGTCGCGGGTGGCGCGCACACCGGGCAGCAGGTCGAGCTCGACCGACTTCTCGAACTCCGTCGCCGAGTGCAGGTAGATGGTCTCGGTGGCGTAGTAGTAGTTGAGGATCTCCTCGGTGGTGCCGCGGAACTCGAGCGGGTTCTTGCGCGCGGTGTCCGGCACGCCGCCGAGCGCGCGGATCAGCACCGTGGCCGGCAGCTTCCGGCGCCGGTCGATGCGCACGTACAAGAGGTCCTTGTGGTCGAACTCGAAGTCGATCCACGACCCGCGGTACGGGATGATGCGGGCGTTGTACAGCAGCTTGCCCGACGAGTGGCTCTTGCCCTTGTCGTGGTCGAAGAAGGCGCCCGGGGAGCGGTGGAGCTGGCTGACGACCACGCGCTCGGTGCCGTTGATGATGAAGGTGCCGGTCTGGGTCATCAGCGGGATTTCGCCGAAGTAGACCTCCTGCTCCTTCACGTCGCGGATCGACTGGGCGCCGGTCTCCTCGTCCTTGTCCCAGACCACCAGGCGGACCACCACCTTGATGGGCGCCGAGTAGGTCATCCCCCGCTGGTGACATTCGTCAACGTCGTACTTCGGCTTCTCGAGGTGGTAGCTCACGAACTCCAGCGAGGACGTCTCGTTGAAGTCGCGGATCGGGAAGACCGACTTGAAGACCCCCTGAAGCCCGATGTCCTCACGCTTGTCGGGCGGCACATCCGCCTGCAGGAACTTCTCGTAGCTCTGCTTCTGGATGTTGATCAGGTTGGGGATGTCGATGACCTTCTGGATCTTCGCGAAGTTCTTCCGCACTCGGAAGTTGTTCTGGATCGACGTCGGCATTCTTTTCGGGCTCCGGGCTCGGGCGGGCGAGACGGCGGGTAACTGAGATCAACAGCTCGGGCGGGCGGTACCTTTTCGCCGCCCGCTTGGAAACGGGTTGAGCCGGCGTCCCCCGGGATACACCCGACACAGGGATCGCCGGCTCGGAAATCCAGCGCGGGTCGACTTCCATAACGGGGTCGGCCCGCGCGCGCAGCGGACTACTTGATCTCGACGGTGGCGCCAGCCGCGACCAGCTGGGCCTTGATCTTCTCCGCGTCGGCCTTGGACACGCCCTCCTTGACCACCTTGGGCGCGCCCTCGACCAGGTCCTTGGCCTCCTTGAGGCCCAGGCCGGTGATCGCGCGGATCTCCTTGATGACGTTGATCTTGTTGGCGCCGGCGTTGGCGAGCACCACGTTGAACTCGGTCTTCTCCTCGGCCGGAGCAGCGGCCGCAGCGCCGGCCGCCGGGCCCGCCGCCACGGCCACCGCCGCAGCGGAGACGCCCCACTTCTCCTCCAGCTTCTTCACCAGCTCAGCAGCCTCCATCACGGTGAGCGCGGAGAGCGAGTCAACGATCTGATTCAGGTCAGCCATGTTCTTTCCTTCACTTGAGGGGCCTTCGTCCCCAGCGGGGCATCCCGGCCCGAAAACAACGGTGGGTGGTTGTTTGTCCTGCTACTGCTGCTTCTCGGAGTGGGCCTTGATGACCATCGCCAGCTGCTGCCCCGGCGCCGCGATCGTGCGGACCAGCTTGGCCGCCGGCTGGTTGATCATCCCCATGATCTTCGCCCGCAGCTCAGGCAGCCCCGGCATCTTCGCCAGCGCCTGAACGCCGTTGGCGTCGGTCTTCGACCCGTCGATGACCGCGGCCTTGACCTTGACCGTGTCGAGGTCCTTGATGAAGTCGGTCAACAGCTTGGCCGGCGCGACGACGTCGTCGTAGCCGAGAACCAGGCCGACCGGCCCCACGAACTGGTCGGAGAGGGCCTCGAGCGCAGTCCCCTTCGCCGCCCGCTTCGCGAGGGTGTTCTTGAGCACCTTGTACTCGACCTTGCCCTCGCGGAGCTTGCGACGGAGCCGGGTGACGGTCTCGACGTTGAGCTTCCCGAACTCCACGGCGATCGCCGCCTTGGCGCGGGAGAACTTGTCGTTGAGCTCCTTGATCAGCGCTTCCTTCTCGCTCTTCAGCATCTGTCCATTCACCTCCTCCTCGGCCTCCGCCAGAAGCGGAGGCGTGATGCCTGGGCCGAAGGCACGGGAGCGAGAAGTTCCGAAAGAGAACCACCGCTGTCCCACAATCTCGGCGGGGAGGAGCAGCGCTCCTATTAAGTCTCCCGACAGCGCCCGGTGCGTCCCGCCCGGTTTCCCGGGCTCCCAAAGGACATCCCTGCCTGCCGTTCGACCCCAGCTGTCTTGGACCAGGGATTGCTAACTACACTGCAAAGCCGGCCGCCTATACTGGCGAGCCGGAGGGTTGTCAACTCACTGCATCCAGAGAAGTTCCGAAGCCGCCGGAGGGCCCCGCCCGGCCGTCCGCCGCCCCACCAACCGGATGGCAAATGGGGAGCGGCCCTCCGCTCCCCACCCCTCACTTCCTGCTACTCACCCTCACGACTCACTGGCGGAGCTACTTGTTGCGGGCAGTGATCTCGTTGGTGTCGATCTTGATGCCCGGGCCCATGGTGGTCGAGATGGTGAGGGCCTTGAGGTAGACGCCCTTGGCCGTGGACGGCTTGAGCTTCATGACCATGTCCACGAGGGTGTTGAAGTTCTCGGCGAGCTTCTCCGGGGCGAAGGAGGCCTTGCCGACCGGGGCGTGGACGATGCCGGACTTCTCCACGCGGAACTCGACCTTGCCGCCCTTGGCGTCGGAGATGGCGCGGGTGACGTCCATGGTGACCGTGCCGGTCTTCGGGTTCGGCATGAGGCCGCGGGGGCCGAGGACGCGACCGAGGCGGCCGACGACGCCCATCATGTCCGGGGTGGCGATGACCGTATCGAAGTCCATGAAGCCCTCTTCGATGCGCTTGGCGAGGTCCTCGGCGCCGACAACGTCCGCGCCGGCGTTGGCGGCCTCAGTGGCCTTCTCGCCCTTGGCGAAGACGGCGACGCGCACCGTCTTGCCGAGGCCGTGAGGGAGGACGACCGCGCCGCGGACCATCTGGTCGGCGTGCTTCGGGTCGACGCCCAGGTTCATCGCCACGTCGACCGTCTGGTCGAACTTCGTGGCGCGCTTCTCCACGGTGTCCTTGAGGAGCTTGAACGCCTCCTGGGTGGAGTAGCGCTTGTTGCGGTCCACCAGCGCGGCGGCCGCCTTGAACTTCTTGCCGGATTGAGTCGAAGCCATTGTGAAAGTCTCCAGAATCAGGTGACGGCGGTCAGCCGACGATCTCGATGCCCATGGAACGCGCGGTGCCGGCGATGGTGGCCATGGCCGCTTCCAGGGTGGCCGCGGTCATGTCCGGCATCTTCTTCTTCGCGATCTCCTCGAGCTGCTTGCGGGTGATCTGGCCGACCGCCTTCTCCTTGCCCGGCTTGTGCGCCCCCGAGCCCTTCTTCTTCTCGGTGTGCAGACCCGCGGCCTTCTTGAGCAGCACGGACGCCGGCGGGGTCTTGAGCTCGAAGGTGAAGGAGCGGTCCTGATACACGGTGATGATCACCGGGATGATCAGGCCCTCCTTCATCGCCTCCTGGGTCTTCGCGTTGAACTGCTTGCAGAACTCCATGATGTTGACGCCCTGCTGACCGAGCGCGGGGCCAATCGGGGGAGCCGGGTTCGCCTTCCCCGCAGGAATCTGCAGCTTGACCTGTCCTGTGACCTTCTTCATTGCCAACTCCAGTGGTTCAAACCGCCCAAAACGCCCCCCCCCGTTAAATCCGCCGCCGAAAGAGCGGCGAAGCCCACTACTCACTCCTCACTACCAACCACCCACCGCGGGTGGAGAAGACGAACGGCCCTAACCGTTCGTCTTCTCCACCTGCATGAAGTCCAGTTCGACCGGGGTGGCGCGGCCGAAGATGCTGACGAGCACTTTGAGCCGGCCCTTCTCCGGGTTCACTTCCTCCACCGTTCCGGAGAAGTTGGTGAAGGCGCCGTCGATCACGCGGACCGTGTCGCCCTCCTCGAATTGAACCTTCGGCTTGGGCTTGAGGACGCCTTCGGAGATCTGGCTGGTGAGCCGCTGAACCTCGGACTCCTTCATCGGGACGGGGTCCTGGCCGGTGACCGCGCCCACGAACCCGGTGACCTTGGGCGTGTTCTTCACCAGGTGCTGGGTCCGGTCGTTCATCTCCATCTGGACCAGGATGTAACCGGGCATGAGCTTGCGCTTGGTGGTCTTGCGCTCGCCCTTGACCATCTCCACGACCTGTTCGACGGGGATGAGGATCTCACCGAAGAAGTCGCCCAGGCCCTCCATGCGGATCTTGTCCTCGAGGGATTTCTTCGCCTTGTTCTCGTAGCCCGAGTACGTGTGAACGGCGTACCACTTCTTTTCAGCCATTAGAGCTTCCCCCACAGGGCCGGGATCCAGTTGACCATCACCTGGTAGGCGAGGGTGTCGATCCCGAAGAGGATCAACGCCGAGACCAGCGAGGCGATGATCACCGCGATGGTGGACAGCCGGGTCTCCGGCCAGGTGGGCCAAGTGACCTTCATCAGCTCGGTGGCGCTCTCCAGCGCTTTGCCGCGCACGCGGGTGTTCGCGTAGCAGAACACCACGAAAGCGAGCGAGAGCACGATCCCCAGCACGGTCGGCACGTCCGCATTGGTGCCGGAAAGAATCTCCCGGTTCGGCAGCGCGAAGCGCGCCCACAGCAGCGTAAAGACGTGGGAGAAGAAGAGCGCGAGGACGATCGCCGAGATCAGGTAGAAGATCACGACCAACCGCAGCGGGTCCATCCCCGAGCGGTTTGCCTGCTGGCTGGCTTCAGACGTGTTCGCCATGGCTTCCTTTGCGAATTCCGATCAACACACCGCCCGGTGACCCTCTCGAGCCACCGGGCGGCGCGGGTTCTGGCAGGCCAGGAGGGATTCGAACCCCCAACACGCGGTTTTGGAGACCGCTGCTCTACCGTTGGAGCTACTGGCCTAAAAGCCGGCCTAGACCTTGCCTTCTTTGTGGTCGGTGTGCTTGCGGCAGCGCGGGCAGAACTTGCTCAGCTCGAGCTTGTCCTGCTGCTTCCGGCGGTTCTTCGTGGTCGTGTAGTTCCGCTCTTTGCACACCTGGCACTCGAGCGAAATGATGGTGCGGTTACCCTTCGGCATGGTCGTCCTCTGAAACGAAACCCCCGCGCCTTGCCGGGCAGGGGCCCAATCCTTCGAAGTGCTCTAACAACGACTGACCCGGTCAGCCGTTGAAGCCGAAGACCATTCGTGGGATGAGCCGCCGGGACCCGAAGATCCCGGCAGCTTCCACGAACGTCCCTTCGGCTGGGCCTAGGCGACGATCTCGGACACCACGCCCGCGCCGACGGTGCGGCCGCCCTCGCGGATCGCGAAGCGGAGCTCCTTCTCCATCGCGATCGGCGTGATGAGCTCGACGTCCATGGTGATGTTGTCGCCGGGCATCACCATCTCCACGCCCTTGGGCAGCTGCACCGTGCCGGTCACGTCGGTGGTGCGGAAGTAGAACTGCGGCTTGTACCCGTTGAAGAACGGAGTGTGCCGGCCACCCTCCTCCTTGGTGAGCACGTAAACCTGCGCCCGGAACTTGGTGTGCGGGGTGATGGTGCCCGGCTTGGCGAGCACCTGGCCACGCTCGACCTCCTCGCGCTTGAGGCCGCGGAGCAGTGCGCCGATGTTGTCGCCCGCGATGCCCTCATCGAGCAGCTTGCGGAACATCTCCACGCCGGTGACCACGGTCTTCTGCGTGGGCCGGATACCGACGATCTCGACCTCCTCGCCGACCTTGATCTTGCCGCGCTCGACGCGCCCGGTGGCCACGGTGCCGCGGCCCGCGATCGAGAACACGTCCTCGACCGGCATCAGGAACGGCTTATCGGTCGCGCGCTCCGGAGTCGGGATATAGGTGTCCACCGCCTCCATGAGCTTGAGGATCGCCTGCTCGCCGATCTCGGAGGTGTCACCCTCGAGCGCCTTGAGCGCCGAGCCCGGGATGATGGGGATCTTGTCGCCCGGGAACTCGTACTTCTTCAGCAGGTCGCGGACCTCCATCTCGACCAGCTCGCGGAGCTCCGGGTCGTCCAGCATGTCGACCTTGTTGAGGAACACCACGATGTACGGCACGCCGACCTGACGGGCGAGCAGGATGTGCTCGCGGGTCTGGGGCATCGGGCCGTCCGCCGCGGAGACCACCAGGATCGCGCCGTCCATCTGCGCGGCGCCGGTGATCATGTTCTTCACGTAGTCGGCGTGGCCCGGGCAGTCGACATGGGCGTAGTGCCGGGTCGCGGTCTGGTACTCCACGTGCGAGGTGGAGATGGTGATGCCGCGCTCCCGCTCCTCCGGGGCCTTGTCGATCTGGTCATAGGCAAGCGCCTGGGCGCCGCCGGACTTGGCCAGTACCTTGGTGATCGCCGCGGTGAGCGTGGTCTTGCCGTGGTCCACGTGACCGATCGTGCCGATGTTCACGTGGGGCTTCGTTCTCTCGAACTTCTCCTTGGACATGTCACTCCCTCGAAAATGGAGCCCCGATCCAGGATTGAACTGGAGACCTCATCCTTACCAAGGATGCGCTCTGCCAACTGAGCTATCGGGGCCCAGGTTTTGTCTCTACAGCGCTACAGCTTGGAGCGGGAAATGGGACTCGAACCCACGACATTCAGCTTGGAAGGCTGACGCTCTACCAACTGAGCTATTCCCGCGTGAGTACCTTGGAGAGGGATGGATTCGAACCATCGAAGGCGTAGAGCCGGCAGATTTACAGTCTGCTCCCTTTGGCCACTTGGGTACCTCTCCGTCTCGTGAAAACCTCCGAAGTATCGAACCCGAACGACCTGAAACCTCACCACCACAACTGCGTCGGGGCCGGCACCAACCTCCGGCCCCTGCTTCAGGCCGGCGGCGGGAGTCGAACCCGCGACCTTTCGCTTACAAGGCGAGTGCTCTACCGACTGAGCTACACCGGCATCTGCCCGTGTCCCCGGAAGGAGTGACTCCCCCTGTAGGCGTAAGGGCGTGGCCTTCTATGGAACGCTTTGCGGGATGTCAAGAACGAAGGCCGGACGACTTTTCGTCCGGCCTTCTGACGTGGATCCGCTCTCGGAAAGGGGCTACCAGGGCACGCCCGCGCCGTCGGTCGGCGGGTAACGGACGTTGATCAGGGTCACCTCAGTCTTGTGGTCCTTCTCCACCTCCACCCAGACCGGGTCAGGCCGCTTGTAGCCCGAAGGCGCCCAGACCTCCTCGACCTTGTACCGGCCGACCGGCAGCTCGAGATACGCCGGGTCCTTCTCGCTGATGGTGACGATCTTCTCCACGTCGTTGCCGTCCACCGACTTCACCTTGACCTTGAACTCGGTGTCGTCCTGGACGTCGCACTCGGGCTCATCGCCGCGCTTCTCGCGCACGTCCTTCTTGAGCACGAGCGTCCCCGTCTTCTTCACGTTGACCAGCGTCTTGTGGACGGAGCCACACACCGGGATGGTGACCTCCAGCTCCTCCTCGAGCCGGTAGCCGGGCGGCAGGTCCTTCTCGGTGACGTGGTAGGTCCCCGCGCGCAGCCGCAGATACAGCGGGCTGTCCTCGCTCAGCGGGAAGGTCTCGTCGAACCACGGCGTGCTGCCGGTGGAGGTGATCCGCACCTTGAAGGTGTGGTTGTCCACGACGTCCTTCTCGAGGGTGACCACGTCCTTGTAGAGGTCGAGGACGCCGGAGGTCCCGTCGCAGGACTCGTCACAGGCGTCGCCCTTCCAGTCGCGATCGAAGTCCGCCTGCTGCGGGTTCGGCACCTCGCGGCAGTTGTCGCAAACGTCCCCTACCCCGTCCCAGTCCTGGTCGGACTGATCGGCGTTGCAGACGTCCACGCAGTTGTCGCAGGCGTCGCCGACACCGTCATAGTCCGAGTCGGCCTGGTCCTCGTTGCAGACCTCGCGGCAGTTGTCGCACTGGTCGCCCACCCCGTCGGCATCGCTGTCGCGCTGGGAGGTGTTCGCGTCCAGCGGGCAGTTGTCGCAGCTGTCCGGCACTCCGTCATGGTCGGAGTCCGGCCCCAGGCAGCACTGGTCGCCCTTGTGCGGGTGACCGTGGTGATCGCCCGGGCAGGAGAGCGACTCGCACTTGTCACCGTCCCCCCAATCCTTCCCGTCGTGATCGTCGTCCTTCCCGTCGTGATCCTTGTCCCTCCCGTCATCGTCCTTCCGATCGTGGTCTCCCTTGCGATCGCCCACCTTGTGGTGATCGGAACCCCAGGCCGACCATTCGCCTTCGCCGTCCGGGTCCACCACCACAACCCCACACCCGCTGCTCGCGAGCGCCAGACACGCCGCCGCCAGCAACAGCCCTCTCGCCCCACCCAACCATTGCCTCATGTTTCCCATCCCGCTCCGTGTTCAGGAGAATCACCGGAGCTGCGAGGGCAGCCCCGGCACCTGTTCCCCCGAGCAAGCGCCGGACCCGCGCACGCGTTCGCATCGCAGTCGGAGCGAAGGCGACCCGCGGGGTGCTTGCGCCGTCGGGTAGCGTGAAACGGGACGGCGCCGCGCGGGAGCACCACGTCCGGACGTTGGAGGCGCCGGCGCGCGAGTCTGGGCAGCATCCGTGCCGCTCTGAGGCGCCGCGCACACAGAAGGGCGGAAGCGCGGTGTCACTCCTTGGGAGGATCCGGGACAGGCGGTGTCTGAACGGAGCGTCCGAATCGCCTCGGTGCAGTCGCGCCTCACAGAACGACGCGGACACGTCCGCGTTGTGCGGACCTCGCATCGCTTCGGCGCAGCAGCACCCCGCGGATCGATGCCGCATGCCCGCGCTTCCCGGTTCTCGCATCGGTCGGTGCAGCAGCGCCCGTGGAGCGATGCGGACGTGTCCGACCTGCCCGGACCTCGCATCGCTTCCGCAGAGCCCACCGCAGAACCATGCGGCATGCCCACGCTGCCCGGACGCCGCATCGCATTTGCGCAGCGCCGCCCCCCGGAACGATCCGACGCAGGCGCGCCCCCCGGAACCTGCAGAACTCCGGTCCGGTGGACGCTCGCGCGGAAATGCTTCGCCCCGGCGCCGCGTGGGCACCGGGGCGAAGGCGCGGCTCAAGTGCCGCTTGGACGCTCCGCTACATGTCGGGGGTGACGCCTTCGCGGCAGGTCACGTTGTCGCCAAAGCAGTTGTGCACGGTCCAGTCGGCGTTCCCGGGCACGGTGATGATGAACACCCCGGCCCCGCTGCCGAAGTCCTGTGGCGTGTAGCCGGGCTCGTCGGTCTCGGTGACCTGATACTGGCCGTACGGCAGCTGGGTGACGAAGTCGTGCCCCTCGGAGAAGGTGAACGGCAGGGTCAGTGGCGGCGTGGCGCCGATCGCTTGGATCGTCCCGCTGAACACATGCGCGCTGCACGCGGGCTCGCTCTCATACGGGCACCCCACCACGTCCTTCCGGAGGCGGACCTCGACGGTGATCAGGTTGACCAGCGACACCGTGTTCGTCCCGGCCACGACCGTGATCTGCGCGGGGATGTTGAAGCCCACGTAGCCCGGCGGCACGAGCTCGGTGAGGTTGTAGACGCCCAGCGGCAGCTCCAGCGACAGCGGCTGGTTCTCGCAGACGAGCCGCACCACCTGGCCCGGCGGCGTGTCGGCGGTGGCCGGGTTGAGGATCACCGTGAAGCAGGTGTTGTCGCTGATGTCCGTCTCGAGGCTCTGGCGGACGTCCTTGGTGATCGTCACCGGCGCGCGGTTGACCAGGTTGACCAGCGTCCGCGCGGTGTCGGTGTCCGAGGTGATGGTCACCTCGAACGGCGCGGGCGGGGTGTACGCGGGCGGCAGGGGCAGGTTCTCGCTGACCAGGTAGGTCCCCGGCGCGAGGCCGATGGTCTTCGGGTTGCCCTCGCTCAGCCGGATGTCCGTGGAGAACGGCGGCGTGGTCCCGGTGCTCTGGATGTGGACCGAGAACACGTGCGGGTCAGCGATGTCGCACTCGGGGCCGCGCTCGGCGCACAGGCGCACGTCCTTGGTGAGGGTCAGCGTGCCGGCGTCGATCAGGTTGATCAGCGTCCCGGACTCGCCGTCCTTGTCGAGGGTGATCTCGAGCGGCGAAACCAGCGTGAACCCGGGCGTCGGCTCCTCGGTGATCTCATAGGTGCCCAGCGGGAGGAAGAACTCGCGGGGGAAGCCCTCGCGGATGAGGAAGAACGCGTCCAGCGCGGGCGTATCGCCGGTCGCCACGATGTGCGCGGTGAAGGTGACGTCGCTCCGGGTCACCGAGCAGTCATTGGGCGTGTTGCAGACGTCCTTGAAGATCGTCAGCTTCGCGCGCCGCAGGATGTTGACGATCGTCACCTCGGCCGGGCAGTCCTCCACGACTTCGACGTAGATCGGATCCGGCTGCTTGAAAGCGCCGGGGACGTAGATCTCCTCGATCTCGTACTTGCCGACCGGCAGCTCGAGATAGAGCGGCTTGTCCTCGCTGATCTCGTGGATCTCGTCGACCTTGTTCCCGTCCTTCGACTTGATCCGAACCTTGAACTTCGTGTCGTCCTCCACGTCGCAGGTGGGGTCCTTGTCCTCGGTGAGGCGGACGTCCTTGTGCACCTCGAGCTTGCCGGTGTGCTTGTCGTCCACCAGGGTCGCATTCGCGATGCCGCAGATCGGGATCGTCACGTCCAGCTCGCTCTCGAGCGTGTAGCCAGGCGGGACGTCCTTCTCCGAGATGTGGTAGGTGCCCGCGCGCAGGCGGATGTAGAGCGGGCTGTCCTCGCTGATCTCGTAGACCTCGTCGAACGCGGCGGTGGTCCCGGTCGAGGTGATCCGCACCTTGAACTTGAAGTTGTCGACGATGTCGTAGCCGTCCTTCACGACGTCCTTGTAGAGGTAGAGGACGCCGGAGACGCCGTCGCAGCTGTCGTCGCAGACGTCGCCCTGACCGTCATGGTCGAAGTCCGGCTGCTGCGAGTTGGAGAGATCGCGGCAGTTGTCGCAGGCGTCGCCCACGCCGTCCCGGTCCGCGTCCGCCTGGTCCTCGTTGCAGATGAACTCGCAGTTGTCGCACGCGTCGCCCACGCCGTCGCGGTCCTCGTCGAACTGATCCTCGTTACAGACCTCCGGGCAGTTGTCGCACTCGTCCCCCACCCCGTCGCTGTCCGAGTCACGCTGGGTCGGGTTCGGTGAGAGCTTGCAGTTGTCGCACGAGTCGGGGATGCCATCCTTGTCCACGTCCGGGCCGACACAGCACCGGTCGCCCTTGTGCGTGTGGCTCATGTGGTCGCCCGGGCAGCTCAGCGTCAGGCACTCGCCGTCGTCATCGTTCTTGTCCTTGTCGTCCTTCGACCAGCCGTCTCCGTCCTTGCCATCATGACGATGGCCGCTGTGCTCCGCGTCTGACCGGGTCTGTTCGCCGTCGACCACGACGAATCCACACCCGCTCGTTGCGACCAGCAGACATGCTGCGGCCAGCAACAGACCTCTCGCTCCGCCCAGACATCGCTTCATGATCGTTCCCGTCCTGGTTAGGGGATCCACCGGCCGGTGCGGGGGCACAGGCCGGCGACGGGTCCCGCGAGCAAGCACCGGACCGCGACGAGCCGATCCTCCGACGGAGCCGAAGTGGGCACCGGATGGAGTTGCAGCGTTCGCTGGCCGAAGGCGGCGGGCCGGGCGGCCCCGGGGAGGAGACGCGCGTGGGTGACGCAGGGAACTTTGCGCGGACGCGCGCCCCTATGCGATTCCCTCGGGGAGCAGACCGCACCCTCCACCGCGAGTGCCGTCACCGGTGCTTTTGCGCCCAGCCGGGGATCACGCGATCACTGCTTAGGGTGTGGACCTGGCGCGGTGGCGGACACCTCACGCCGCCGAACCGGGCATTACGGCAACGCGATGGTTGGCGATCACCCGCGCGGAGCTCTCCTGTGCGCACAGGGCGACGTGCCCAGAGACGCCCGGCCGGACGCCTCCCGGCGAGTATCGCGGGCGTGAGCGGTGGCGGACAGTTCGCGTCGACACCGAACTCCGATTTGCGGCGGAGCGGTTGCCGATGCTCATCAGCGCGGTGCTCAGGGTCGCCCGGACGGACGCCCCACGGAGGGTGCCGCGGGCGTGAGCACCCGCGGGGGCGGACAGTTCACGTCGCCGAACTCCGATCTGCGGCGGAGCGATTGCCGACCATCACAGCGCGGTGCTCAGGTCGCCCGGACGGACACCCCACGGTGAGTGCCGCGGGCGTGACCACCCGCGGTGGCGGGACAGTTCCCGTCGCCGAACTCCGATCTGCGGCGGAGCGATTGCCGATGCTCATCCGCGCGGTGCTCAGGGTCGCCCGGCCGGCCGCCCCACGGTGAGTTCCGTGGGCGTGAGCACCCGCGGTGGCGGACAGTTCCCGTCGCCGAACTCCGATCTGCGGCGGAGCGATCGCCGATGCTCATCAGCGCGGGGCTCAGGGTCACCCAGCCGGACGCCTCACGGAGAGTGCCGCGGGCGTGACCACCAACGCGGTGGCGGACAGTTCACGTCGCCGAACTCCGATCTGCGGCGGAGCAATTGCCGATGCTCATCAGCGCGGTGCTCAGGGTCGCCCGACCGGACGCCTCACGGAGAGTGCCGCGGGCGTGACCACCAACGCGGTGGCGGACAGTTCCCGTCGCCGAACTCCGATCTGCGGCGGAGCGATTGCCGATGCTCATCAGCGCAGTGCTCAGGGTCGCCCGGACGGACGCCCCACGGAGAGTGCCGCGGGCGTGACCACCAACGCGGTGGCGGACAGTTCCCGTCGCTCGACGACGACCCGCACCGGAGCGAATCGCCGGCGGCGACGACCGCGGTGTTCTACGGGGCGGCTCGGGGCGAGATATCCCGGGTGGGGCGCCGAGTGCGGCTCGGCGCTGCCTAGGGCGCACGGCCGGCGCGCTGCCGGGCGACCTCGTAGAGGAGGATCGCCGCCGAAACGGAGGCATTGAGCGAAGCGACCTCGCCCACCATCGGGATCCGCACGCGGAAGTCGCAGTGCTGGAGCACGTTGCGCCGGACGCCCGCCCCTTCGGCGCCGACCACCAGCGCCAGCGGACCGTCGAGCTGCGCGGTGAACAACGTGGCGTCGCCCTCGGGATCGGCGGCGGCGATCCACAGGCCCGCCTCCTTGAGCTGCTCGAGCGCGCGCGCCAGGTTTGTCACCCGCGCGATGCCGATGTGCTCGATCGCTCCGGCGGACGCCTTCGCTACGGTGCCGGTCACCTGGACCGAACGGTCCTTCGGGATGACGACCCCGTGCGCGCCCAGCGCGTACGCCGAACGGATGATCGCCCCGAAGTTGTGGGGATCCTGCACCCCGTCCAGAAGGACGATCAGCGGAGGCCGCTCGGAGTCCTTCGCCCGCTCGAGCAGGTCCCCGAGATCGACGTACTCGTAGGCGCGGACTTCGGCGACCACGCCCTGGTGCACTCCGCCCTCCGCCATCGTCGCCAGGCGCTCGCGGGCGACCCGTACGGTGCGCACGCCGGCTTCGCGAGCGCGTGAGAAGATCTCCGCCGCGGGGCCGCGCTGGAGCTGTCCTTCGACGACAAAGAGCGCTTCGATCTGCTCCGGCTTCGCGCGCAGCGCCTCGAGCACCGGGTTGATGCCCCAGACGTAGCGGCCGCCGGCGCGGAGCGTGTCGCTGGTGCGCGGGCGCGGTTCGGGCCGCTGGGGCCGGCGCGGCGGATCGGAACGGCGGCCCTCCCGCTCCCGTCGGGGGCTCACTGGACCTCGATCGGCAGCGAGAGCGTCTTCTTCTGGCGCGAGCAGATCGTCTCGGTGCAGACGAAGAAGGTCATCTTCGCGTCGACCGAACCGTGTCCGGCGGAGTTCGCGATGAGCGGCACCTCGAAGCGCGGGTTCGCGTACTTCTGGCCCTCGGCCTTCTTCGCCACCGAGTCCGCGAGCGTCAGGTTCTCCTTTTCGGTCTTCACGCGGGTGCCGGACAGCTCGATTTTGAGCGGCGCCTCGTCGGAGATGTGGGCGCCGGGCCTAGCGGTGATCTGGATCACCAGCTTGCCCTTCTCCCCGGCCTTGATCGTCCGGGTCGTGCCCTCGGTGGACAGCTCATACAGCGACGAGGGATCCACGTCCGCCGCGTACGCGGCGAACGATCCGGCCGCGGCGAGGACGGCGATCGCCAGCGCGGTGTTCTTGAGTGCCTTCATGTCTCTTCGCTCCCGATGTTTCCGACCGCGTCGCGCTTCAAGACGCGGAGACCTCATATAGCTTCAACGGCCGTTCGCCGGCGCACGATCCGTTCGCGCGGAGGCCACGACCTTCGACGCCGAACCGGACCTCCGGCGCGAACCGCCCTTGCCACGTTGGGCGACCAGCGCCTCGGCGCGCTCGATGATCGGCGTGGCCAGGTCCACTCCGGTGGCCGCCTCCATCGGGGCGATCGCCGGGGAGGCGTTGACTTCGAACACCTTCGGCGTGCCCCGGACGTCCAGAAGGTCCACCGCGGCGACCTCCAGGCCCATCAGACGTGTCGCCTCCACCGCCGCCCGGCGCTGCGCCTCGGTGAGCGTCGTCTTCTCCAGCCGCGCACCGCGAAGCAGCGTGTGGGCCAGCCTTCCGGGCCGAGGGATGCGCCGCACCGCCGCCAGCGCCCTGCCGCCGACCACGAAGACGCGCAGGTCCTGCCCGGTCTTCTTGACGTACTGCTGGACGATGATCTGGTGACCCAGCCCGAGCACCGCCTCCAGTGCGGCCTCCAGCGACTGCAGCGTCTCGCAAACCATCACCCCGGTCTTCTCCTGGCCCTGCAAGAGCTTCACAACCACCGGCACGCCGCCCACCAGGTTGACCATCGCCTTGATGTCCTTCGGGTCGCGGGCGAGCACGGTGGCGGGGACGGCGATCCCGCTCGCGGACAGAAGCTGCAGCGCGCGCATCTTGTTGCGCGCCTGGCCGATCCCGTTGGCGTCGTTCATCAGCGCCACGCCGGCGTTGGCGAACTGGTTCAGCACCGCGAGCCCGTACACGTTCACCGACTGGGCGATGCGGGGGATCACCACGTCACAGGCGGCGAGCTTCTGGCGCTTGTAGAAGATCTGCCCCGCGTTCCCATCGAGGGCGATCTCCACTTTCAAAGGATCGAGCACGCGGGCCTTGTGCCCTCGCGCCTTCGCCACCTCGACCAGCCGCTTCGTCGAGGGAATCGTCTCGGAGCGGGAGAGGATGTACAGGCGCATGGGGCCGGCGGACCGTAGCGTCGCGATCCCCACGCGTAAAGCGGAGGCGAACGCCGGGGTTCTCAAAGCCAATGCTCGAGGCGCGGCCGGGCCCCCCTGCGCGCGGGCGCTCCAGTGCTGTAACCGGCGTTTACCGGCCCGTTCCGGGCGGCGCCGCAAGCCTCGGATTTGCCTTGGGCCCTAGGTGGCGAATGACCGCACTTCATACGACAACAGACCACCTATCTGTAACTGCAAGTACCTGTAAAACCACAGGAAATCTCCAGAGGGTCGCTTGCCATGCAGGTAGTGAGGTTGTGCATCATCCGCCTCCACTCCCCGGAGCTTCGTATGTCGACACTCCTTTCGTATCCGCGTGCAGTCGCGGCATTGGCCTTTGCGGCGCTCGTCGCGGTGGGCT
Source organism: Myxococcaceae bacterium (assembly GCA_019686135.1). GTDB lineage: Bacteria > Myxococcota > Myxococcia > Myxococcales > Myxococcaceae > JADGHL01. The sequence continues at coordinate 36,443 of JADGHL010000008.1, read as the reverse complement.
GCGGTCCCAATTCGGCGGGCGTGGGCGGCAACATCGGCAAGCGGGACGCCGGCGTCGATGCGGGCGGCGAGGTCCCCGATGCCGGCGGGTTCAGGGTCTGCGACCCAACCTGGACCGAGATCTGCGACGGCGTGGACAACAACTGCGACGGACGGATCGACGAAGGGTTCGACCTCGATCACGACGGCGTGACGACCTGCGCGCCGATTCCGGACTGCGCGGACGATGACCCCACCGTCTTCCCGGGTGCCACCGAGGTCGCCAACGGCAAGGACGACGACTGCGACGGGCGGATCGACTACGGCGTCCCCGGGGTCGACTACGACCACGACGGGACGCCCTTCCCCGACGACTGCGACGACGACAACCCCCTCGTCAGCCCGAACGCGGTGGAGGTGCCCCTGCTCCCGGACGGCGGGACGGAGGGCGTGGACAACGACTGCGACGGGGTGATCGACGACGTCCCGGACTGCGAGACGACCGGCGAGGCCGGCGACCGCGCGTTCGCGAACGCGATGGGGTTGTGCGCGAAGACGGGCCTCGTGAGCGCGACCTTCACCCACGGCCCCGCCGCGGCGCGCACGATCCGGAGCAAGCTCGGGAGCCAGATCCTCCCGAGGGACGGGACGAAGATGGTGCACCTGTCGACCGGCGAGGCGAAGGACGCCAACGACAGCAACTGGGCGGGTCCGCAGACGGGGAAGGAATTCAACACGAAGGATCCCCACCCGCTGTGGGCACCGCCCCGGTGCGCCAACATGGGGCAGCCGCCCGCCGAGGACATGACCGAGCTCACGCTCACCCTCAAGGTTCCGGTCAACGCCAAAAGTCTCAGCTACCAGCTGTACTTCCTCTCGGCCGAGTTCCCCGAGTGGGTGTGCACCCAGTACAACGATCGCTTCATCGCCATCCTCAAGTCGGAGGCGCTCGACGCGTCGAAGCTACCAGGCGGCGCCGGGCCCAACTGCGTGGGCGGCTCGAGCGCGAACGGGTGCAACATCTCCTTCGACAGCCAGGGCCAGCCGGTCACAATCAACAACGGCCTGTTCACCGTGTGCCAGAACTACGCGCCGAAGAACACGCAGTGCGCGCCCAACTCGTGGGGACAGCTGGCACAGACGGGCTACGACGAACCAGATGGCGTCAGAGGCCTGGTGGGCGGGGCCACGGGCTGGCTCACCACCCGCGCGCCGGTGAAGCCGGGTGAGACGGTGACCCTGCGCTTCATCATCCTCGACGAAGGCGACGCGAAGTACGACTCGGCGGTGTTGCTCGACAACTTCAAGTGGGAGCTGCAGGCCGTCGACGCTCCCAGCACGGTGCCGATCAATTGATGCGCCGCGCGCTCGTTTCCTGGCCGGATCGGTCGCGGCGCTCGCACCGGGCAAGGCCGGCCCCGTGTGCGTGGAGAAGCACTCCGTGGAGCGCCTCACGCTCGAAATCGAGAGCGTGACGCTGAACGGGCAGCCCTCCTCCGATCCGCTGCCCACCCGGAGTTCTCCGTCACCGCGAACCCCATTCCGGACGGGACCGTCGACGCGACGCTCTTCGATCCCGAGCACGCGGAATTCCCCCGGATTCTGACGCTCACGAGGCACCATGATCCGCATGGGAGTCGTTCTTGTCGCAGCGCTTCCGTCGCCGGTCTCTTCGCATGCTCCGGCGAGTGCGATGACGTGCGGCTGCCACCTGCAACGACGATCGAGCGGGACATCTGGGTCTCGCCGGGCACGGCGACAACCGACGTGCTGGAGATGAGCCGGGACGGGCGGTCCGTCGAGCACACCTTCACCACCGACGCCGGCACCTGGCGTGTGCGCTACCGCGTGGTCGATGCCGGCTTCATCGGCCTCTGAGACGGTTCAGCGACGTCGCAGGATTTCTGGCAGAACAATCCAGGCAGGCGGGCGTCGGGGAGTCCGGCGCGCGAACGAAACGCCACGTCAGAGCGAAGAGTGGTGACGACGAGTCCCAGACCGATAGAGTGATGGCCCCGGAGGTGCTCGATGACGGGTCCAACGACTTCGAGATTCGCAGTCTGCGTGGGCGCGCTGGCCGCGCTCGCGTGCCTGAGCTGCCAGACCTACGACTTCGAGCCGGTCCAGCCGCTGGCGATCGCACAGACCACCATTGGGGGCACGGTGGTCACGCGCAAGGCAAAGCCGAACATCATGCTTGTGGTCGACAAGTCCGGATCCATGAACGACAAGATCGATCCGGGGTGCTCATCCGGATCGTGCCCGACGCGGCTCTCCGAGATGAAGCAGGCCATGGACACCTTCCTCTCGAAGTACGGGGACACCGGGCGGCTCGGCCTCGCGGTGTTTCCGAACGCCACCCAGCTCGACGCGTGCGTGAAGGGCCAGGTGGTCACCGACATCGTGCAATCTGCGGACGTCGACGCAGAGCTGAAGGCCGCCGCTTCGTCCATCAACGACACCATTCAGAGCATCGGCTCGGGAGGGCTGCCGGCAGTCGGTGGAACGCCCACCGCGGCCACGCTGGCGGAGATCGGGAAGCTCGCCTCGCTCCAGAGCCCAGACCGGGACGATTTCGTGCTCCTGCTCACGGATGGTCTGCCGAACTGCAACGCATCCCTCGATCGGAAGACCTGCCAGTGCGTCACCGGCCAGACCCCGTGCGACGACAACCGGAACTGCCTCGATCAGATGCAGGTCGTGAACACGATCGACTCTTTGAGGCAGAAGGGCATCCGCGTGATCGTCGTCGGCTTCGGCGCCGACACGGGCGCAAGCATCGCGCTTCCCGTCCTCAACGCGATGGCCGAGCATGGTGGCTTCGCCCGGAAATGCGAGACGGCTGCGGACTGCGGCGGGACAGACACCTGCGATCAGGTGGGCACCGAGAAGTACTGCTCCACCCGCTTCTTCCAGGCCGCGAACGCACAGGAGCTGGCGACGAAGCTGAGTGAGATCGGCGCCCTCCTTCCCGGCGTGGATCCGTGTGTGTACGAGCTGGAATCGAAACCCGAGGATCCGCGACTGCTCGCAGTCTACGTGGGGTTGGACGGCGCGGAGCCGACCAAGGTCGAACCCGGCCCGGACACGTGGACGTTCGTGGAGACAGGAAACGCCGGTTCGGTGACCTTCACCGGCGACATCTGCCAGAACCTCCGAAACGCCTCGGATCTCCATCCGGTGAACGTCGAGATCCGCCTCGTCCAGCCGCTCTAGCTCTAGAGGTTGCGCGTCAGAAGCTGAGCGTCCGCGCGCCTTCGGTCAGGCGCCAGATCGACGGGAGCCCCATCACCTCGTCCAGGATCCCGCCGAGCTGCGCGGGATCGAGCCCGCAGATCTTCACGGTCGAGTCGCAGGCCAAGAGCTTCGCGCCGAGGCCGCGTGCCTCCTGCAGCATCTTCATCGGCGATGGCAGACGCAGACCCTCGGCGCGGGCCTGCTCGACGCGCTCGCGGTCTGACTGCGGGACGCCGAAGCTCTGGCGCGCCAGCTGCCTCAGCGCGTCCCACGCGAAGACGACGTAGACCTCGTCTCCCATCGCAGAGGCGGTGAGCGCCATCGTCGATACCTGGAAGGCCGACTCGAAACTTCCGTTCTGGACGAAGAAGACGACGCGGCCGGCCATGGAACTCCGGGGGAGGGCGTCAGTATAACGGCGCCGTGCTCGGCCGGGAGTTCGCGCGCGCGGTGGTCTTCGCAGGGCTGTTCACCTCGACGGCGTGCGCCAGCCGCGCGGAGGGCACGCCGCTTCCGCATCGCTCCTCCCCCCGCGCGCCGGATGCGGGCAACGGCCCGCGCACGCCGCGGCCGAGGGCTCCTCAGCGCGACGTCGCGTCGATGCTGACGATCGGCGCCACCGCCGCGGAGTGGTCGTGCGCTCCGGACGGGACGGCCTCGATCCTCTCGACCACCGCGAGCGATGCCCGGGCTCCGCTCGACACGCGGCTTCGTGCGATCGACGGGCTGGCGTGGATCCCCGAAGCCGCCGCGGCGGACGCGCTCCGCAGCATCGTCCGCGACGAGTCCGAAGGCGCGGCGATCCGCTCCGCGGCGGCGATCGCGCTGGCACGGCGCCTGGGAGCCGCGGCCGTCTCCGATCTCCGTCCGCTCCTCGAGTCTCCCGATCCGGCGTGCGTGCCGCGGCGGTGCGCGGGCTGGGGCTTGCGGGAGGGGCCGAGGCCCAGGCGGCGCTCGAGGCGCAGCTCGAACGCGAGCCCTCCGCGTCCCTGCGCGAAGCGATCCAGCAGCGCCTCACCCAGATGCAGCCGTAGCGGCCCATGCTGGTAGGCTGCTCTCCGACCGGGCCCGGTTGGAGGAGCACATCGCATGGCACGTACCCTCACCCTCGCTCTCGCACTCGCGGCGCTGGCGCTTCCGCTCGATGCGCGCGCCACGGTGGTGAAGGCCGCCACGTTCGAGGAGCTCTCGGCGATCGTCCCGGTGATCGTCCGCGGCAGGGTGGTGGCCCAGCAGTCGCGCTGGGACGATGCGCACCGCCGCATCCAGACCTTCACCGAGCTTCAGGTCACCGAGACGCTCAAGGGCCGCGTGGGCCCCACCATCCTGGTGCGGCAACCGGGCGGCATCGTCGGCGACATCGGCCAGCACGTATCCGGCGCGGCGCGCTTCGAGCTGGGCGACGACGTGGTCCTCTTCCTCGAACACCCGGGGGACGATCCGAACGGCTTCATCGTCTCCGGGCTCGCAGCGGGGAAGGTGCTGCTGAAGCGGAACGCGCTCGGTGAGCTCCGAGCCGAACGGGACCTGCGCGGGATCGCCTTCTATGCAGTAGGCCATGACGCGAGGCCGGTGGTCCGCGACGTCCACAACGTCGAAGACCTCGGCACGGCCGAACAGTTCCTCGCCCGCATTCGCGCGGCGGTGAAGAAGACGGGGGCGGCGCGATGAGGACACCGATGCGCCTTATCACCTGCAGCGTCCTGCTCGTCGCGGCCTCGGCGCTGGGCGATCCGAGCGGCCACAAGTGGCAGGTCACCTCCCCCATCCCCTACCGGGTCTTCAACCACTCGTCGATCTCCTGCGCGTCCAACCCGTGCACGTTCTCGACCGTGGTGCTGCCGGCGGTGAAGTCGGGGTTCGCCCGCTGGACCTCCTCGCAGGTCACCAACTGCAACGGCAACGGCCCCACGCGATGGAACTCCACCTTCACCGGGACGTTCACCTCCCCCTCCGGCCTGGCCGCGGTCGACGGCAGCGACATGGTGAACAACGTGATCTGGCTCGGCGGATCCAACTGGACCCACGGGCAGCAGACGCTGGGGCTGACCACCACCAGCTTCTACACGTCGAGCGGGCAGATCATCGACGCGGACATGGAGCTCAACAACAACGTCACCTGGAAGGTGGGCGGGCTCGCCGGGTTCCAGGTCGACGTGGAGAGCATCGTCACCCACGAGGCCGGGCACTTCCTCGGGCTGGATCACTCCTCGCCGACGACCGCGGTGATGTACGCCTACTACGACTCGAACGTCGGCGAGATCAAACGCAACCTCACGAGCTACGACATCGCCGATCTCTGCGCGGTGTATCCCGGCACCGGCGGCGGCCCGCTCGGGAGCCAGGGCGATCCGTGCACCGCCGATTCGCAGTGCGGTCCGTCCGCCCCCAGCTGCCGCGGCGCTTCCGGCGCGCCGACGAAGATCTGCACCCAGACGTGCACCACGTCCTCCACGTGTCCCACCGGCTACACGTGCCAGAACGCGCTGCCCTCGGGGAAGGCGTGCCTGCCGCCCGTCGGCGCGGTCGATCTCTGCAAGTTCTGCACGGCCGGGAGCCAGTGCTCCACCGGCCAGTGCGTGACCAACGGGCCGCAGAACTGGTGCACGCGGACGTGCATGACCAACGCCGACTGCGGCAGCGGCTACAGCTGCGTGCAGGGCACGACGTCCAGCGTGTGCGCGCCCAACAACGTGTGCCCCGCGCCACAGTGCACGTCGAACAGCGACTGCGCGGTCGGTTACGTGTGCAGCGGCGGGATGTGCACCGCCACCGGCAACCCGGGCGATCGCTGCGAAGTCTCCGTCTACTGCAAGGCGTGCTCGGTCTGCATCGGCACATCCTCCGAGGCGTATTGCCGGGCCTGCTGCGCCACCAGCGGCCCGGGCGAATGCCAGAGCTGCTCCAACCCCCAGTGCGGCAGCGGCTTCGCCTGCGTCGGAGTGAAGGGCACCAACGACGCCATCTGCTACCCCCAGCAGGGCAAGGGCGCCTGCGAACCGTGCGATCCGAACAACCCGTGCCAGGAGGGCTACACCTGCACGGGCAGTCCCACGCCCGGGTCCGGGCGCTGCCACGCGACGTGCAACCCCGCCAACCCGGGTGCGTGCACCGCGTGCTTCGACAGCGGCGACGGCAGCGGCGTCTGCGCATGCCCTGGAGAGACTTCCGTGGCGGGACAGCCCTGCGGACAGTTCGCCAACGGACTTCGCGTCTGCGTCCAGGGCACCGCGTGCGTGGGCACACCGAAGACCTGTCGGGCGAAGTGCGAGCTGGGGAACGACGCCACCTGCCAGCCCGGCGAGATGTGCCAGTCGGTGGACGGCGAGGCGGTCTGCATGCCGTCGATGATCCCCGGCCAGCGCTGCAGCCCGTGCAACTCCGCCGGCGGCTGCAACGCCGGGCTCATCTGCGTGTCCAACCGGTGCTACGAGCCCTGCGCGCTCGCCTCGCCCGTTTGCAGCACGTGCGTGGAGGCCGCGCCGGGCGTGGGCATCTGCGCGTGCGGCGATCAGCTCGCGAGCGCGGGCCAGGCGTGCGGCGCCATCGCCGGTGAGGTCTACGCCTGCGCCCAGGGGCTCATCTGCGTGGGGGGCACGTGCCGCAACCTGTGCGACCCAACCTCCGCCGTGTGCCCGCCCGGCGAGGCGTGCGTGCAGCAGGGATCGACCGCGTTCTGCCAGCCGAACGGCATGCCGCCGCCGGATGCAGGCGGACATTCGGGCGGAAAGGACGGCGGCAGCAGCATCTACATCCCGCCTCCCGACGCGGGCACGGCGCCCGTGCAGAACGACGTCGGGTGTGGCTGCAGCGCCGGCGCAGAGGGCCTCGCGCCGTGGGCGGTGGCAGCGGCGTTCGTCTGGATGGCGCGCGGGTCGCGGCGGCGCCGCGAGCGGTGAGGTCTGCGCGGCTGCGCGAGCGGGCGTGCAGGCGCCCGCGGCCGCGTGGGAGGGCGGCGACGCCCGTGGCGGGGCGGCGCGTGGTGCGCTACTTCCAGCGCGATGCGTCCCACCGTGCTGCTCTTCGACATCGACGGCACCCTCGTCACCACCGGAGGTGCCGGGCGGCGCGCGCTCGAGCGGGTGTTCGAGGTCGTCTACCAGCGCGAGGACGCCTGCCGCGGCTTCCGCTTCGACGGGATGACCGACCGGGCGATCGTCCGCAACGGGCTCCGGGCGATCGGTGCGCCGGACAGTGACGCGGAGATCGACCGGGTGCTCGGCCACTACGTCGCGCTGCTCGAAGAGGAGGTCCGGCGCATGGAGGATTCGCGCTACTTCCTGCACCGAGGGATGCGGGAGGTGCTGGACGCGGCGCAGGAGCGCCCCCACTGCGCGGTCGGGCTGGGCACCGGGAACATCCGCGAGGGCGCGCGGGTCAAGCTGGAGCGCGTGGGCATCTACCATCGCTTCGGCTTCGGCGGCTTCGGGTGCGACCACGAGGACCGCCCCACCCTCATCCGCATCGGCGCCGAGCGTGGCGCGCGGGCGCTGGGCGTGCCCTTGTCCGAGTGCCGGGTCGTGGTGATCGGCGATACGCCCAAAGACGTCGCGGCGGCCCTGGCCATCGGCGGCGAGTGCGTGGGCGTCGGAACCGGTTCCTTCCGCCCCTCCGAGCTGATCGCCTGCGGCGCGAAGTGGGCGTTCGACGATCTCTCCCAACCCGGCGCGCTGCGCGCGGTGCTGGAGGGGCGCTGACCCATCAGACGGATCGCCGCTTCGTGATAGATGGCTCGCGCATGGCGCTCTCCTCGATCGAAGCCGTGGACCTGCTGCGCTTCGCAGAACAGTTCGCCGAACGGCTCGCCGCGGCGACCGCCGAGCTGTCCCAGAAGCGCGGCCACGAGCGGGAGAAGGGCTGGATGGAGGCGGCCCTGGCGGTGGTCGACGAGGCGCGCAGGCCGGCCGCCGGACTGCTGGAGCGCGCCCGCGGATTGCCCGAGCTCTCCGAGCTGCGCCTCGAGTTCGCCGCGGCGCTGCAGAACGCGTGGGTGGACGCGCTGGAGAAGCTGGTGGCGGGGATCACCTTCCACGTGAGCAGCCGGTCACCAGTCATCGAAGCGCTCTTTCCGCACCAGAAGCTCCCCGCGCTGCGCAAGGCGCCGCGCGAGGTGGTGGAGAAGTTCCAGAAGGACTTCGAGAAGCGGCTTCGGACCAGCTACGTGAGCCGGATGCTGGCGACCGAGGACTTTGCGTTCGCGGGCCCGGTGATTGGGAACATCGCAAAAGCCTGGTCCGAGTACATCCAGTCGTTCAGCACCGAAGGTCTCCCGCCGGGTGAGGCCGCGCCCATCCGCCGGGAGCTCATCGAAGGCGCGGAGGCCGTCGACCAGGCGATCCGTCAGGCCCGGCTGATCGCAGAGGCGGCGCTGTTGCCGATGCGCGGAGCGTTCGAGGCCTCCGGGCTGGCGATGAAACCGAAGAAGCGCGCGAAGACCGCGACGCCGGTCGAGGGCGAACCTCCGTCCCTGGACGACGCCGTGTCCGCCACCGGGTCCGCAGACATCGTCGCACCAGCGCACGATGACGCGCGAGGAGGCGACACCGCGGAGACAGGTCATGACGTCCGGGAGAACCCGAGCGCTGATGCGGGAGCGAGCGCTACTGCACAGCCGAACGCGGACGCACGAGCGAGCCGTCATCCACCCGCGGACGCTGAAGCTGAGGCCGCCAGTGACGCGCGGTCGAGCGCTGGTGTGCGGGAGAATGGTGAAGACGTTCAGGCGGGTACCGGGGCAGACGCATCGACGGGCCGTGATGAGCGATATGGCGCGGCGGCGCAGCGGGGCGGTGAGGCGCCAGCACGCGCAGACGCTCAGCCGGGTGCCGCGGCGGACGCACGGACAAATCGTCATGCGCGATGGGGCGCTGCCGCAGAGCGGAGCGGTGAAACGCCAGCAGGCGAAGACGCTCAGCCGGGTGCCGCGGCCGACGCACGGACGGGTCGTCATGCGCGAGTTGGCACCGGCGCGCGGGGGAGTACGGACACGCTGACGGTTGGCGATGAACGAACCGACGGGTCAAGTCGACCCGACGCCGATGACGCGCGCGCGGAAACTGGCGTTCGAGCCGGCGGTGCCACCGGCGCGGGGGCGCAGACAGGCACAGCCTCGAAGAAGCGCGGTCGCAGGAAGAAGGCGGCTGACGCCGGCGAACCGATCGACCCGTCCGGTCCCACTGAGCGCTAGTGCAGGTCTCCCTCCCCATCGATCCCCTCCTCCCGGAGATCGTCGCGCATCTGCGACAGGAGCGTTCGCTCGTGCTCGAAGCGCCGCCCGGCGCCGGCAAGACGACGCGCGTGCCGCGGGCGTTGCTCGAGGCGGGGATCGGCGGTGACCGGGAGATCGTCGTCCTCCAGCCGCGCCGGCTGGCGACGCGCCTGGCCGCCGCGCGCGTCGCCGAGGAGCTGGGGGAGCGCGTCGGAGAACGGGTCGGTTACCAGATCCGCTTCGAGGACGTCAGCGGTCCATCCACGCGGCTGCGCTTCGTCACCGAGGGCGTGCTCGGCCGCAGGCTGCTGGTCGATCCCGATCTTCGCGGGGTCGGCGTGGTGGTGCTCGACGAATTCCACGAGCGGCACCTGGCCGGGGACATTTCGCTCGCGCTGCTGCGGCGGCTGCAGGAGACGCGCCGGCCGGACCTCCGGATCGTGGCGATGTCCGCGACGCTCGAGGCTGCGCCGATTGCGCAGTACCTGGGCAACTGCACGACACTCCGCTCCGAGGGTCGCCGCTTCGAGGTGACGATCGAGCACCTCGCCCAGCCCGACGACCGGCACCTCGAAACTCAGGTCGCCGCCGCGCTCAAGCGGCTGGTGGCAAGCGGCCTCGATGGGCACGTGTTGGTCTTCCTGCCCGGCGCCAAGGAGATCCGCCGCGCGCGGGAGGCCTGCGAAGACTTCGCCACCCGGCACGGCATCGAAGTGCACGCGCTGCACGGCGACCTTCCGCCTGCCGAACAGGACCGCGCCGTGCGGCCGTCGAAGGCACGCAAGCTCATCCTCTCCACCAACGTCGCCGAGACGTCCGTGACGATCGAAGGCGTGGCGGCGGTGATCGACTCCGGGCTGGCGCGGCTCGCGTCGCACTCGCCGTGGTCGGGCCTGCCCGTACTGAAAGTGGCGAAGGTGAGCAAGGCCTCGGCGACGCAGCGGGCCGGGCGCGCCGGACGGACACGCGCCGGCGTGTGCCTCCGCCTCTTTACGCGGCACGACTTCGACACCCGGCCCGATCACGACGTCCCGGAGATCCGCCGGCTTGATCTCGCCGAGACGGTGCTGTCGTTGCGCGCCAGCGGGATCACCGACCTGAAGACGTTCCCCTTCTTCGAACCCCCACCCGCTTCGTCGCTGGAGGCGGCCGAGGAGCTCCTGCGGCGGCTGGGCGCGGTGGACGCGCACGGCGAAGTGACGGCGATCGGCCGGCGGCTGCTCCGGTTCCCGCTCCACCCCAGGCTGTCGCGGGTGATCGTGGAAGGAGAGGGCCGCGGCGTGGCGAAGGAGGCCGCGCTGGTCGCGGCGATGCTGGGCGAGCGGGACATCCGGCGCGAGGCGCGGACCGAGCTCCAGCGCGACCGTCGAGGTGCGCCGGTGGCGGCGGACGTGGTGGCCGGTCCGTCCGATCTCCTCGAGATGGTGGAGCGCTTCCAGCAGGCGGAGGCGGCGGACTTCGCTCCCGCGAAGCTGAACGCGCTGGCGCTGGATGCAGGCGCGACGCAGGCCGTGAACCGGGTCCGCCGGCAGCTCGTGCGCGCGGTGGATGCGTCGAAACCACCGCCCGGGACGACCGAAGGCTTCGAACAGGCGCTCGGCCTGGCGGTGCTGGCGGGCTATCCCGACCGGGTCGCGCGCCGGCGGCGGCCGCGCTCGTCCGAGCTCGTCCTCTTCGGCGGCGGATCCGCCACGCTCTCCGAGACGAGCGTGGTGCAGGACGCCGAGCTGATGGTGGCGGTGGACGCCGAGGAGCGCAGCAACGCGCGGGGGCCGGGCGTGGTGGTGCGCATCGCCAGCCGGATCGAGCCCGAGTGGCTCCTGGAGATCGCGCCCGACGAGCTGAGCGAGACGAACACCTGGGAGCTCAACCCCGCGAACGGCCGCGTCGAGCACGTACGCCGGATGAGCTACGGGCCGCTGGTGCTCGAAGAGACGCGAACGCCCGCCGCGCCGGGGCCAGAGACCGCGCGGGTCCTGGCGCAGGCCGCGCTCGCGGAGGGCGTCGAGCGCTTCGTGGACCAGGACGCGCTGGAGGCGACGCTCGCGCGAATCGAGCTGTTGGCGCAGCACTTTCCCGAGGCCGGGTTCGAACCGCCGGACGACGGGTTCCTCCGGCGGGCGCTGGAGGAGATGTGCGAAGGCGCGCGGTCGTTCGAGGAGCTGCGCGAGGCGAACCTGCTGCAATCCATCGAGGCGCACTTCACGCCCGAACAGGCGAGGCTGTGGCGGACGCAGACGCCGGACCGGGTAACCCTGCCCGGCAATCGCCAGGTGAAGGTGCACTACGAGCGCGGCAAGCCGCCGTGGATCGAGTCCCGCCTCCAGGACTTCTTCGGGCTCGCGCAGGGGCCCTCCGTTCTCGGTGGGCGGGTCATGCTGGTCCTACACCTTCTGGCGCCGAACCAGCGCGCGGTCCAGGTCACCACGGACCTCGCCGGCTTCTGGGAGCGGCACTACCCCGCCTTGCGCAAAGAGCTCTCCCGCAGGTACCCCCGCCACCACTGGCCCGAAAATCCGAGGCAAGCCCAAACACCGGCACAACTCGGCAGGAAGCAGTGAGTGGTGAGTCGTGAGCAGCGATTGGATGGCCCGGCGCCGCGGCCCAGGCTGGTAGTGCGCCGGGCGACCGGGCAATTCGTTCGGCCAGTTCTTTGACCTCGCCCGTTGGTGCGCGCTAGTCAGGAACGGCTTGAAGCGGCACGCCACCGGCATCACCCTCGCGTTGACGGCCGCCCTCGCGGTGGGGCTGTCGTTCGCGCCGCTCCCGGACGCGTGGCGTCCCATCCCCTCCCTCTCGCGCGAGGCGCCCCTTCGGACCCTGGCGAAGGCCGTGCTGCCGGATCGATCGCGGGCGCCGGACACGCTCGCTCCCGACGGGCCGGGTGCGCTCGCTGCAGGCCCGTCCAATGAAGGGCCGAGCGCGTTGGAGCTGGAGGCCGAGGACGACAGCAGGCCCGCGCCGCCGCTGCCGGTTGCGTTCACGCTCGGGGCGCCCGAGGCGCGCAACGTCCGCCGGCTGGAGCGGATGGTGGAGGGTCTGGGCGCGAAGCACGTCGACATCGAAGAGCCGTGCCTCGTCCCCGCTACGGACGGCTCCGGGTGCCAACGGCGCGCGCTCGACGACTTCTTCGCGTCGCTGGAGGCGCTGCAGCGCGGTGAACGCAACGAGCCGGTGCGCATCGTCCAGCTCGGCGATTCGCAGATCGCCTCCGACTACATCACCGACACCGTCCGCCACCGGCTCGAGCTCCGCTACCGATCCGCCGGCCCGGGGTTCCTCTTCGTCGACCGCCCCACCCGCTTCGCGGGCCGCAAGGTCCGCACTGGCGAGGCCACGGAGGGCTGGGAGATCGTCAAGCTCACCGACAAAAAGCGCAGCGGGCTGCTCGGGTTCTCCGGCGTCCGCTTCACCGCGACGGATCCTCAGCGCACCACGTTCAAGGTACGGCAGGCGCGCTTCGCTGACATCTCCTTTGTCACACGGCCGGATGGGGGGAAGCTGGACGTCACCGCCGACGGCACCCACCTCTCGAGCCTGCTCACGCGCTTTTCGGACGCGGCGCTGGCGCATTCACGGATCGCCCTGCCGCCCGGTGCCCGCACGCTCACGCTCGACACCAGCGGCGGCGCGGTCTCGGTGTTCGGGGTGGCGCTGGAGACCGGCGGGCCCGGCGTGGTCTACGACTCGGTCGGCCTGCCCGGCGCGATGTACGAGGTCTACCTCCGCGCGCCGGAGGCGACCTTCAATGCGCAGCTCAGGCACCGCGACCCGAAGCTGGTGGTGCTGATGCTCGGCGGCAACGAGGCGTACGAGATGAACCGCGGTTGGCAGACGATCGACGACGTCCGCCGGAACGCCGCCGCCTTCATCGATCGCCTCCACGCCGCGGTGCCGAAGTCCGCCTGCCTGATGATGGCGCCGATGGACGCCGGCACCCGCACGCTCGGCGGGGACATCGAGCCGCGCCCGCACACCGACGAAGTCGCGCAGGCGATCCGCGAGGTCGCGCTGCAGAAGGGCTGCGCGTACTGGGACCTTTACACCGCGCTCGGTGGCGCCGGCGCCGCGGGCCGCTGGCTGGCGAAGGGCCTGTTCAATCAGGACCTGATCCACCCGCTGCCCAAAGGCGCGGAGGTGATCGGCCACCTGTTCGACTTCGCGCTCGAGCGCGCCCGTATGTCGCGGCCGCATCCGGTCATCACCGAGGACGACGACGATCCGCCGGGTCTCTCCGCCGCGTCCCGCCGCGCGCTCGCGCAGACGATGGCGAAGCTCGATGCGCTCGAGGCGGATCCGCGCGGCGAGCGCGTGACGATCGTCCAGCTCGGCGCCTCCCACACCGCCAGCCACCTGTTCACCGACGAGGTCCGCGCGCAGCTCACGAAGACCTTCGGCGACGGAGGCCGCGGGTACATCGCCGCCGGACGCCCCTCGCCGCGGCTCCAACGCGCCCACGTCGAGCGCACGCTGCAGGGGAGCTGGGAGGTCGTCGACGCGCGCGAGCGCCCGCCGGGCGAACCGTTCGGCCTCACCGGCGCGCGCGCGGTCGGTCAGCCCGGCGCGTCGTTGACCATCACCTTCGGCGCCGGAGAGGACGGCGGGGACGAGCCGGCGACGCTCTCCGTCTATCTGCTCGAAGGGCCCGAAGAAGGACGGCACCGCATCACCATCGACGGACGGCGCGTGCCGGATTTCGGGCGGGAGACGGCGGGGCTCACCGGAGAGCGCAGCGGCCGGAGCCGTCCCGAACGCCGCGCCGGCGCCGACGGCAGGCTCCGGCCCATGCGGCCGGATGCAGGCGCGCGCCCGGACGGGTTCGCCCCCCTGGCGCCGGTTTCGGCGACGGCGGCGACTGCGCCGCGCGTGCGCATCCTCCGCTACCCGGTCAAGGGCACCTCCCACACCGTCGAGGTGACGAACGAAGGGCCCGGCCCGCTCACCGTCTTCGGCGCCTCGCTGGAGAAGGACGAAGGCGGGCTGGTCTACGACGCGCTCGGGCTGCCCGGCGCGACCGCGGCGCTCGTCGACGGGTACGACCGCGCCGCCTTCGTCGAGCAGCTCCGCGCGCGCCGCGCCGATCTCTACGTGCTCTTCTTCGGCACCAACGAGAGCGCCGATCCGTCGCTCGACGTCGACGCGCTCGCCGCCGCCCACCACTCGCTGCTAACGAAGCTGCGCAGTGCGTCCCCGGGCGCCGAGTGCCTGCTCATCGGCCCCACGGATCGGCTCGAGAGACGGCCGGACGGGACGATCGCCGAGGCACCGTCGAACACCCGCGTGGTCAAGGCGCTGCGGCAGATCGCCCAGCGCGAAGGCTGCGCGTTCTGGTCCGCGCGCGCGGCGATGGGCGGTCCGCGATCGATGGCCCGATGGCAATCGCTCTCCCCCCCGCTGGGGCATGACGATCTCGTCCACCTCACCGAGGACGGCTACGAGGCGCTGGCGCACGCGTTCGGCGACGAGCTGCTGGCCGTCTGGCGCGATGGCGCCGCCGAACGGTCCGGCGCCGCACAGGCGAAGAAGGAGGGCCCCTAGGTGCTGTTCCACCAGCTCCCCTTCCTCGTCTTCCTCGGCCTGACCTTCGGCGCCTACTGGACGGTGGCGCGGTGGAAGTGGCCACGACTCATCGTGCTGCTGGTCGCGAGCCTCGCCTTCTACGCGGCGGCCACGCCACTGCCGCTCATCCTCTCCCAATGGATCGAAGGCCGACTTCAGGTCCGCCTCACGGAGGTGGCGTGGGCCGGGCGGCCACTGCTCATCTTCCTGGCGATCGCCGTGGTCGATCACCTCTGCGTGCTGGGGATGGCGCGCACCGGGCGAAAGGGCCTGCGCAAGCTGCTGGTCGCCGTCAGCGTGGTCTCCAACCTCGGGCTGCTGTCGCTGTTCAAGTACGGCGACCTCTTCTATTCGACGACGGCGGCGCTGCTGGAGAAGGCGGGAGTTCCGATCCACTACGAGCCGCTGGGCCTTCTGCTTCCGCTCGGGCTCTCCTTCGTGGTGTTCCGGGCGATCAGCGTCACCGTCGACGTCTACCGCGGCACCACGAAGCCGACGTTCACGTTCTTCGAGCACCTGCTCTACCTGCTGTTCTTCCCGCTTCTGGTCTCCGGGCCGATCGTCCGCGCGCGCGATCTGCTGGACCGGTTCGACGCCCGCCCCACGCTGGATCCCGACGACGGCGCGCGCGCGCTGTTCCGGATCGCCGCAGGAATGGTCAAGAAGCTGGCGATCGCCGACGTGATCGCCGGCGGGCTGGTGGATCAGGTGTTCGCCAACCCCACGCACTACACGTCCGCGGAGTGCGTGATGGCGGCGATCGGCTACACCGTCCAGCTCTACTTCGACTTCAGCGGCTACTCGGACATCGCCATCGGCGCTTCGGCGCTCTTCGGCTTCCCGTTGCCGGAGAACTTCAACAAGCCGTACCTCGCGCGGAACCTCTTCGAGTTCTGGAACCGCTGGCACATCAGCCTGTCGAGCTGGCTGCGCGACTACTTCTACATCCCGCTCGGCGGAAACCGGGTGAGCCGGCCGCGCGCGCTCTTCAACCTGATGATGGTGATGGTGTGGGGCGGCCTGTGGCACGGCGCGGACTGGCGCTTCATGTACTGGGGCGGCATCCACGGCATCGCGCTGTGCATCACCCGCATCGGGTGGTGGATCAAGGGCGGCCGTCCGAAGTCCTACGGCTTCTTCGGATCGATCGTCGGCTGGACCATCACCTTCACCGTGGTGGTGGCCACGCGGATCATCTTCCGCGCGCCCAGCATGGCGGTGGCGCAGACCTTCTACCGGACCATCCTCGACTTCACCCCCGGGCTCGCCAACGTGAGCGCCATGGTGTGGGCCGCGCTCGGGGCCGCGGCAGTCCTCCACGCGCTGCCGCACCGCGTCTTCGATGGCGCTTCACGATTCTTCGTCTGGCTGCCTGCGCCCGCGCGCGCGGTGGCGCTGGTGGCGCTCGCCCTCGGGCTGCGGCAGCTCGCGCAAGTCGAGGTCCGGCCGTACATCTACTTCCAGTTCTGAGGCCCTGTCGGACGTCCAACGATGCGGTGTCCCGCCCGGCCAGCTGGCATTCGCCGGCCCGGGGGCAGAGAATCATGGGCCGTGGATCTCCCCATCTACTGCGTCGTGGATACGCGCCCGGTGAAGGTCGTCGGCAACCCCGACGGAACGCTGGACGTGCTGGCGTTCGATCCGGCTTCCGGCGACTTCGTGCGCAGGATGGATCTGCTCGAACGGGTGATCATGCAGGACGAGTGCGTGATCGAGCTCACCGAGGAGGAGTTCGAGGCGCGCGTGGCCGCGCTCTCTCCTAAGGGATCGCGCCGCGTGGGCTGACGCTCTCTTCGGGGCCGCTCAAATGCCGGCTCGGGCGACCCGGGCCCTTGCCCCCTGGCGGCTCGTGGACAGCGCGGTGAGGCGGAGATCGGCGACGTTGGCGAGAAAACCGGGGAGCTCGTTGGCGCGCTCTTCGTGATCGCGGCGGACGGCCATGGCCCGTGCGGGGAAGTTCCTGACGAGCCGTTCGATCTCCGGCCCGGGCTGGACGAAGCCGGTCACCTCCATCAGGCGGCGCAGCATGTTCGGCGCGAGCGGCTCGTATAGGCCGATCTGCTTCTCGCGGATCCAGGTGACGTGCTCGGTCTCGTTGCCCGGGATGTAGTGGAAGAGCATCAACGGGCCGCAGCGCAGCTCCATCAGCTCGTGCATCGACGCCGGCGCGATGCTGCCCAACACCGGAACGTCCGAGATGGCCTGCAGCTCCGCCATCAGCTTCGGCGGGACGAAGCCGAACACGCTGAAGCGCGGGTTGTCCGCCACCCGGTTCGCCAGCGCGGAGCGGAAGATCTCGTTCTTCCCGCTCACGACGATCACGTTCAGCGTGTTCGTGAACGCGGGGTTCCACAAGAGCTGCGCGATGACCGGCATGGTCTTCTCCGTCCACGCCGATCCGCCGAGGAAGATGAGCGTCTTCTTCTCCGGATCGAAGTGGCGCAGCTGCGGGTGCTCCTGCTTGAGCCGGGCGATCAGCTCCAGCCGCCGTGCCCGGGGCATCTTGGCCTGGCCGTCGAACAGCGCCGCCACCTGGCGGAACTCGGGCCGCGGACGGAACCCGCCCAGGTGCAGCCGCGAGGGCGGGTGGTGCATCTTGTAGAGGAGCTGGTGCTCCGTCTTGCGGTCCATCACGATCGTGTAGTCCGCGCGGAGATCCGGCGCCTCCGGGTAAAAGGCCTGCACGGTCTCGCCGTAGTCCGGGATGGCGTTCACGACCGGGAAGCGCAGCCCCAGCTCGTCGCGCGCCTTCACGAACATCATGGACAGGAGAAAGTGCGTGGACACCGCCACGTCCGGCGGCGACTCCCGGAAGAGATCCAGGACCTCGCGGCGCAGCGGCCCGCTGGCGAGGTAGGTCGCCCGCACGCCGAACCGGTACCGCCCGAGATCAAAGAGCACGCCCTGGAACCAGGGCACGTGGTTCACCACGAGACCGTAGAAGCGCGCGGTCCGGGTGTCGCTGCTGTTGAAGACCACCGGATCGAAGATCCGCCGCTGCGGATCAGCGGTCTGCAACGACTCGAGGAACGAGTCGCGCAGGGCATGGTGTCCGCCGCCCACGGGCATCGATCCGAGAAGAATTCGCCGCATGTGAACCCGGGCTTATACAACCATCGAAGCGCGAAAAGTCCGCTGATAAGCGACCCACCGCATGGGTCGTTATTCTGGACATCAGGAGTACTGGAGAGCTTGCAGGCAGCCAACCCCTTTCCGGGCCGGGCCTGCATTCCTAGCTTCTGGCGCGCATGGGCGACGGGACGACGTTTCCAGGGGATTTCACCTTCGGCGTGGCCACGGCCGCGTACCAGGTGGAAGGACACATCGAGAACGACTGGTCCGAGTGGGAGCGGGCCGGGAAGCTCAAGGATCCGAACCACCGCTGCGGGCGGGGGGTCGATCATTGGAACCTCTTCGACCACGACGTGAAGCTGGCCAAAGACGTGGGCTGCACCGCGTTCCGGCTCTCGCTGGAGTGGGCGCGGATCGAACCTGCGCGCGGCCGCTTCGACGAGGAGGCGATCGCCGCGTACCGCGCGCGCCTATTGCGGATGAAGGAGGCGGGCATCGCGCCGGTGGTGACGCTGCACCACTTCACGCACCCGTCCTGGTTCCACCGCGAGACGCCGTGGCACGAGCCCTCGTCCGTCGAGGTGTTCCGCCGCTACGCGAAGGTGTGCGCGCAGATCCTCCGCGGGCTGGACGCGATGGTGGTCACCTTCAACGAGCCGATGGTGCTTCTGCTCGGGGGCTACATCCAGGGCGTCATCCCGCCGGGGATCACGGACGGGAAGAAGGCGATGGCGGCGATCGGCAACATCGCCCGCGCCCACGTCGCCGCGCGCGAGGAGATCCTCGAGGAGTGCGCGGGCAGCCGGATCGGCACCTCCCAGAACGTGCTGGTGTTCCGGCCGGACCGCTGGTGGCACCCGCTGGATCGCGCGGTCACCCGCCTCGCCTCCGAGGGCTACAACCACGCCTTCCTGCGAGCGCTCACCGAGGGCGAGCTGCGGCTCTTCATGCCCGGGCTGGCGTCGACGAAGCAGACGATCGACGGCGGGCGGGACTCGATCGACTTCGTCGGCCTCAACTACTACACGCGCGCCCACCTCAAGTTCATCCCGCGGCCGCCGTTCATCGCGTTCCGCTACCGCGACGTCCACAAGCGCGGGCTCACGCACATCGGCTGGGAGGACTACCCCGAGGGCTTCAGCCAGATGATCGAGGAGGCGCACGCCTCCTATGGCAAGCCGATCTGGATCACCGAGAATGGGATCGACGACCGCTTGGGCACCCGCCGGCCGAAGTTCCTCTACGACCACTGGAAGCAGCTCCTCGCGGCGATGAAGCGGGGCGCGGACGTGCGCGGCTACCTCTACTGGTCGCTGATGGACAACTTCGAGTGGCTGGATGGATGGGGGCCGCGCTTCGGGCTCTACTACGTGGACTTCGATTCGCTCGAGCGGAGACCAACGCCCGCGTGTCACTACTTCCGCCAGGTCGCGCTGACGCGGAGACTGTTCGATCCATCGGCCACGGAGGCGGAGTCGGGGGCGCAGGTCGCGCACTCGGCGCTGGCCACCGCGGGGTGAGCGCCCTGCCCTTCGAAGACGCGCTCGAGGGCTTCCGCCGCCTGTGGGTGCGGTCGGATGCGCTGGAGGTGGCGGTGCTCCCGGAGCTGGGAGGAAAGCTGCAGACGCTGCGGCTTCTGGGCGACGACCACAACGTCCTGCTGGAGCCGCCCGAGCTCCCGTACCTGCGGCCCTTTGCGGGCGCGCCGTTCGACGCCTTCGACACCAGCGGCTGGGACGAGTGCTTCCCTACCATCACCGCCTGCGAGCACCAGGGCAGCCGCCACTCGGACCATGGTGAGCTGTGGAGCGCGCCGTGGATGCTCGGACCACACAGCCCGGACCGCCTCACGCTGCACGCGGTGGTCAAGGATCGCCCGTGGTCCTTCACGCGCACGCTCGAGGTGCGCGGCCCCACCCTCACGGTCTCCTACGAGCTGACCTCGCGGGCCGATGTGCCGCAGGACGTCCTGTGGTCCGCCCACCCGCTGCTGACGGTGAGCGAAGGTTCGCGCATCGAGCTGCCGGAAGAGGTGCGGACCGCGCGCGTGGAGTCCGCGCATCCCGATCGCTTCGGCGGGCACGGCGCGACGATCGCCTGGCCCGTGCATGAAGGCGAAGCGCTGGATCGCCTCCAAGGCATCGGCCGCAGGACGGCGGACAAGCTCTTCGTCGGTCCGCTCGACGAGGGTCGCTGCGCCTTCCACGACGAAGCCTCCGGCGTGACGATCACCTTCCGCTTCGACCCGGCGGTGCTGCCGTACGTCGGCCTGTGGATCTGCGAAGGCGGCTGGCCGAGCCACCCCGGGCGCCGGCGGCACCACACCGTGGCGCTGGAGCCATGCACCGCGCCGATGGACTCATTGGCGGAGGCCGCCGCGCAGGGGCACGCCTGGCGCCTGCAACCGCACGAGACCCGCCGCTGGACCCTCGAGGTCACTCTCACGCGACGATGACTTCCCCGCTTCCTTCGCCGCTGGCCGAGCAGGTCGAGACCGCCTTTTGGCACCGCTACGGCGAGCGCCCGCGGCTGTTTTGCGCACCCGGCCGGGTGAACCTGATCGGCGAGCACACCGACTACAACGACGGCTTCGTCCTGCCGATGGCGATCGACCGGAGCACCTGGGTCGCGGCCACGCCGCGGGCCGATCGCCGGGTGGAGCTGCACTCTCTGAACCTCCACGCCCGGGCGCACTTCGATCTCGACGGTCCCGCGGGCAAGCAGAGCCACCAATGGTCTGCCTACGTCGAAGGCATCGCGCGGGTGCTGGACAAATGGGGTGCAAGGCCGAAGGGTGCGAACCTCGTCATCGCCACCGACATCCCCCTGGGTGCCGGCCTCTCGTCGTCCGCGGCGCTGGAGATCGCCGCCGGGCTGGCGCTCCTTTCGGTGAGCGGCCACGAAGAGGTGGATCGCGTGCAGCTCGCGCGGGCCGGGCAGAAGGCCGAGCACGACTACGTCGGAACGAAGTGCGGGATCATGGACCAGTACGTGAGCGCGATGGCGAGAGTGGATCACGCGCTGTTGATCGACTGCCGCAGCCTCGACGCGAAGCAGATCCCCATGAAGCTGACGGACCACGCCCTGCTGATCCTCGACACCGGGGTGAAGCACGAGCTGGCCACGAGCGCCTACAACCAGCGCCGGGCCGAATGCGAGGAAGGCACGAGGCTGCTGCGACGGGCGCTCCCGAATATCCGGGCGCTCCGGGACGTGACGCCGAAGGACCTCGAACAGCACGAGCACCTGTTGCCCGACCCCATCCGCCGTCGGGTGCGCCACGTCGTCCACGAGAACGAACGGACGCTCCGGGCATCCCGTGCTCTGAAGGAAGGCAATCTCACAGAGGTCGGGCGACTGATGGCGGAAAGCCACCAGAGCCTCCGGGACGACTACGAGGTGAGCTGTCCCGAGCTCGACACGCTCGTGGAAGCGGTCACCGGCCAACCCGGCGTCATCGGCTCACGGATGACCGGAGGCGGCTTCGGAGGCAGCACCATCACGATCGTTCGAAAGGACGCGGTCGAGTCCGTCATAGCGAAAGCCACAGAGCTTTTCGCCCAGCGCCACCAGCGAGACCCCCGCGCGCTCCTGACGACCGCCGCCGCAGGAGCAAGAGAACTCTAACCGAACCCAACCCCGCCAGCGGGGGGGGGCCCCCGGGGGGCCCGCCGCCCACACGAACCCACACCACCACCCCCCCGGCGCCCCCCCCCGGGGGGCCCCCCCGCTCACTCT
Source organism: Myxococcaceae bacterium (assembly GCA_019686135.1). Classification (GTDB taxonomy): domain Bacteria; phylum Myxococcota; class Myxococcia; order Myxococcales; family Myxococcaceae; genus JADGHL01. The sequence goes on along the minus strand of JADGHL010000008.1, from coordinate 14,651 downwards.
ACTCACGACTCACAAGCCACTACCTACTGACAAGCCACTACGGACGCGTCAGCGATGCCGTCGAGGAAGGTCCAGAGCGCTCGGGAGGCTTCGCGGGTCGCGCGTTCCGCAGTTTTCGGTTCGGCGTAGCGATCGATGAGGGCGGCGACCTGGTTCGAGTGTTCCACGTCGTAGTGTTCGTGGACTTTGAAGAAGGAGAGCGTGCGGTCGTCGTCCACGCCGTAGAAGTTCTTCAGGCCGGCGATTTTCGAGGTGGAGACTTCCGGCACCTGCCACTCGTAGGCGAACAGCGCGCACAGCCCTTCGGTCCAGTCCCGCGCGGTCAGCTCGAAGTAGGTGTCGACCATCGCGGCGGTGTTCGGCAGAAGCGCCTGCGACTTCACCTCCTCCCGCGTCGCCCCCAGGCCTTCGGCGAAGCGCAGCCAGAGCTCCGGGTGGTCCGTGCCCTTGAGCTCCTCGTCGACCAGGTTCTGCAAGAGCACCTTGCGCGCGTCGATCTCCGGGCAGCGGCTGTGGACCGCGGAGACGAACCTCGGGAAGGCGGAGACCTGCGCAAAGTACTGCCCCGCGTAGCGGCGGAGGATCTCCTTCGAGAGCCGGCCTTCGCTCCACGCACGGTAGAACGGGTGAGACAGCAGGTGATGCTCGCGGACGATTTCCTTCAACTGCTCGGACAGCGTCGTCATGGTGCCCCTCCAGGCATGACCGGACTGCGTTGTTGTGAGGTGCTGCTCGGCTAGAGCTTCTTGCGCATCACGAGGTGCGGCATGCCCGCCTCCTCGAAGACCCCGCCCACGGGCTCGTACCCGTGCTTCTTGTAGAACTCGAGCGCGTACACCTGGGCGTGCAGGAGGATCCCGTTGACGCCGCGCCGGCGCGCCTCCGCCTCGAGCGCGTTCATCAACTTCGACCCGATGCCGCTCTTGCGGTGGGACTGCAGCACTGCCATCCGTCCGACCTGTGCCCACTGGCCGGATTCGCCCTCCGGCGGCTTCGGCAGCATCACCAGCCTTCCGGTGCCGATGGCGTGGCCACCCTGCATCGCTAGGAGGTGATAGGCGCGTGCGTCCTCTTCGTCGCGCTCGATCCCTTCGGGGACGTGCTGCTCCTCGATGAAGACGACCTCGCGGATCGCGAGCGCCTGGAACAGCTCGGCCTCATTGCGGACCGGCACGATGGTGACTTCTGGGCGGGTTTCGTCCACGGCCATCAGGCGCGGCACCCTACCGGAAAGCCGGTGTTGCACAACAGTTCGAATCGCGATCGCGCGTGCTAAACGCGCCGCGATGCCCGCGTCCGGACAGCCGGCCGAAGCCACCGCCGGGCCGGCCGCCCGCGCGGCCGGGTTCGCCCCTCTTGCGGGGTACTATCTCCTCTACTTCGCAACCACGGGGATCCTCCTCCCCTACCTTCCGGCCTGGCTCAAGTCGCTGGGGTTGCCCGCCTCGCAGGTCGGCGTGCTGATCGCCCTGCAGCCGACGTGGACGCTCATCGCCCCGCCCCTGTGGGGCCACCTCGCGGATCGCTTCGGCCGCCCGGACCGGGTGCTCTCGGCGATCTCCCTGGGCGCGGTCATCGGCTTCGCCCCGCTGCTCGTCACCGAGCGGTTCTGGCCGATCGTCCTGGCGCTGACGGCGTACGCCTTCTTCGCGTCGGCGATCACGTCGATCGCCGACAGCCTCGCGCTGCACCGGGTGGCGCTCCGGGGCGGATCGTATGCGCGCATCCGGCTCTTCGGGTCGATCGGGTTCGTCCTCTCCACCTCCGCCTTCGGCTTCGCGGTGGACAAGATGGACCGCCGGGTGATCGCCGTCGCGCTGGCGCTGATGGGGGCGTACTTCCTGTGGACCTTCACCTTGCGCGCGCAGGCGGCGGCGGTCCCCGGCCGGCACCCGCTCCAGGGGTTGACGCTTCTTCGCCACCGCGACCTTGCGCTGGTGCTCCTGGCCTGCGCGCTCCATTGGATCGCGTCCGCGCCGTATCACGGCAACTTCGGGATCCACGTCATCGCCCTGCACCTGCCGCCGTGGGTGATCGGCGTGTCCGCGGCGCTGGGGGTGATCGCCGAGATTTTGGTGATGTACCTCTATCCCCGCGTCGCCGAGCGCCTTGCGCCCAGGCACGTCCTTCTCGTGGCGTTCGTCGGGTCGGCGGTCCGCTGGACCGGGATGGCGCTGGTGGACGGCGCGGCAGCGATCATCGCGCTCTCGCTCCTGCACGGCCTGAGCTTCGGCGCCTTCTACGTGGCCGCGGTGCAGTTCGTCTCGCGCCGGGTCCCCGCCACGCTGCGGGCCACGGGGCAGGCGCTGATGGCGTCGGTGACCTTCGGCGTCGGAGGCCTGGTCGGCTACGTCAGCGCCGGAGCCGGATACGAACTCCTCGGAGGCCACCGGCTCTTCGCCGCCGCCGCCGTGCTGGAGCTGGTCCCCGCCGCGCTCATCCTCTTCGCGAGGCCTGCTTCGGCGACGGACGGATGAACAGGTGCGCACGCCGAACGTCCCATGCGCAGGTACACTCGACGCCGCCATGCGCCTTCTGCCGTTCGCCGTAGCGCCCCTCATCCTCGCCCTCGCCTCTTTGCCCGCACACGCACAGGCCGACGCGCTCTTTGGAGACGGAAACGCGCCCATCTTCAAGGAAGAGGAGCAGGACCACCGCTTCGCGAAGTCGCACCTGGCGCGCGCGCTGGAGCACGGTACCGAAGATCCGAACTGCGCGCAGGTCCTGGCCGGGCTGCTCACCCTGCTCGGCGAGGCCGCGCCGTACTTCCACAAGCGCGATCAGAACTTCTACCTGGACGCCACGCTCGCCAACGCGATGAACGTGCAGCTGAACAACCCGCGCTTCCCCGGCACGCAGTACTTCGTGTCGATGGTGCGGCGCGTGTTGATCGACGGGAGGCTGCCGCCGGCCTGGCTTCAGGTGGCGCGCGCGCTCAACGCGGAGGGCGCGAAGATCGACATCGCCAAGCTCGAGTACCTGGCCGACGGGGTCAAACCGATCGAGAGCTTCTACTTCACCTTCCCGAAGCTGAAGGAGCGCTATGACGTCGAGGTCGTGCGCGCGACCACCGCCGCGAAGAGCACCGCGCTCCTGGCGTTTCGCGACGCGTACCTCGACCGCGAGGTGGCGTGGAACGGGCTGACGCTCGTCGACATCGGTCCGCCGCCGAAGAAGAAGGGCAAGCACGCGGGCGCGGCCATTCCGAAGGACGCACTGGTTGCCCGCCTGGAGTGGCAGGATCCGAACGTGCGGGACGACCAGCTGGACATCTTCGGGAAGCTGAAGAAGCTGAAGCCGGTCCGGTTCGAGGCGGTGCTCGCCCCCGAGCAGTACGTCGACCTGCAGCGGATCCCCAAAGGGACGCGGTTGATGGTGCGGGGGCGCTTCTGGGAGATGAACGACGACCTCACGAAGATCGAGCTGCGCAACGCGCTCGTCTTCGGAGAGCGGGACTTCTCGCAGGGCGTGCTGCTCGCGGACCCGAACGCGGTGGCGATGTGTCCGTTCGCCACGAACGACCTTGCGGGCATCGCGCCGGTCCAGCCGGGCGGGTTCGGGATGCACCCCGGCACGAAGCACCGCTGACTCTTCCGCTGCACTCGAACGTGCGTTCGCGGGTCCTGTGAGCCGGGAACGCGAACATGCTCCTTCACACCGTGGGGTGCCTCGTCCCGGACGAGGTCGCCGGCATCCGCGTCGAGCGCTGGCTGCGGACGGTCACCCCGACTCAAGCTCCTGAAATCTCTGGCCCTGGACGCTGGCCAGCCGATTGCTTCCTCCGTGGGCTCATGTCGAGCGATCGAGACATGAAGGTGGAGGGCGCGCGCGACGCCGAAGCCCACAGGTCCGCGCCAAAACAGCCCTTCGGGCAGGTCCTCAAGAAGGTGGCCGGTCACAACGGCCCCGCTCCCGGAGCAGGCATCCGTGCGCAGAACGGCGCGGCGCCGATCCGTGGCATCCGTTCGACCGCGGTGACCGCGCACGGAGCGCAGCTCGCGAGCACCGAGAACCTGACCCGGGCGAGGACCGCGATGAACGCCCAGGCCGCGCTGCTCCGTGAGGTGCGCAGCGAAGGTCAGAGTCAGAACGAACAGAAGATGAACGCGCGGGTGCTCGACCTGATCGTGAAGGAGCTGGCCGCCGATCTCCGGGCCGATCCGGCGCCATCACCCGGGGCCCAGGCAGCCGCGGACACCCGCGCTCCCGTGGAGGCATCGGCCCCCGCGGGGAACGGAATCGACGCGCAACCTCAGACGGGCACGCAAACGGAGAAGTCGGACGGTGCGCAGCTCGCCCAGTCGAAGGCGCAGGCGGCCGCTGCGCTCGTGGCGCGGATCGAGACGTTCCTGAAGTCGAACCGGCCCGCCCTGGCGGTGACCCTGGGCGGAGCCATCAACGCGAGGGTGGAAGTCGAACGGACCGGGCCGGGCGAGGTGAGCCTCAAGGTTCAGGGGACGCGCGGACCGCCGCCGCCGGAGGACCTCGCGCGCATCCGCGAGGCGGTGAGGGCGCGGGGCCTCAAGCTGTCGTCCCTGAGCGTGACCTAGACCCGGCGGCTACCTCCCCGGCGACGGGTCCAGCTGGTCCCGCTTGTTCTCGACGTTCTTCATCTCCTCCGCGGTGGGGAGCGGCTGCCGCTTCTCGGCGATGTTCGGCCACTTCGCGGAGAACTCGGCGTTGAGCTGCTTGTACTCCTTCCACTTCTCGGGGAGGTCGGACTCCGGGAAGATCGCCTTGGTCGGGCAGACCGGCTCACAGGCGCCGCAGTCGATGCACTCGTCAGGGTGGATCACGAGGAAGTTCGCACCCTCGTAGAAACAGTTGACGGGGCAGACCTCCACGCAGTCGGTGTACTTGCACTTGATGCAGGGGTCGGCAACGACGTAGGCCATCTTCGGAAATCTCCAGAGGTTTGAGGCGCGCGCACACTACAAATTCCGCGCGCCGGGTCGAGCGGATAATCCGCGCCGACGGTTAGAGCAACTTCTGTTCGTGCAGCATCTCCGCTACCAGCACCGCGCCCCGCGCGGCGCCCATTTTCGTGTTGTGGGAGACCAGCACGTACTTGATGCCGTTCTCCAGCACACCGTCCTCGCGGATCCGTCCCACGCTCGTGGCCATCCCGCCATGGGTCTCGCGATCGAGCCGCGGCTGCGGACGGAACGGATCGTCCAGCACCTCGATGTAGCGCGGCGGCGCGCTGGGCAGCGCACGCGCCACGTCCGCGCCCTTCCACTCCCGCATCACCTGGGCGACCTCGGCCGGCGTCGCCTTCTTCTTCAGGGAAACGAACACCGACTCGGTGTGGCCCTCCAGGACCGCCACCCGCGTGCAGGTGCACGACACCTTCATCCCGTGCGGCGTCACCGCGCCGGCGCCGGGGGCGTAGCTCCCGAGGATCTTCTTCGTCTCCACCTCCACCTTCCCCTCCTCCTTCGGGATGTGGGGCACGACGTTATCGAGGATGTCCAGGCCGATGACCCCGGGCGAACGCCCCGCGCCGCTGAGCGCCTGCATCGAGGTCATCAGCACGGCCTGCACGCCGAAGGCCTGTTCGAGCGGCGCGAGGCTGATGGCCAGCCCGGTGGTGGTGCAGTTGGGGATCGGCACGACGAAGCCCTTCATCCCCCGGCGCTGTTGCTGCTGGCGAATGAGCGGCGCGTGGTCCGCGTTCACCGGAGGGATGAGCAGCGGCACGTCCTCGTCGTAGCGGAAGGCGGAGGCGGCGGAGATCACCGGCACGTCCTTCGCCAGCTTCGGCTCGAGTTCGCGCGCCACGTCCGCCTCGACCGCGCTGAACACGAGGTCGAAGTCGCGCCCACGCAGCGCGGATCCGGAGACCACCGGCATCGCGGCGACCTTCGGATCGAGCGGTTCGGGGACGAACCAGGCCAGCATGCCGTTGGCCGTGCGCAGCGCCTCGGCGTAGCTCTTGCCGGCCGAACGTTCGGACGCTGCCAGCGCCACGAGCTCGAACCAGGGGTGGTCCTTCAACGCCGCGATGAACTGCTGTCCTGCCACACCGGTGGCGCCAATGAGCGCCGCGCGTCGCTTCGCCATTGCAGAGGTCTCCCGTGCGGGCGGGCCCATACCATGGTTCGCCGCGCGGGGTTACTGGCCGTCGCCCATCGACGCCTCGAAGGTCACGGCAGCGTCACGGTCCTCGTCGTCGTCGAACCGCACGTACCGAGTGCGCACCGTCTCGGTCGGGTAGCCCCCGGAGAGCCACTTCTGCAGCCCGCCTTCGAGGATCGCCGCGGAGCGGCCGGCGAGTTGGAGGATGCGCAGCGCGCGCCGCGCGAGGAACCCGCCGTCGCCGTCGTACAGGACGATCAACTCGTCGTCCGGAAGCGTGTGGGGGCTGTCGTGGATCTCCTGGAGGGTCATCCGGATGGCACCCGGGATCTGCAGCGGCACCCGCCGCGAGTCCTCCGGCCTTCGAATGTCCACCACCACCACCTCGTCATCGCCCAGGCGTTCGACGAGGTCCCACGCTGCTACGGACGGTTCCATCAGCGGCCTCCAAAGGCCGTAACCGCCTTCGCCGCGCCCCTAGTCCGCGCCGCGCGCGCCGCCTTCCGTTGCGCCCGGCCGGCTGGTGAGCGCGGCGCTCGTTCGCCCGGCGCGATGCTGGTAGTGTGCGCCGCCCTCCGGGCCGGTCCCACCCCCGGCGCCGGAGCCGAACCATGCTCTGCACCCCTGCGCTGCTTTCGATTGTGCTCGCCGCCGCCACGACGGGCCCCACCCTGCCCAACACCACCGTCTCCGCCCGCGGCGCCGTCGAGCTGGCGACCGGAAACCTCTCCGCGCCTTTGCAAGGTCCTCTCGCCGATGCGGCCCGCAGCTTCGCGCTGGCCCACGCCGCCGAGCTGAAGCTCCCGCCCACCTCCACGCTCTCGCCCGCCGAGCCGTTCGGGACCCGCTTCGGCGCGACGTTCCGGATGAAGCAGCAGGTGGGCGGCATCGACGTGGAGGGCGCGGTGGTGACGGTCACCGTGGACGCACGGCGCCGGGTCGTGCAGCTCGCCTCGTCAGTGGTGCCGTACACGCAGGCCCAGTCGGTGTGGCGCCTGAGCGCGCTCGAGGCCTGGGACCGGGCGTCGCTGGCCACACCGTTCGCGCTGCGCACGAAGGACGACCGCCCCTACGGCGGAGTGACGCGCCGCTACTTCATTCTGGGGGACGAGCTCCGAGCGGGCTACCTCGTCTGGGTACCCACGCTGGATCTGACCCGGAACTGGTACCTCGGCGTGGACGCACAGACCGGGGAGATCCTCTTCACCGAGGACCGCGCATTCCACGCAGCCGAGGACGCGCAGGCGTACCTCAACTCGCCGGGCGATCTGCAGCACGGGGTCGGGGTCACTCCCACGCAGCCGGTGACGCTCACCCACTTCGGCCCCGAGCACGCCACCACCCACACGCTCTTTGGCGATCAGATCGTCAGCTGGAACTGCTGCGTGAACGCCGGCTGCGCCACCGGAAGCGGCGCGGCGCCGAAGCGCGCCCAGGGGATGCTGAGCTTCTTCGGCACCCAGGTGCCCTATGACGTGGCGGTGTGCGATCGCATGCAGCGGGCCAGCAACGATCCCGGCGTCCATCCGTCCGGCGACTTCGTCTACACCCCGGTCGATCCGCCCGCGCCCTCGCAGTACGCGTCCCAGTCGGAACCCGCCGACACCGACGAGTTCTCCGAGGTCCACGCTTTCTTCCACGTCAACAACGTCTACGACTTCGTGCGCCGGCTCTCGACCGCCGCCCAACCGCTCTTCCCGGAGGAGAACCTCCCGCCGTTCCAGACGCGGGACGAGAAGGCCGGCAAGCGGATGGCCGTGTGGAGCAACGTGCTCATCCCCTACTACGGCTTCGGCGCGGGCGGCATCATCGGCGACCACCTCGTCCGCACCGACAACGCGGCCTACATGGCGCGCGAGAACTTCGAACAGCTCCTCGTGCCCGAGCTGTCGTTCGACACCGATGCGCTCTTCATCTTCCAGGGCCAGACCGCGGACTTCGGCTACGACGCGCCGGTGTACTGGCACGAGTTCGGCCACGGGGTCATCTACGCCACCGCGGCGTTCGACTCGTTCACGATCGACTCGAGGTCCGGCAACAACGAGGGCGGAGCGCTGCACGAAGGGATCGCCGACTTCTTCGCCGCTGCGTTCGGACGCAACCCGGTGATCGGCGAGTACGTCGGCCCCCGGCTCGCCGCGCTCATGCCGGGCACCGAGAACGGCCTGCGGAACCTGTCCAACGACTTCGCCTGTCCGGACGTGCTGTGGGGCGAGGTCCACCAGGACAGCCAGCACTTCACCGGCGCCCTGTGGCAGGCGCGCACCGAGCTGTTCCAGGGTCAGGACCTCGGCGACACCTTCGACGCGGCGATCTACGCCGCGCTGGTCTCGATGACCCCGAAGACCGACTTCGCGCAGGCGGCGGAGATCATCGCCAACCACCTGAAGCTGGCGTTCCCCTCCGTGCCCGACGCCGACGCGAAGATGCGGGCCATCTTCGACGCGCGCGGCGTGACCAACTGCTCGAAAGTCCTGGACGTGACCTCCGCCACCGGACCGCGGCCGTACTACGGCATCGGCAGCGCGCAGCAGGCGGGGCTGGCGAGTGGGACGATCGTCCCCGGGCCGTATCAGATGAAGCTCCGCCTCCCGGACGGCGCCACGCGCCTGAGCGTGAGCGGCAAGGTCCAGGGCGGTGGTCCCTTCGGCGCGCCGCAGATCCGGCTCCTCGTGAAGCAGGGCGAACCGGTGAGCTTCGTCCGCACTGGCACGAAGCTCGAGAACAACGCGGACCAGACGGTGCCGTTCACGCTCGGCGCTGGGCAGTCGCTGGCCGCGACCGCGACGGTGGACGTCGCTTGCGGCGAGGACCTGTACTTCACGCTGGGCAGCGCGGAGGGCGCCGTGCTCCAGGACGTCCAGGTCACCTTCGTGAAGGGCGAAGGCTGCGCGGCTGACGCCGGCGTGGACGCGGGCACTCCGGACGGCGGCGAGACCGGGCTCCCTCAGGGCGGCACGCTCGCGGCGATCCAGCCGGAGGGCGGCAGCGCGGAGCTGGGCGCGAGCGCAGGCTGCGGCTGCAGCGCAACGGATCCGTCGCTCACGCTGTTCGCGCTCGCGGGGCTGGGCGTTCTGGCCCGGCGCCGGAGCGCTCATCGCTGAGCGCTTTTTCGTAGACGTGCTGGGTCTTCAGGCGCTTGAAGCCGAGCGCCGGATAGAACGCGTGCGCCTCCACCCGAGCCACGTTGGAGCGCACGCACAGGCGTACAAAGCCGTGCGTCCGGGCGAAGCGCTCGGCCTCCGCTACCAGCGCGCGCCCCGCTCCGCTGCGCCGCACCGACGCGTCCACGACCAGGCCGCCGATCTCCGCGAAGGACCCGCTCTCGAGCAGAACCTGCGGGTGGACGTGGATCCACCCGATGACGCGCCCGGCGTCCTCAGCCACGAAGAGCGCCTGGCGCGGGTCGGAGGCGATGCGCGCGAAGCGATCGTCCAGGGCGCTCAGAGCGACCGGATATCCGAGCTGCCCGGAGAGCTGAGCGACGCGTTCCAGATCCGCCTGCGCCATGCGGCGTACGGTGAGCATGCGCGCGAGTCTGCCCCGGGCCCGCGCAAATTGCACCGCGGCTCTACAGCCCCAGCTGCTTTGCGATGATCTCGTTCATGATCTCGCTGGTCCCGCCGCCGATCGGCCCCAGCCGCGCGTCGCGCCAGTGCCGCTCGATGTCGAATTCCTTCATGTAGCCCGCGCCGCCGTGCAGCTGCAGTGCCTGGTCGGTGATCCGGCAGCACATCTCGGTGGCGACCTTCTTCGCCATCGAGGTCTGGGCGATGGCGTACTGGCCGCCGACGTGCAGGCGGAGCGCGTGGTACGTGAGCTGCCGCGCGGCCTCGAGGTCGGTGGCCATCTCCGCGAGGCGGTGGCGCACCACCTGGAAGGCGCTCACGGTCTGCCCGAAGGCGCGGCGCTGCTTGACGTACTCGATCGTCGTCTCCAGCACCTCCTCCGCCGCGCCCAGCGCGCCGAGCGCGAGCGAGAGGCGCTCCCACTGGAAGTTGCCGAGGATCTGCGCGAACCCCTGCCCCGGTTCTCCCAAAAGGTTCTCCGCCGGCACGCGGCAGTCCTCGAACAAGAGCTCGGCCGTGTCCGAGGCGCGCCAGCCGAGCTTGTCGAGCTTCTTTGCCACCGTGAAGCCGGGCGTGCCCTTCTCCACGATCAACAGCGACAGCCCACGCTGCCCGGCGGATGGATCTGTCTTCACCGCCAGCACGACGAAGTCCGCGCGCACGCCGTTGGTGATGTACGTCTTGGCGCCGTTGACGACGTAGTGCGTGCCGTCGCGCCGCGCGGTGGTTTGGATGCCGGCCACGTCGCTGCCGGCATCGGGCTCGGTGATGCCCAGCGCGCCGATCTTCTGGCCGCGGATCGCCGGAGCGAGGAAGCGCCGCTTCTGCTCGTCGGTCCCGTACAGGTGGATCGGTCCGGTGGCGATGGTGAACTGCGCGCCCAGGCCCGCCGCCACGCCGCCCGAACCACAGCGCCCCAGCTCCTCGAGCAGCACCGCCTCGTACAGCTCCCCGGCGTTCGTCCCGCCGTACGCCTCCGGGTACTTGAGGCCGAAGAAGCCCAGCTCGCCGAAGCGGGTGAAGAGCGACCGCGGGAACTCGCCGGCCGCCTCCCACTCCCGCGCGAAGGGCCGCAGCTCCTTCGCGATCACCTCACGCACCATGCGCCGGAACGCCTGGTGCTCCTCCTGGTAGACGCCGTAGCCGCTCAGCATGGACGCTCCCTGATCCGGGTTGACGTCCATATCAGACAGCGGTCAGGCGCCGGCCGACACGCGCGTCGTTCGCGTTGCCTTGACCGTCGGAGATCGCGCTCATATAAGTCGCGCGCCTCCTTGTTCCGGCGCCATAGCCAAGTGGTAAGGCAAGGGTCTGCAAAACCCTCATTCCCCGGTTCAAATCCGGGTGGCGCCTCTTCCGCCCGACGCCTCCGCGTCGGGCTTTTTTGTTTGCGGCGACCAGATTGCGGGCAAGGTTGCGCCGTGGGCTACCCTTCGCACGCCGTGCGGCTCATCGTCCTCGCCTTCGCGTCCTTCGTCGCCGCCGCCTGTGCCCACCCTGCATCGCCCGCGCACTCCGGCGCGATCACCCGGGATGAAGGGTCCGGCTTGAATGCGACCACGACCAGCGACGCAGGCATCGGCGCTTCAGCGAGCGCAGCGGCCGACCGCCACCACACCACTCGGTACGAACGAGCCGGCGCTACGGCGAGCCCGGCGGCCGACCTCAAGCCGACCACTCGGGGTGAAGGTTCCGGCATCGGCACGGTTACGACTGCCGCCTTCGGGCCGGCTCCTCGGGGTGAACGCTCCGGCGCCACGGAGACAGCGACTCTCGCCTCCCGAACCAGCACTCAGGAAGACCGCGCCGGCGCCACGGCGAGCACGGCGGCGGATCGCCAGCCCAGCGCTGGGAACCAACACTCCGACGCCAGCACCGCTTTGCGGACCGGTCCTCGGGATGCAGCCCCCGGCGCCACAGCGACCGCGACCCTCGGCGCTACGGCGAGAAGGGCGGCCGATCTCCAGCCCACCCGTCGGGACCCACGTTCCGATGCCGCTGCGAGCGCGACCACCGTCGCCCGGCCCACCACTCGGGACGATGACTCGCGCAGCGCTTCAACAACGACCGTGGTCCCCGCGCGCGCCACGCGCGACGGAGCGGACACCGCGGACGCCCTCGCCGGTGCGCTCGAGCTGCCGCCTCCGCCGAACGACGCGCGCACCTCGCTCTACTCCAAACGGCTGGACTTCCGCGGTGGCGAGCCGGTGGTGCCGATCCGCCTGATGGAGCACCAGCGCGAGGTCACCTTCTCCGCGCGTGGCCGGATGCGGCTCTACGTCCATGGCGAAGTGGAGAAGACCGTGGACGCGCCGGCGGGAACGACCTTCCGCGTGCGGATCACAAAGAGCCGGCCGGCGCGGATCGCCACGCGCGTGCAGCTGGCCGAGCTGGCGTTCGACGATCGCGAAGGGCTCAAGCGGGCGCAGGCCGAGTGGGCGGCGCGCGGGATCGCGGTGCAGGTGCAGCAGCTCGGATCGGTCTACGCGATCGCCGGAAAGGTCGTGGACAACCGCAGGCACCTGCTCCTTCTCGAAGGAAGCTTCACGCCGGAGCAGGCCCTGCAAAAGCAGTCGGAGCTGGTCCGCAGCTACGGCGTCCGCACGAGCCTGTTCGACGAGCTGGAAGCCCCGGCCACGGGGATTCTCGAGCTCCTGGACGAGAACGGGAGCGTGGCCGCGGTCGGCGAGGACCTGATCGAAGCGGAGACGCCCGGCGGGGAGCCCTTCGACGTGCGTCAGGTCGAGTACGGGGTGGGCTACGCGTTCCACGGGTTCCAGGACCGAGCCTTTCGCGGCGGGTTGCGCTTCACCGTCGATCGCTTTGGCGACCTGGCGGTGGTGAACCTGGTGAAGCTGGAAGAGCTGCTCAAGGGGCTGGTGCCTTCTGAGATCTTCGCCAGCGCGCACCTCGAGGCCCTCAAGGCGCAGGCGGTGACCGCGCGCGGCGAGGTGCTGGCGAAGATCGGCCAGAAGCACCTCGCCGACCCGTACCTGCTCTGCGCCGAGCAGCACTGCGCCGTCTACAAGGGCCTCTCCGGCGAGGCGCCCTCCACCAACCTCGCGGTCGAACAGACCCGGGGCGAAGCGCTCTTCGGGAAGGACGGCCGCCTGGTCGACTCGGTCTACAGCGCCGTGTGCGGCGGCCACACCGAGGACAACGACGTCGTCTGGGGCGGCCCGCCCGATCCGAACCTGCGCGGCCGACCGGACTTCATCTCCCCCACCGGGAAGGAGCCCACACCGAAGGAGCTGGCGAAGTTCCTCGCCGCGGAGCTGCCGGCCGCGTGCCGCCTCTCCACGTTCTCGCAGCCCGGCAAGTACCGCTGGGAACGCCGCTTCTCGCAGGCGGAGGTCGACGCGCTCACCGCCGATCTCGGCGTCGGTCACGTGATGGCGATGACGGTCACCGAGCGCGGCGTGAGCGGTCGCGCGCGGCTGCTTTTGATCTCCGGCGACCACGGCGCGACGCAGTTGCGCGGCGAGCTCACCATCCGCCGCCGCTTCAAGATGCTGAACAGCGCGATGTTCGAGATCTCCACCGAGCGAGACGGCGCAGGTCAGATCACCACCTGGATCTTCAAGGGCGGCGGCTGGGGCCACGGCGTGGGGATGTGCCAGACCGGCGCCATCGGGCGGGCCGAGGCAGGCCAGAGCTACCGGGAGATCCTCCGGCACTATTTCAACGGCGCCGAGGTGTCGCACATCTACTGACCTGCCCGGGACGGACGACACCGTGGCCCGAGATGCGATTGCCGCCCGTGCGAGCGGTGCCCAGTTTGCCGCCGTCCGGAACACGTCCCCATGTCCGGGGCGTTAGTATCCGGCCGTGCCAGCGACGATGATTCCGAGCTCGCCGAGACGCCGACGCCAGAGACGGACGCCGCCGGCACTCCTGGGGCTCGTCATCTCGCTCGGGCTACACGGGACCGTGTTCGGCGTGCTGGTCCTTCTGGCCCTGCTCGGCTGGCTGGCTCCCAGAAACCCTGTCCGGCCCCCGACGCGGGATCTTCAGGCGGTGGGGCTGCGGACGATCACCGCGGAGCAGTGGGCGCAGAACCGCGGCGAACGTCCGCCCGAAGAGGACCGTACGCGGGACCAGAAGGCACCCGAGCCATCCGAGATTGTCAAGGCCGAACCGGAGGAGAAGAAGCCGGAGCCGGAGAAGATCCCCGACGGCCAGATCGTCGACGTGGCTCCGGGCAACGGCGAGGAGGATCCGAACGCGAAGTACCTCGCCGAGTCGTCCAACAAGACGAACAAAGAGACGAAAGCGAAGGACCAGACCGCATACTACCGGAACGCGATGCCGCGCCGGACGTCCACCGTCCCGGAGAAGACCGCTCCGGGGAGGGGCGATCACGCCGAACAGGCGGGCAACAACGGGCTCGGCGACGACGACCGGCCTTTGCGCGACGCACAGCCCGAGAAGCTGGCGATGGAGGTCCCCGACATCGAACGGCGGGACGAGGTCCGGCTGCAGAAGGACGACACGCCGGGGATGGGTCCCAAAGTCGCCAACCGCATGGAGAGCGCGCAAGTCCACGGCAACTCCAACCGGCTGCGGATCCACGACGGCGATCCGATGGCCAAAGAAGACGGCTCGAAGGGTCGCTCGGGTGCGCCGGGCCTGTTGAACCTCACGCCGACGCTGTCGGTGCTGGACAGCGTGAACGGCGCCGCGCCGAACGATCACCTCGAAGACGTGGAAGAAGGCGACGGCACCTTCCTCAACACGCGCGAGTGGAAGTACGCCAGCTTCTTCAACCGGGTGAAGCAGAGCATCGGGATGAACTGGTATCCGGGCCGCGAGCTGCGCCAGCGCGATCCGACCGGCTCCATCTACGGCTCGCGCGATCGCCACACGATCCTGCAAGTCGTCCTCGACGAGCGGGGCCGCATCAAAGACGTCTACGTCGCCAAGAGCTGCGGGCTCGACTTCCTCGACCTGGAAGCGATCCACGCGTTCGAGCGCGCCCAACCCTTCCCCAACCCACCCGGCGGA